>NZ_CP011232.1:1523056-1846113 GCF_001027025.1 Kosmotoga pacifica
TCACACTCTCAAGAATCGAATAGAACTCCGTATGAGTATACAATCCCGTTGCGTGGTCGAGCTTGCTTGCCATCAAGATTTCTCTGAATCTCTCCGATTCTTCGATGATCCGCAATACCTGATCCGCTACGATCTCGAGGATCTCTATGTCTTCGTATTGAGGCCTTCTGCCGTCAAAAGGTGCATCCACGGAAATGTAGCCAACGATATTTTCGCCTTTGTAAATGGGAATTACAAGTATATCATCCGGTCGCCATTCAGCTTGAGCTTCGAGTAGCTCATCATAATGTCCCATGAAAGAATAGGTTGTGTCGAGCAATTTAGAGCTCTCCGGCATGAAATATGATCTGCTGACTCTGTATTTTTCATCGCGCACTTGATCGAAATATTCCAGTGGCGGTGGGTTTTCTCGCATTTTCTTAAATTCCTCCTCTGGAATTCCGGCTTGAGCTATTCGGAGGATGGCATTGTTTGCATCATCGAAAAGATTAATTATAACGTATTTGTACCCGATAGACTCCCGGATGATGTTGGCTACATCAGTCAGTGTTTTCTCTATGTCACTTTCTGATCTGACTATTGAGATCAATTCAAGAGTCTTTGCCAGCTTTGACCTTATCGACCTCAATCTGGAAAGACTGTTTTTCGCTTCCTCGTTTGCTCTCAGGAAGCCAGCAATTATCCATACGACCATCAGCGTCAGAGGGAAAAGCATAAAAGTAAGTCCCGCTTCGAACGCCATACCGGCTAAATGCAGGCTCCACAACATGCCACCAATAATCGCGAGGAAGAAAAAATAGGAGGCTTCGATGAGGTTAACTAAAAGGTTTTCGAAGGCAAGTTTTCTTCCGTTTACATATTGATTCAAAATATCCCCTGTAACGATGCTCGACAATTTGGCTATCGAGGTGAAATATAGAAGGGAAAGATAAGGATTACCATCCCAACTGGTAAAATATACTCCAGAAGCATACATTATGAAATTATGCAAGACCCGGAATAGCTTTCTCTGAGTTTTGTGCTCACTGTAACTACCTTTTTTTATTGCGGTGAGAAAAGCTGCAAATGGTGCTAAATAGGGGTTCCAAAAGATTAAAAGGGGTACCATTCCGGCAAAATTGGTGATCAAGCGAAGCTGTTTTGTCTTGATAGGCACGAGATCTGTTAAAACAAAGAACACCAGCAATGGAAGAATTCGAACTGAAAACGTGAATTCTTCCACCATGTTGATGAGTCCCAGAGCCAGCAGAGCGGAAATAGCTATTAAAATTATGTTGATGAAATAGATTTTTTTCAATAAATGATCACCTACCAGGTATGCTATGAAATTTTACTACAAATTAACGCAAAATGTAAAGTGGGAATTCTCTTTTTGGGGGTGTTTTTATGGTGAAAGCTCTCATCATGGCTGGAGGAATCGGGGAGAGATTGTGGCCTCTAAGCACCAGAAAAAGGCCCAAGCAATTTCATTCTTTTGGAGATTCAAAGCCTCTTGTAATACAGACTATGGAACGTTTGAAAACACTTGTAGATGAAGTGCACATAATTACAACAAAAGAACAGATAAATATTTTCAATCAAATGATTGGAAAAGAGGAAGAGGAGAAAATCACTCTTCTTACAGAACCTTTCGGCAAAAATACTGCCCCGGCAATTGCGCTGGGAAGCCTTTACTATGAACCGGGAGATATTATGGTCATCTTTCCTTCTGACCATATCATTCGTGATTTAGAGAGTTTCAGAAGGACCATTACCAGAGCAATCGAAGAGGCGGTGGAATCTGATGCACTCATTACAATCGGTATCACGCCCACCAGGCCTCACACTGGATACGGTTATATTGAGCGGGGTGAGAGTCATAATCCGGAAAGGGGTAGCTACCGTGTCAAAAGGTTTCATGAAAAACCCGACTTCAAAAAGGCGCAAGAATATTTGAAGGCGGGTAACTTCTACTGGAATTCCGGTATGTTCATCTGGAGGAAAGAAGTCTTCGATCGTGCCCTCCGACTTCATCTTCCTGAAATCTATCATGGCCTTGAAGAGCTGAAAGCGAAAGCAAAAAGCCTTGAAGAGGTTTACGAAAACTTTCCATCAGTATCAATTGACTATGGAATAATGGAAAAGGCGGATAACGTGCTCGTCATTCCCGGAAATTTTTACTGGAACGATGTTGGAAGCTGGGATTCCGTTTATGAGCTTGAAGAAAAAGATGCGAGCGGGAATGTAATCAGAGGTGAATTCGTTCTTCATGACGTGAAGAATTCGCTCCTTTTCAACACAACGTATCGGAGTGTTAGAATTGCTTCTGTAGAAGATGCCATTCTAGTCGTCACTGACGAAGGTATACTTCTATGCCACAGAGGTGATTCACAAAAAGTGCGTGAACTATTAAAATATTGAAAAATGACATCAGGAGGTGCTCCAATGAACAAAAGAGTTGACGATGCCCTTATGTCACTTAAGGAGGAAATGATTGAAGCGATTTTAGAGTTGGTAAAAATCCCATCCGTCCAGGGTGAACCTGAAAAGGAAGCCCCTTTTGGGATCAATGTCAAAAAGGCCCTCGAAGAAGCTTTGAAGTTGGGGGAAAGGCTTGGCTTTGTGGTCAAAAATGTGGACAATTATGCAGGGCACGTGCAATACGGTAACTCTGGCAAGCTCTTCGGTGTTCTGGGCCATCTCGACGTAGTGCCTGAAGGAACTGGCTGGAGCGTGGATCCTTATGGTGGTGTTATCAAAGACGGCTACATTTTCGGGCGCGGTGTCGTGGATGACAAAGGACCGACGATCGCTGCGCTGTACGCTCTTAAGGCTGTAAAAGACGCTGGTGTTGATCCTAAAAATAGGATAAGGATAATATTCGGAACAAATGAAGAATCAGGCTGGGGTGGCATTACTTATTATCTGGAACGGGAAGAAGTACCGGAAATGTCTGTAACTCCTGATGCAACGTTTACCCTCATCTATGCAGAGAAAGGTATTGTGAACTATAGATTTTCTAAAAGAACAGGAGAGAAAAAGAAAGGTTTTGAAATAATTGAACTTAAAGGTGGAGAGGCGTCAAACATGGTGGCCGCAGATGCTACGGCTGTCATTAAAGGGGATGTTGACCAGCTGTTAGCGGTTCTTGAAAGTTTTGTGCCTGAAAATAAAGCGACTATCAGGTGGGAAAGGAACAACGATACGTTGGCGATATTTGTGAAGGGCGTTTCAGCTCATGGATCCAAACCTGAAATGGGTGTGAACGCCATTTCAGCGCTACTCGACTTCCTCGAGAAGCTCGAACTTTCGAGGGCAGGGCTCCAGGAATTCGTGAAAACGGTGGCTTCTAAAATAGGCTACGAAACCGACGGAACCTCCCTTGGAATAGCCGGCTATGACAAAATGTCTGGACCTCTTACTGTCAACTTTGGTACACTGCGCCTTAACGCCGAAAAGGTTGAAGGGGTAATCAATATCAGATATCCGGTGTTCTTCAATGAAGAGAGAATAAAAATGCAGGTCGAAGAAGCTCTGAAAGGTTTGGAAGTCGTTAGAGAACATCATCACGATCCCCTTTATATGTCTCCGGACAGCGAGCTCGTAAAGCTCCTTGTGGATATCTACGAAAACGTTACTGGGGAAAAGGCCCAACTTCATACCATAGGTGGCGGAACTTATGCCAGAGCTGTTCCCAACGCTGTGGCTTTTGGTCCTTTGTTTCCCGGACGTGAAGAAACGGAGCACCAGCCTGATGAACGGATACTTATCGATGATCTGTTGATGATGGCGAGGATATATGCGCAACTCTTCTATATAATTCTTACACAGTGGTAAAAATCCCCGCTAAGCGGGGATTTTTTTACAAGGTAAGCAGCACGGCATATGGAGAGACGTCAATACCGAGTGACCTGAGGTACATGAGCTCTGACCATTTAGGTAAAAGGGATTTTCTGGAGTAATCGGGAAACGCTATTTCCACGGGTAATTCCAGAATTCTTGCGAGCTCATCGGCTATTGGGAAGGGTGGGATCAGCTTTCCGCGTTCCACGGCTGATATATAACCGGGATTCCTCCCGATCATTTCTGATAGCTCTTTTTGAGTTATTCTCTTCTTCAGCCTTGCATATACCAGCATTTCCAATGCACTTACCCTCCTTGCGATGGTAAAAAGGCGGAGACTTTCTCTTTAAAGCGAAATCTGGAAAGAGTTCTTCTACCGGTACCTCAAAAATTGCCGCGATGGCGTCCGCGAGGAAGAAATCCGTGAGTCTCGTTCTTCCGTTCTCGATCCTTGATAAGGTACTTCTACTGATTCCTAATTTTTCAGCGAGTTTCTCCTGTGAAATTCCATTTCTGATCCTTAGCATTCTGACAATCATTTTACACCCCACTAATAAGTATTCGGATGTATACTAACATAAATCTTCAGTAGTTTTGAAGTGTTGACTAAAATTTGCACAAAAAAACAGCCGCCAAGCGGCTGTTTTGGCGTGCCCGGGGCGATTTGAACGCCCGGCCTCCAGATCCGCAGTCTAGCGCTCTATCCAGCTGAGCTACGGGCACACGAAAATGGCGGAGAGGGAGGGATTCGAACCCTCGGAGGGTAAAAAACCCTCACTTGCTTAGCAGGCAAGCGCCTTCGGCCGCTCGGCCACCTCTCCACCTACTCTTTCATTCTAACACGCCTTAAAGTTGGTGTCAATAACGTGATTGGGGCTTGGTCTCTGCGCAATCGACGGAGAAAAATTTCATGTCATCTACTCTGAGAGCTGTTAAACTCCCACCAAATACGCATCCTGTATCTATGCCTATTTTCCCCTCGAGAATTAGAGGTGCCCGGTAGTTGGGCGTATGCCCGAAGATTACTGTTCCTTTTTTGAAGGGTCTTTCGTAATAAATAAAATCCTCTCTAATCCAGAGAAGGTCTTCACTTTTTTGCATTTCAAGAGGTATACCTGGTCTTATTCCAGCGTGAACAAAGAGATAACCAGAATCTGTGTGGTAGAGTTTTGTGTTTTCAAAAAACTGAATGTGGTTTTCAGGAATACCCTCCAGTCCGCCATAGCTACGCAATGTTGCTTCCATACCGTTCAGTTCCCAATATTTTCCCCAAGGACCTCCATGTAGATAATCCAGAAGCATTGCTTCATGATTTCCTCTCAGGAACACACAATCATATTTAGTTGAGAAGTTTATCAGAAAGTCTACTACTTCTCGGGACTGTGGACCTCTGTCAATATAGTCACCGAGAAAGACGAACCTGTCTTTCTTTTGCGGCCTGATTTTTCTAATCAGGGCTCTGAGGGACTTAAAACAACCGTGAATATCCCCTATCGCGTATAACGTTCAAAAAACCCCCTTCATAACAAACAGCCACACAATAGAAATGCCTATCCCGAATATGGGACTCAAGACCCATTCCCATTTGCTGGTCTTTGAGAAGAAGAGGCGATAGAGAAATCCTGCAAGCGTCACTATCGCCAGCCACTCAAAAAGACCCGCGAAGGTGAAAATATATAGTGCCAGTCTTTCTGAAATCCCTACGGAATCCTTTTCCTCTTTTGTAACAATGCCTTTTCTGAAGAAATAAGTCACACCTACTGTGACAAGCAACATTCCCAGTAAATACCAGCAAAACTGAGGGGTAATGTAAGAATCCTTGAAGTAGTTTCTGCTTAGAAAAGAGAGTATCAAAAAATATCCAACGGCAATTATCTCAATGAGATCGTCAGGGAGGCTCTTTCTCATATAGAGGATTCCCAATTCTCCCGCGATAGCGAAGGAAAATAAAAGAATACCGAGTGAGCTTGTCAGGAGCGAATCAAACGTAAAGGCCAAAAAAACAAGTGCTGCCCAAATAAAATGCTTCCAGAAATTAAGCCTTTCGAGATCTTTCAGCTTGTAACTGTTCACAAAAGCATGATCTGCTACTAAATAAACAACGAGCAAATGCAATGGCATCCAACTTCAACCTCCTGTCCTGGTCTTTTCCTTCCATGGTAACACAGGGACAGCCATGGTGGCAACAACCAGAGCGACAAACACGCCAGCAGCCATGCTGAGTCCAAAGTCTCTCAATAGCCTTCCTTGTGCAAAAGCAAAGCTGAAAAAGGCGAGTATTGTAGTCGCTGAAGACATGGCCACCGATTTGAGTGTTCTCGCAGTTTCATAGGTATTTTTGACTGTAGAACTGTGTATCATATGCACGAGGCTATCCACACCGATGCCTATTATAAGAGGAGCTGAAATTATAGTTATGAACGTTGTATCGATACCAAGAAGTTCCATGAGACCGAACATGGCAATGAGTATACCAAACATGAGAATGAGTAATTTGATGCTGTCACTGATATTCTTCCTGTCGGTGAGCACCACGAGAAAGACCAGCACCATGGCAATCAAAGAAATGGGTATTGAAATGCCTCTTATCGTGTCCATCAGGTAATAAAATACCTGTGGATAACCACCGACATACTTTTTAAGTTCACCAAGACTGTCAAACAAGATCTTTATCACATTATTCCTGTATATCCGGTCTTTTGGTTCTGCTTTAATTATAAAATACTTTTCACCATCGGGTGCTTCGTAAATAAGTTGCTTCTTCAATGAGGGTGGTAGGTTTGCAGCTACAAAGTTAATGAGTTCATCGGGATCATTGATGTTTTGTGATTTGTCGATGAGCTCAATAAGGGTATCATAATACCTCGCTTTTCTCAAAAGGGTTTCCAGAACCGGCGATCCTCTGAAAGAGTTTATCTTCTTGATCAGAGATTTGAACTGGGAAAAATATTCCTCTTCATCGCCCTGGACTATATCGAGCAATGAAAACAGGTTCCCAATATAAGGATTATCTTTGAGTTTTTCGTAAACGTCTTTCATGTCGTCGGCTTTTACGATGAAAGGTACAGTATTTGCAATACTCGCTTTGAATACGCGTTCAATCAAACTCAACGTTGAAAGCATTTCTGACTTTTCTGCCATCAGCCCAGGGGGAGTGTAGGAAAAATTGTTCAGGTTTGAGATCCCCAGATAGCTCATAATCAACAGGAAGAGAATCACAGCAGTCAATGACAGTCGCCTAAACTTTCGCACTGACCCTGCTATATAATAGAAGAATTTATCGAGGGAATGGATTTTCGCAGACGCCCCACCTTTGCTGATACTGCTCAATGCCAGAGCTGGCAAAAAGATATACATCACGGCAAAGAAGACTGTTATGCCTATAGAAGTGAGGACTCCCAATTCTCTAACTGCCGGAGCATCGATGAGTGCAAGGATTACGAAGACCAGCGCAGTAGTGATCATACTTACAAGGAGTGGTTTTGTAATGGCTCTATAAGTGCTTGCCAGTATCGTACGCTGAATCTTGTTTCGCTTAGATTCGTCCGATAGCCGGGTGATTATGTGAATGCCATAATCTATCCCCAATCCAAGCGTGATGGCATTTACGAATGTCGTTACTATGTTGAGCTCCCCGAAAATAAGATATGCAATTCCCAGAGTTATAAGCATGGCCACAATCAGAGAAACGAAGATGTAGAGCGTGATTTTTACGCTAGAATATGCGGAATAGAAAAGCAGAGCAATTCCGAGTAATGAAATAATGGTAGTTACAGTGAAGTCCCTATTAGCTTGTTTGTAGGATTCATAAGTGCCAAAATGGTCTCCCGTTAGACTGTACTTAATGTCAAAGGGTTCCAATCTGCTTTCTATCCACGCTTTTAATTCTGGTATTACCTTTAACACATAATCTATGTCAGCAGAAGCACCGTTTAATTTCAATCCCATAATAAGAATCATCGGGTCGTTTTCTGGAAATTCGTCAGGAAGTCTTATATAGCTTTCATAATCTCTACTGGTGCCTGGGTTGCTTATCTCTCTGTACATGTTCATCAAATGCCAAAAAGAGAGTCCCGCATTGTGTATGGCAGTAAACTCGTAATTGAGGAGCTTTTCTAGGTCACTGGAGATGTTGAGAACACTATCGAATGATGGTATCTTTTCCGGATCTACGAGCACCATACCCAGTGCACCCAGTTCCGAGAGATAGTCGAATTTCACGAAGCCTTCGATATATGGAAAATCTTTTGAAGAAGAAAACAGCTCTTTGGCTGCCCTTTTCAGTTTTTCGACACCTTTTTCATTCTTTTCATCGGTCTGAAGCACCACATAAGTTATATCACCTGTGCTAGAGTTCCGCATAAACTCTCTATATCGTTTTATCACCGGATCGTCGGGCGGAAGAATTTTCATCAGATCAGAATTTACGACCAGCTTGCTGGCATAATAACCTCCGATAACCGTCAGGAATAAAAAGACGGCGATTATGGGCAGTTTGTAATTGACAACAAAAGCAGCGAACTTTCTCATTGGATCACCACACAAATAATAGCCAGATGAGCAAAGCCGTTCTGGCCATTTTAAATGTCAAAGGCAATAACAGAGCTTTTAGTTGCAATCCCCCTTTTACTTTTAATGCGACCCACTCTAATACCAACGACCAGAACCCAATTGGGAGAAGGATGTAAAACTGCCGCTCATTTGTCAATAAGGTAAGTGGTGTGAACAGGTATGGAACATAGCACAAAAGTATGGAATAAAAAAGGGCGTCATTGAACACCCTCTTATAAACCGTGCTGATTGCAAAAATGTAGATTATAGGAGCCAGGGCAACCATAATAGCCAATCTAACACCGAAAGACGTTCCCATAGCTTTGCTGAACATCGAAAACATGGGAAAAAAAGTTACCACAAACGCTCCTGATATCAGGGGTAAAAGCCATAATGCTCTTCTATCAGCTCTCAAAAAAGCCTTTTTAGGTAGAAAAACAGTATCAAAAATCAGCTCCATCTCATCTCACCGTGTTTTTTGTCGTTAGAAAAAAGCGAAGTGGCATTCTGACTAGCCCATGGCTATCCAGGATAGAAGCCACTTTTTGAGAAAGCTCAACATCATCACACACAGCCACCGATCCATTACCGTTGATGATATTATAAATGAAATATCCCACGTTCTTATCTGTTAACTCAAATACATTGCTCAGCTTTAGCTCCCCTTCCTGGTACTCACTGTATTCTTCAGTTGAAATTAGACAATATCCCGCTGTATACCTTATGAAAAAGGAACCATAGTCCCGGATTTCTTCTATTAAACGCCGTTTTCCGAAAAGAAACGAATACACCTTCTGACTTTCAACATTCAGTCCTGTTTCCATTCGTGCATAGAGGGCGAGCTTTTCATACTGCGAATAATTCGTTGATAGTATACCCAGCTTTCTGGATTTGACGATATACGTCCATGGTCCAAGCCCCAGCTGTTTTGAACTTTCAATTACCGCACTTGCGTTTGATAACGCTTTGAGCTTGTTTGCAGCATTTCGTAATGGCGTATAAAAAACGGATTCGACTTTAAAGACCGGAGCTGGGACTCTTCGTATAAAAATTTCTTTCTGGTTCAAATCCGTTTGAAAGAGAACCACCGTGCCAAAAACGAGGGCTAAAACGGCAAAAATGAGTACATATCCGGTAAAACGCATGTCATTTTAGTTTTAGCTTTTCCTCAATAACTTCTAAAGCTTTTTTCAGCTGCACATCGGATTCTGGATCGAGCTCGACTTTTGAAACTGTCAATTCACTACTGCTATTGGTACTGATAGTTGCTTCTACCGTGATGTCCGGTTCAATACCCTTCAGGTGAATATCAGAACCGTTTGGCGTGAGGTAATGAGCGGTTGGAAGCCAAATTTCCCCACCGTTTGATAAGTTGTAGACTGTCTGTACCGCGGCCTTTCCAAAGGTCTTTGTTCCGACGACAGTCGCAACGCCGTGATCCTTTAGTGCACCTGTGAGAATCTCTGAAGCCGAAGCACTACCACCGTTAACAAGAACGACTATTGGTTTGTCTTTAAGCAGATCGCTAAAATAGCCGCCCCAGGATCTGTAAACTTCTTCTGAACCGTTCCTATCTCTTATGGTGATCACAGTTTTCCCTTCTGGTAGAATAAGGCTCGCAATTCTCAATACACTGCTCAAGAGCCCTCCTGGGTTGTTTCGCAAGTCAATGATGAAAGCGTCAAAGCCGATAAGGCTGTAAAGTGCCTTCTGAAATTCCTCATAGGTCGGATTGCTGAACTGCGTTATCCTCACATAACCGATGTCCCAGCCATTGTAGTCAATGCTCGAATACTTCACTGTTTTGATTTTGATTTTTGCTCTGGTAATTGTTATTGTCAAAGGCTCTTCGAATCCCTTTCTCATCACTTTTACTGTTACTTCCGTGCCTGGAGTGCCCCGGAGCAGATTCACTGATTCGTAATAACCCGTTTCGGAAACAAGGTGTCCATCTATTTCGAAAATGAGGTCTCCTGTGAGCAAACCAGCTTCTTCAGCTGGACTATCCACCATGGGTGCTACAACTTCAAGACAGTCGTATTCCGTGTTGTATTGAACCACGGCGCCTATGCCACCATATTCCGATTTTGTTTCTATCTCGTTTTCAGTGGTCTGGACGGGCGTAAAATACCATGCAAATGGATCATCAAGTCCCTTCATAACCCCCTTGAGCGTTTCATTGAGTATTTTGTCGTAATCGACCTTTTCTACATCATAATAAGCCTTTTGAACGTAGTTTAGTATCTCAAAAACGGGTTGGAATTTCGATAGCATCTCGTCATATTTCAGACTTTTAAACGCGCCAAAAACGAATACACTGACTATTATTGCCATTATGGCAAGGATTTTAATGACTTTTCTGTTTTTCATCCAATCTCGCCTCCTCTAGAGACTTTCACACCAAAGATCAAATAGGCAGTATGGCCGACCATTCTGTCCTCTGGTCTAAACCTCTTTGGATTTGTCTTCATCTTTCTAACGAAAATTTCCCACACTTCTACATCCACTGCCCCCAGTTCTTTCAGGGCTTCAAGAACGTCCTGAACCTGATTTGTCGTAGGACAAAGGACACAAAACCTTCCCCCACCTTTGAGGGAATTGAGGACGTTTTTTAGATGTGGTACGGGCTCTGGAATATCGAGGAAAAAAGCGTCAGCATTTGTTTCGTCGATTCCCTCTTCGATGTCTTTCAACTTGAAGGTTACCCGTTTCTCTAACCCGAGACGGCTGACATTCTCCCTTGCACGCTCCATGAATTTTTCTCTTCTCTCGTAAGAAACGACCCTTCCATTCGGTCCAACGAACCTTGCAAAAGCGCCTGTCATTGAACCGCTCCCCGCTCCACATTCGATCACCAGATCGCCGTCTTTTATATCAAGCATTAATATGATAAAGCCCATATCTTTGGGATAGACGATCTGCGTTCGTCTGTTGAGGGTGAATATGTGGTCTACGATGCCGGGCTTCAGCAAATATGCCAAGCTTCTACCGATCTTTATGACATCCCCATACTCTTTCCCAATGATCTCTTCATGCAGTATGTTACCAAGGTGGGTACCAAATATCCCGCCTTCTTTCAAGGTTATTAAATAACGCGAATCATCATCGGTAAGTACGAGGACTCTATCCCCGGATTTTATCAATTTTAGAACCTCCTGAGTTTGATTATACTTTCTATGAGAGCATCCAGTTCAGAAACATCTCCTTTTTCGTTCATTTCTAGAATGCACTTATGAGCATAGCTCTTGGCTGTGAGTTCTGAGACCTTTGATAAGGCTGAAACAACGGCGGAGACCTGTATCAATATATCACTGCAGTCGCGCTCTTCCTCGATCATGCGCTGGAGTCCGCGAACCTGTCCCTCGATCCTTTTCAGTCGTTTTATCAGGTCCTCTTTAGAAATTTCCTCCATGCACCTATTCTCCTTTCGCGTTAATATCTGAACGTGCTCCCGCCAATAAACTCTCTCAAGATGGATGTCTTGGGTATCTCTTCCATTGCCGTAACAGGCAGGAAATAGTCGATAAATCGAAGTAATCGTTTTGCTTCAGAAAATTCAGGTTTTGTATTATCTATCTGTAGCAATAAAGGTTCAGCGAACATTTTGAGTACAGCAAGCTCATATATTAAAGCGGAATTAAACATCACGTCGGCTTGCTCTTGATAGGGAAAAATATACTTTTCTTCGCCGTTGCGAACGCTTTCCCACATTCTTATTGTATCAAGGGCACTGTGCCCACGATAACGATAATCTCTCACGATTCTCCTTAGTAATCTGACATCCGTTGTTGGAATCCTGTTCATATCATCAAGGTTCATCTGAGTTAGTGCGCTTACATATATCTTAAACTTTTTTTCGGAAGTTATGCTACTACTGAGAAGCTCGTTCAATCCATGTATGCCTTCGACGATAATTGGCTGATCTTCGTCTATTTTCGTTGGTGTCTCTCTAAAGCCCCTTTTACCGGTCTTGAAATTGAAGCTCGAGAGGTATACTTCTTTTCCCTCCATAAGTTGGTTCATCTGCTGGTTGAACAATTCGAGGTCCAGGGCGTGTATAGATTCAAAATCGTAGTTTCCGTTTTCATCTCTTGGTGTTTTTTCACGGTCAACGAAATAATCATCGAGAGATATCTGTATTGGACGATAACCCAGTACTTTCAGGTGAAGCATTAATCGTTTAGAAAAAGTCGTTTTCCCAGAACTCGAGGGACCCGCTATTAATATCAGTCTGGTCCCCTTTCTTCGGCTGATCATATCGGCTATATTTGCGATTTTCTTTTCATGTAAAGCCTCAGCGATTCGGATCAGTTCAGCTATTTCGGCATCCCCAGATGCTATTATACTGTTCAATTCACCTACAGTCTTCACTCCGAGAATTTTTCCCCAGTTTTCGTGTTCCATAAATACCGAGGCGAGTTTTGGTCGATCGGAGAATTCAGGTACTTTTGTAGGTGAGTGAGTGGTGGGGAGATTCAGTATGAAATACTTTTGTTTATAAGGGAATAGTTCAAACCATTTAAGATTACCGGTTGACGGGGGCATGTACCCATAATAGTAGTTGAAGTACTCACCGCAACGGTAGATATTCACCGTGCTCTTTTTTCTGTATTTGAAAAGTATGGCTTTTTCTCTCTGATTGTCCTCGGAAAATAGTTTTATCGCTTCAAATTTGTTGATGGTTTCCTTGATGAAGGGGAGGTCTTTCTCCACAATCTTTTTCATCTCTTCTTCAATGGCTTTTAGGTCTATTACTTCTTTTATACCGGATACTTCGCATACCAGACCGGAACCGAGGGAATGGTGGACATAAAGCTTCACCTTCCCGTATAGCTGCCTTACGGCCATAAACAGAATGAATAGTATTCCTCTAGTGTAGATCCTCAATCCATCCGTATCTCTGAGATCTACAAATTCGATCTCAACATCTTCGTTCACTCTTTTTATCAATTCTGCCATAGCATTGTTCATCCGTGCAGCCATGATGGGTGAGGTGAACTCTTCCTGATAAAATTTGGCGATTTCAGCTAATGACGTACCCCTGGGAAAGAAATCCTCCCTGTTCAAATTTTTTACTTTCACCCTAATTGGCTTCACTACTTTCCCTCCCCACGTTCTTGACACCTTAAAATGGCGGTGTTAGAATCTTTATGTGTTGGGGCGTAGCCAAGCTGGTAAGGCATCAGATTTTGGCTCTGACATGCGGAGGTTCGAGTCCTCCCGCCCCAGCCAGAATTAAAACGGGGTGGCTTTGCCACCCCGTTTCGCTTTATTCAGTGGCTTCAGGGGTGGGTGATTCTAAGGGCGCCTTCAAGAGCGTGTCTATCGCCTCGATCCTGTTGCCGATGTTTGTGTCTCCAGGCATTAGCTCGTTGAGTTCTTCAAGATAGCGCTTTTCACCCAGCAAGTAAATCTGGTAAAGCGGTGTACCACTTGAAATGTTTGCGAGCTTCTCATAAGCGTCCACCAGTAAGAACAGGGCATTTACTTTAAGTTCTGTCGCTACATCAGTTGGTTTGATGACTTTTTGGTTCAGCTCCTGTTCGATACTCTGAAGTGGATAATCGATGAGGAAACTTCTCGCATTGTCTCCGAAGTACTGCTTGTAATAGTTGACATAATTTTCAAGAGTCGCTGGATCCTTTAGTAAAGGTTTTAAGTTTTGATTGTATTTTAGTTCGTTGTATCTGTAAACGACTTCAGGATTTGCGTTGTCAACTTTGTATGCGTATTCAATTACTTTGCTGGAGTAGGGAATGTTTTCGTAGAGGAATTTCACGACGCGCGCGAATTTCGCATCGAGTTCTTCTTTCTCAGCTTTAAGCTCTGCCAGTTTCGTATTGACGTCTTCTTTTCCTGTGAGTCCAGTTTCAGCTTCATAATCTTTCAACCTTTTAGCATTGGAATATAAAGTTTTGAGTTCTGTGTCGGTACTGTCCTCAAGCTCTGCGACTTTGTTCTCTATTTCTTCTGTGGTGAGGGAGGTCACAGTTGCCGGCAGATTTTCATATAGCTCTATCATACTCTTCAATTTAAAAATCTCGGAATCGAGGTTGTCGAGCTTTTCATCGGTGAGCTGAACATATAGAGCGGGAGCGAGGAAACTGTTCACGATGACAATATTGCCTTCGGAATCAAAGAGGGAATTTTCCAGTTTTTCAAGGAAAGCCGCCTTAGCCTCTTCGCTTTCTGATTTTTTGTATTCTTCGTATAGCTTCAAATCAGGCTCATTGATGACATAACCAATGCCTTCCTTTTCTTTGTATTCTTTGAGCCAGGTATTGAATTCCTGATTCTGATAATCCTTTTTGACCTGTTCGTAGACGGGACTTTTTACAAGCTCGTCATAGGTGTCAAAGGTCGTTTTAGTGGCTACCTCTATAAGATGGTAACCATATTCAGTTTTTACCGGACCAACAATGACTCCCGGCGTAGCGCTGAAAACCGCTTCTTCAAATTCAGGAACCATCTGGCCATGTCCGAAACTACCCAAGCTTCCACCCAACATTGCACTCTGAGCATCAATTGAAAACTCACTCGCCGCTTCTGAGAAAGAAACGTCTCCGCTTTCGATGAGATTCTTTATCTCGGTAGCACTGGCCTCAGAGTCAACAAGGATGTGACTGGCTTCAACTTTCTCGTACTTGTTTTTGATTTCGTCCTTGTTTTCAGCGAAATACTCCTTGATATCATTGTCGAGGTTCGGGAAAATATCGTTCATCACCTTTGTTTGCAGCAGTTCGTTTGTAACATATTTTGCCACAAGCTGCCTAAAAGCTTCGACCGAGCCATAAAGCTGTTCTATCTGAAGCTTATACTCTTCGCTTGAAGTGTACTGATCAACGATCTTGTTTGTCTCGGCGTCGAGTTCTTCTTTTGTGGGGTATATGCCTTTATTAAATGCGTAGTAACTGAGTACCTTTTGGTCCACAAGGCTCAAAAGGATACCATATCTGTAGTCCATTTCACTCGGGCGTTGAGCATCTCCAAAGTAAGGGTCAAGCACAATTCCCTGTTTCTTAAGACCATCGAGAGAATCTCGAACGGTTCCCGTAAACTCAGAATAGGTTATCCAGTATCTTTCGTCTTCAAGTGGTGTCCCGTTTTTTGTCAAATAAGCAATGGTATTTTCAATGTTTAAATCCGTTGTTGAACTAGTGTTGATCTTTCTTCCGGACATATAAGTGGCCACCGACCACCATATAACCCCCGCTCCGAAAAGGACGGCAATTGCCCATATAACTGGGACCTGGATTTTTCTGAGCCAATGTCTTCTGTTCATTCAATTCTCCCTCCACTCACCGTGATATCTGCTATATCAACCAATAAGGGGAGGCATGCAGCCACCTCCCCCTGACAATACTAAATTATATCACAGCTTACAATAAAAACATCAACAAAGCGAGTAGTATTATAAAAATCTACTAAGAAATATTATGATTGTTGTTCGGTTTCTGTATTCGTCACCTTGAACGGTAGACAGTGATTAATAGCAAACATATTTTACTTTACTGTACAATGATCGGGAGAAAAGTATTCAAAAAAGAACTTCCATCTCTTCATTGTGGTCGTTAATTGAGTTTCATCTTGAACAAATTAATTCTAAAGTGATTCGATGACTATCAATTTAAAGAAAATAGCTTACTTGTTCAAATCGCTAAGATATGCACTCTAATTTCAACAAGAGGCCTGCAGACACCGCAAGCCCGCGTTGTCGGTGGTTGGTTGTAGGTTGTTCGTTCTACACCCCAGACCCCATACCCCATACCCGCTCTTCCCAAGAAAGTTCTTATCGGTCAACGGAAAACGGCCAACGGTAAACGGCTCCTTGTGGCTATGCGTTCCTACGGAACGGATTTGCGCCTTCGGCGGATGTAAGAAACCGTTGTCGGTGGTTGGTTGTAGGTTGTAGGTGAAGAAAACGAAAGAGCGGGCTCTTATCGGTTGACGGAAGACGGCCAACGGAAGACGATCAACGACAAACGGCTCTTCGATGTCGAGCAAACAAAATGCCGGACCAGTGGTCCGGCATTTTATTGTGATTATTCTCAACTCAGCCTGCGTATACTCTGTAATCGATATTTCTAAAAATACCGTCTATCCATTCCAATGTCTCGAGCTCTTTCGGATCGAGAGTATTGTTCAAGAGCTTTTCATAGAGGTCGTTGAACCTTTTTATATGCGTCTTTGTTCTGTTCATTGCGTATTCGACAGTGGTGTCTGTTGTCATAATAAATGCCCAGTCGCTGGACTGTGCCAGTAGCAGTTCCCGAGCCATCTGATTCAGGGTTCTGACTTTCAATTCATCCTCTTCGTTGTAGTACGTTCTTGCTGCAGAAATCATCTTTTCGATAGCCTCATCAAGATGCCGATAAATCCAATCGTTTTTCCCGTTTAACCAGACTTCATTATAGCCATTGGCTCCCCATGTGGATGCCGCCGGGACTACTTCCTGTACTTCGTCAATAGAATTGATGACTTCTACAGGGGTAGCCGGGATCACCTGTTTGGTATCTGCCAATGCGCGGAAAAGCTCTTCAATAAAGAAGGGGCCTTCAAACCACCAGTGTCCATATAGCTCAGCATCGAAAGGAGCAACGATCACAGGTTCTATTCTTCCAAAGGCTTCATACAGGCGTTCCACCTGTTCTTTTTTCTTGGAAGCGAAGTCCTTCGCATGTTCCCTGACAGCTTCCATGGCTCTATCTATATCGTAATAATCTTTGTCATTTAGTCCAACGCTTTTAGAGGTGATTCGGTGATATTTTATACCGGTGTTGCACCTCGTACCACTGGGGTCAATATATGGGGCTATATATTGCTCTTCGCGGTCGAAACCAATGTCCCTGTAAAATTCTCTGTATCTTCCATCTCCTGGGTATCCGACTTCAGCGCTCCAGACCTGTTGGCTCGATTCGGGATCTCTGGCAAACACAAAGACGCCAGAAGGTGTTACCACCGGACGATAAACACCGTACCTGGCTGAAGGTTCTGAATACCACAAAGCATGAGAATCAACAAAGAAGAAAGAAAGCTCGTTTTTTTTCAGGTGCTGTTCAAGGCCGGGATAATACCCGCATTCGGCGAGCCAGATTCCCTTTGGCATCACGCCTGTGTGATAGCGATAGGTTTCTACACCGATTTTAATCTGCGCTTCGACGGCCTCTGGATACCGGGACATGAGTGGCAGAAAACCATGTGTGGCGTTACAGGTTATGATTTCGAGATTTCCGTCCCTTTGAAATTCCATGAACGCTGAAACGAGGTTTCCGTTTACCGATCTGTATATCTTCCTGAGGTCGAGAAAGTCTTCAAGATAATATCGCGCCATTTTGTGCTTTGTCGGATGTTCGGCAGCTGTCCTTTTTACTTCCTTCTCTGCTAGTTCAATATTTTTATCAAGATAGGAAAGGTACTTTTTTTTCAGATCCAGGTTACCCAGCATTTCCATGAGAGGGGGAGTGATACTCATAGTTACCTTAAACGGTATGTTGTCACTTTTTAACCGCTTAAAAGCTCTCAACAGAGGGATATATGTTTCACTAATGGCTTCGAAAAGCCACCTCTCTTCCATGAATTGAGGGAAATCAGGGTGATTTACATATGGCAAATGGGCATGCAACATCAGCACGAAGTAGCCCTTACTCATGCTTTGCACCACCGCTTTTGTAACTTGAAAACTCCCTTATGAATTCTTCTGAGGAAGGGTTCATAAAGCTCGTGATGGAACTGGGAACAAATTTCTCTATCGCTTTTTTCTCTTCCATTGAAGTTTCGATGATTCTGCGTTCTCTTGTTTTGAGATTAATCCATTTTTCTGCTTCTACGAATTTCGGATGGTCACATGGAGTCCTCACGAAATTGGAACGAAAGAGTGTGACGAATTTACTGGATTCGTAGTAGCCTATCTCGGCCAGATAGTCGGCATCGGAAAAATCCACTTTAAAATACCAGTTGCCGTTTTCAATGGTAATTTTGATTTCCTTTGTTCTGTGAGCATTATTGCCGTTGAAAAAGATGTTTGTTACATCATGAAGCCTCAACACAGCCTCTTTTCTGTTAAGCTTCGCTCTGGTTTCGTTCGAAAAATCCCAATAGACATAGACCCACTGTGGATTTACAGGAAGCAGGACGAGTTTGTCTTTGTGATAACTTTTGGGAAGATCGAAATCCATTGGCTGCGAGAGACGGACACGTTTTTCCTCATGGCTTCTCTGAGCAGAAGTTATTGATGAAATAACTTCCATTTTCTCCAGTTCATTTTTCAACAGTTTTATTAGGTCTCGTTTTTTCATTGTGCGCTTTAGTTTGAGCCCTAACATCTTAGCTAACTTTCTCAACTCCTGAATGCTGGGCGAAGAGTCGAGAAAATCCTTCAGTTTACTCTGATTCATATAAAAATCCCTCCCATGCTGAGCTATATTTTATAATATCACAGCATGAGAGGTGATTACAAGGGGATATCATCGAAATTCTTCAAATATTTGTATTTTTCTTCGTCAGATAACCTTATTTCCCATATTTACTCCGTTTTTTTATATTTCTTTTAGTTTTTCCTGTACGAAGCGCGCGGCAAAATCTCCATCGACTTTGAATTGTGAGCCGGTATCTAGGACTTTTATCGTGACCATGTTCTTCTCGACTTCTTCCTCACCGAGGATGACTGCAATTTTCGCTCCAATTCTTGCCGCGTGTTTTAACCTGTTTCTGAGATTTCGGTCCATCACATCTACAAAGACGGAAAGTCCTCTTCTTCTAAACCTTCTGGCGTATTCAAAAGCAAGGGCAAAAGATTCTTTACCCATAGGTAAGATCGCTACTGAGGGAATATCCTCCGTTTCAGGAGTGATGCCCAAACTTTTCAGTACCATTATTATTCTCTCAATACCAGCTGCGAATCCAACAGCTGGCACAAACTTTCCGCCTATGTACTCTACGAGGCCATCGTACCTTCCTCCACCAAGTATCTGGTTTTGACTTCCAAGGGAGTCGGCCCTTATTTCAAAGGCTGTTTTGGTGTAATAGTCGAGCCCCCTGACGAGTCTTTGATCTATTTCGTAGTCAATGTCGTTGGCTTTCAACAGTTCCTGGAGTTCGTTGAAATGTGCAGAACATTCATCACAGAGATAAGAGTGTATCGTCGGTGCTTTGGCGGCTATATCACCGTCGACTTTACAATCGAGAAGGCGCATTATATTTAAATCATAACGCCTCTTGCAGTCTCCACAAAGTCCATCGATCTTATCTGCATAGTAATCTTTGAGAGCCTGGCGATAAGTCGGTCGACACTTTTCACATCCGACTGAATTTATGTAGAGCTTAACATCATCGATTTTCAATCTCTTTAAAAAAGTCACAGCGAATTCGATTATTTCATAATCGGCCATCGGATGTTGAGAACCCAGCGTCTCAATGCCGATCTGGTGGAATTGCCTTAACCTGCCTGCCTGAGGCCTTTCATATCTGAACATCGGGCCCATATAGTAAAGCTTAATAGGAGCGCCGAGATTTATGAAACCATTTTCCACGAAAGCCCGTGCCACACTCGCTGTGCCTTCGGGCCTGAGGGTTATTGACCTTCCGCCCTTGTCTTCGAAGGTGTACATTTCTTTCTGTACCACGTCCGTGGACTCACCCACGCTGCGCTTAAAAAGTTCCGTCGCTTCAAAGATAGGTGTTCTTATCTCTTCAAAGGCGTAGAGTTTAGTAACTTTCCGTACCGCCGACTCGACGTAATGCCAGTATTTCATCTCCTCGAAATAAATGTCCTGAGTTCCTTTGATTCGCCTTATCATGTGTTTTCATTCCCTCCAAATTTCCTCGGTTTCTTGTCTTCTACTTTGAAAGCAAGTTTTGCGTCCTTTATCATTTTGGTGATTCCATATACTATTACCAGAAATTCCAGACGCCCCAAGAACATGCCAACCGTCTCAGTCCAGATGATGCCCGATGGGGCATCGGGCCTGGTTATGCCCACCGAGAGCCCCACGGTGCTCAAGGCTGAAGCGTATTCAAAAGCCGAATCAGCAAGTGAATAGCCATAAAATGAGATAACTGCCGTACCCACACCAAAAGTTAGGAAATACAGCGAAAAGATTACCAGAATTTCTTTCACCAGATTAGAATCTATATACCTCTTACTTTCACCTTTCCATATTTCTGTTCTGACTACGGCACTTCTAGGCAGAAAGAACTCTTTTATTTCCACTCCTATTAGTTTAATGAGCGCATATAACCTGTACTGTTTAAGACCACCTGATGTGGAGTCCATATCACCACCGAATATCATCAGCAGCGTCAGTAAATAGAGGCCGGCATATAACCCTTTTTGGCTCCAGAAAGTAAAGTCCACTGTGGAAAAACCTGTTCCGGTTAGAGCTGACACTGCCTGAAAAGCAGCGTGCCTGAAAGACTCTGAGGCATGGCTGAACAAGTATCCAAAGGTCGATGCCATAAGCAGGGGAACGAAAAGGAGCACGGTGATACCCATTAACTTGGGTTCCCCATTCTTTGCAAGGGCCCTAAAGTTCCCTTTCCAGAGCGTGTAGTGGATACCAAAACCGGTGGCCCCGAAGAACATGAGTGCGATGGTTACCGTTTCGATAGTTACACTATTGAACTCTCCAATTGAACCGGCCCTGGTGGAAAAGCCTCCAGTTGCAAGCCCGGTAAGGGAGTGGTTGAAGGCATCGAACCAGCCCATTCCAGCGGCTTTCAAAGCGATTACCCCTATGATGGCATAACTAAAATATATGACAAGGATTCGCCTGACGGAACTCTTTACATTTGGGACGAGGTTATCGACTCTTCCTTCAGCATGATAAAGTCCGAAACCCCCGGGACCGACGATAGCAGACATCATTATGATAGCAAATCCCGCTCCTCCAAAGAACTGCATCAGACTGCGCCACACGAGGAAGATCTTAGGGATTTTTGTCACATCTACAAGTGTTAGCCCGGTCGTCGTCCAGCCACTAGTGGACTCGAAAATTGCCTGAGAGAAATTGAGGATACCCGCGAAGATAAAAGGCAGGGCGGAGAAAACAATTCCGAATACCCAGGCGAACACCACGATTATGGCTCCTTCTTGCACGGAAATAGGTGTGCCCGGTTTCACTTTCAACCAATACTTGAATGCAAAACCGAAGGCGAGACTGACAAGGGCTGAAGCTATGAAATAGAGGCTATCCCCCCATTCTTCTGGATACCAGAAACAAAATAGAACCGGGATCATCAAAAGTACGGGAAAGTAAATGAATAGATTACCGATATAACCAAAGACAATTTGATATCGTTTTTTTAAGCTAAGTACGTACATTCACACCTCTCCCAGCAACGATTCGAAAACTGAAGACTGAACAGTGGGTTTGCTGAGCACGATCAGCCTATCTCCATTTTCAATAACAGTGTCACCGCGGGGAATAATTACTTCTCCCCTCCTAATAATGGCACCTATAACGCTTTCTCTCGGTATGGAGAGATCCATAACTCTCTTGCCAACGGCAGGGGATTGTTCTTCCATCTCGATTCGAAAAACGGATACCTGTTCAGATGTCGGTATTAGGTTTGTAATCTGTTGTTTGAACATTCTGTCTTCAATGGCCTGAGCCAAAATATTGGTCGGGCTTACGACGGTTTCTATCCCCAGTTTTTTGAAAGCTATTTCATTATCAGGGTCATTTATCAATGCAAGGGGGTTTTCGATGCCGAATACTCTTTTGGCGATTAAACACGCTACCAGGTTGTCTTGATCATTTGGTGTAAGTGCCACAAAAAGATCGACGGAGGTTATCTCAAGCTGTTCAAGAACGTGCCTTTTGCTTCCGTCACCGGTAATAACAATAGCTTTTTTGAGCCTTTTTGCCAGCTCTTCGTTGAGTTTCTCGTCTTTATTTACAAGCACTACCTGATAGCCTTTGTTCAGGAGCCTTCTGGCAAGGTGATAAGCAACGTTCCTTCCACCAATCAGAAAAACTTTCAATGTTCATCACCACCGATGAATCCCAGGGACTTTTGTATTTCGTCAACTGCAAGGAGTGTGGGGCAGATGATTTCCACACCGAATTCAGAGAACATTTCGATATTATTGGGATCGTATACTCGTGCTATGACCCTGGGGACGTTGAAATATTCTTTGGCTATTAAAGCTGTCATTATGTTTGTGTTGTCATCAGGTGTTAGGGCAAGTACAACGTCGGCTTTTTCTACCTTGGCTATTTCCAGGGTATCGAGTTCTGTCGCATCTCCGATGATCGTAAAGCCTGTGAACTCAAAGGATAGAGAAGAAAAAGCCTCTTCTCTCCTGTCCACGACCACCACGCTGTTTCCATTGAGTGATAGCCAGTTAGCGATACCAGAACCGAGCCTACCACAACCGAAGATAATCACATAGAGCCCTTTATTTTTCTTATTGAATACCAGCATATTCAATTTTCATCTCCTGTATCGATTTTATTCAAAAGCTCTTTTGCTTCGCTGTACTCTGGGTCAAGGGCAATGGCGGCATTCAAATGGCGCCGGGCCAGTTCCTTGTTCCAGGACGAAGCCAGCAATGCAAAGAGATAATGCGGTACAGGGGAGTTTGGAAAATTGGCAAAAAGTCTCGACACTAGCTTGCTTGCATGGAGAGTCTTTCCGGATTCTATAAGGGAGATGACTTCTTTTTTTCTTTTTAAAAGGGTATCAGTGCTGATGTAGCATTTTTCAAAACTCTCAATCAATTCAGTGGGAGTGAATGGCTTTGTTATGAAATCACAGATACCATGTTTGAATGCTTCGATGATTGCTTCAGCTATGGTTATTTCAGAAACAACGACAATCGGGAAGGAATACAACCTCTCCTCAATGATTTTAATCAGCTCGAGCCCACTCATTTCTGGCAGGCCGAGATCCACAAAGAGCAGGTTAGGTGTTTCTTTTTCTATTGCCTTTAATCCTTCTTCAGCAGTAGCAAAGGTAATCACTTCGTGGTTTTCTTTTTCCATTATCATTTTGATAAGACGCCTGATACTCGGTTCATCGTCTATCGCATATATTTTTGCCATGGTTTCACCTCCATAGGCACAAAAAAATATTACCACAATCGGAGGTTCTTAGATAAAGCCTCGATTGCACGATTTCAAATACTAACAATACAACGTGGCTTTAGTTGTAAGCTTTCTTGACATAATCGTTAACGAAAGAGGCAATAAATCCGGAGATTAAGAGAGGGAGGTTTATTGATTGCAGGCTTACAGCACAATAACCTTCTATCCTCCCGTTGAGCCATGAGGTAAAAATGAGCAGTACCTGAAAAATGGCAAGGAGGTAGGAAAAGTAACTTCCGATGAGGAGATGTGCTTCTCTCCTTTTTGGGTCATCGTGACTCTCCAATAGACCGAAAAAGTAGATCAGCGCGTTTATAAAAATCACTGCACCAAGAATGGGATTGGTTTCTGTAAGATAAAAACCAAAAGCTGTATTGACCGATATGAATGTCAGAAGCGCTGCAAAAAATATAAGGAGAAAAGTTATGACCCTGGGGTTCATAGAAAAACCCCTCCTATCAGTCTTGTGATTAGAGCGGAAAGATAAGCGATCGCCAGTCCATAGAAAACCGTTATCCACACATATTTCCAGCTTCCTGCTTCATTTTTCATGGCTGCCAATGTTGCAAAACAGGGGAAATACAACAGGATAAAGACGAGGAATCCAAACGCTACAGAAGGTGTGATTTGCGATGTCAAACTCAACAATCCGGGATTACCTGGGAGGGATGATGCGCCATATAACGTCGAAAGCGTTGAAACAACAACTTCTTTCGCTGCCGCACCGAAAATAAGGCTGGTCACCATCTGCCAGGTGAAACCAAGGGGCCTGAATAAAGGTTCAAGACTCTTCCCAATAACCGAAGCAAAACTTGTAAGTATATCTCCCGTGGGAAAATATGAAAGCACCCAGATGATAATAGAGGCGGCGAGTATTATCGTACCGGCTTTTTGAAGGAAATGTTTTCCTCTGTTCCAGGTGTACAACATCAATGACCTCATTGTAGGTTTTCGGTATCTGGGCAATTCCATGATCATGGGAGAAGGTTTCCCTTTGAAGAGCAATTTATTGAGTAGCAGTGCGGATGCAAAGGTGAAAAGGACGCTGAGCATGTACAATGAGAAGATGGCGATGCCTGCAGCTTTTCCAAAGAATATGCTCGATACCATGATGTACACTGGTAATCTCGCACTACAACTGACGAAAGGCGAGACAAGAATCGTGATGATTCTTTCCTGTGGTTCTGAAATTGTTCTCGTTGACATTATCGAAGAAACATTACAGCCAAATCCAAGAAGCATGGACATAAATGATCTGCCGCTAAGCTTCATCGAATACATGATCCTGTCTATTACAAAAGCAGCCCTTGGCAGATATCCTGTCTCTTCGAGTATCCCCAAAGCCAGAAAGAGTATAAAAATGCTCGGTACGAAAGTGACCACAGCTCCGACTCCCCCGATTATGCCATCGCCGAGTAAAGAAGCCAACCATGGTGTTGAAATTGTTCTATCAATAAAAGTTCCTAGTACTTCAAACCCTTTTTCAATAAGGGTGGTGAAAGGCTCTGCAAAACTGTAGGTCACCTGGAAGACGAGGTACATAATGGCAAAAAAAATCAAAATGCCGAGGTATTTATGTGTCAGGACATGATCTATGGCAGTATTGAAATCCCAGTAATGCTTTTTTGAATCTCTGTAAGAATCCTTTAGAAGTTCTTTGATGAATTTATAGCGCGCATTGGCAATATCTTCGGAATAATCAACACCGGGATCTATACCCGCCAGCTCGATGATTTCTTTGTCTCTTTCAAGTAATTTTATGGAAAGCCAACGAACATCGAAGTTACGGAGCTCGGATTTCAATTTCAAACTCTCTGATAGCTTTAAGATGAGCTCTTCGATATGCTTCGGAAAGAGGTAATGAACGTGAATGCCAGAGCGACTGATTTTGAGCATGGCTTCTTTCAGTTCCTCTATTCCCTCGCCTGTGAAAGCCGAGGTTAGAACGACTGGAATCCCAAGGTGTTTGCTGAGTTCCCTGCGATCTACTTTTATTCCAGCTTTTTTTGCTTCGTCTATCGAATTTACTGCCAGTATGACATTTCCCCTGAGCTCCAGAACCTGCAAGAGAAGATAAAGACTTCTCTCCAGATTTACTGCATCCGTGACAACAACCACCAGATCGGGGGATTCGTAGAGCAGATAGTCTCTGGCAACTTTCTCATCTACACTCGTCACTCCGAGGGTATAGGTCCCTGGCAAATCGATTATTCTAAAAGCTCTGTCACCGTAGAACATGGTTCCGACACGCTTTTCGACGGTAACTCCTGGCCAGTTGGCGACATACTGTCTTGCGCCGGTCAAGGCATTGAACAGGCTAGTCTTACCAACATTTGGGTTTCCGAGAAGAGCAACGCTGGTATATTTCGAAGGAACAACAGTGGTAACTTCTTTCACTTTGCTATGGTTACAGCTGCTACTCATCTATTAACTCCTCCACTATTACCCTTGCTGCCTGTCTAACTGGAATAAATGTATCAGTATTGTTAATTTTTATAAATTTGCCACGTGAAAGGGATCCGGTGACTTTGACAATGGTGCCTTTTGAGACACCAAGAAACCTCATTTTTTCCTGGAATCCCCTGCCCCCTATCAAAAATCTCACGACGTATTCACCGGGGTTAGCCATGTCGAGGGTTAGGTATTTGGACTCCACTATTATTTTTGAAGAAAGCTCTTCTCTCAGACTTATTTCACTACCCTTAACCTGATAAACAACCGGGTCACCAAGAGGGGCTCTCCTGATGGTTTTGACTTTCTGACCTTTGACAAACCCCATACCAAAAAGTCTTTCCCTCAATTCTTGAGGGGCATTTATTTCAATGATCACCCCATCGACACCTACCGGAAGTTGTGAAAGAGGAATTTTCATAAGCACCACCTTATTGAGAATAACTCTCAATTATTTTACCACACAATTCTGGTAGGATTTTTCGAGCATTTGTTCCAAATAATTTAATGCTTCGTGATAAGTAAGTATCCGCCACTTTCTGCGAAGCTCTGAAAAACTATTAAGAACGAACCATATTTTGAACCTGATAGATACCACTGAAAACACTGATGCATAAATAACTTTTGCTTTTTAAATCTTTCATTGCTACGTAATGTAAAACCTGCTTTATTCTATGCTGCAACAAGAGATTACTCTGTCAATCCCCCTCAATATGCAGAAATTGACCACAGTCTCCTTCTGCTCCTTTAAGTTTTTCGATAGCATGGGGGATGGCGTTTATTATAGCGTTGAGATTTTCTTTGACAGCTTTCGGGCTTCCCGGGAGATTGACAATCAAAGTTTTGCTACGGATTCCAACTACTGCCCGGGAAATTGAACCCATGGGTGTATGTTTTAGCGCTTCCATAATCATGGCGTACTCCATTCCCTGAATCCTCTTCTCAATTACTTTTAAAGTAGCATCTGGAGTTACATCTCTTGGAGACACTCCTGTACCTCCGCTAGTGATTATAAGATCGGCTTTTCCTGAATCAGCAAGTTCTTCCAATTTCCTTTTTATTTGCTCCAGTTCATCAGGAAGGATTTCTGCTCCGATCAATTCGAAGTTCGCATTATTAAAAACACTTTTCACGGCTTCGATGCATTCATCTTTCCTCAAGCCTTTATATGCTTTATCACTCAAAACAAGGATAAAATATCTGATTTTCACTTTTCATCACACTCCCTTTTCCAATCGCCGCTTTTGCCACCGCTTTTCATCAATAAGCAGATATCAGTTATGACCATTTCTTTATCGACTGCTTTTGCCATGTCATAAATTGTTAATGCAGCGATAGAAGCGGCTGTTAGTGCTTCCATCTCGACCCCGGTCTTTCCAACGGAGCTCGCCGTTGTGAAGATTTCAACAGCAGAACGATCCCTGTCAACCTTGAACTCGACAGACACATGGGTCAGAGAAATATTGTGACACATGGGAATCAGCTCCCAGGTCTTTTTCGCAGCCATTATCCCGGCTATTCTGGCAGTTGAGAATACATCTCCTTTGGGAAGTCCGTTTTTTACGATCAATTCGAGAGTTTCTGGCATCATTTCTATTCTTCCATATGCTTTAGCTGTTCTTTTTGTGTTCTCTTTAGCAGAGATATCCACCATCTTTGCATCGCCCTTGTCGTCCATGTGGCTTAGTTTCATAGTCAACCCCCCATCCTGTTCATACCATTGCTCTGAGTTCTGTTAAGCAGTTCATGTCTTAAAGGTTTTAAGCTAATAGCATTATAAATATTTCTCTTAACTTCATCGGATCTTCGACTTTTTATTGCACCCTTCAGAGAAACATGGTAATCATAGGCCAAGCAGGGAAATAGTTTTCCATCAGCAGAAAACCGGAGCCTGTTGCAACTGTTACAAAAGTTGTGGGTAATAGCGGTGATAAAGCCTACAACGGTTCCTCGTGAGGTTTTATAATACCTGGCAGGTCCATTACCCATTCGAGTTTCTATTGGGATAAGATCATTTTCATGTAGTAATTCCAAAACTTTTTTGTGAGGAATGAAGTGACGGTTGTTGTTCTTCCCTATCGGCATCTTTTCAATGAACCTTATGGGTATTCCAAGTTTTGCAGCGTACTGTACCAGTTCTGGAATTTCGCTGAAATTCTCCTGTGTTATCACAGTATTGAGCTTGACCTTCATACCAATAGAAATGGCTTTATCGATTCCTTCCAGAACTTCTTTAAGTTTCCCGCCCCGGGTTATCCAAAAGAAAGTCTCACTATCAATTGAGTCGAGACTTACATTCACTTCCCTTAAACCCGCCGAATAGAGTTCAAAAGCGAGTTCCTTCAATTTTGAACCGTTTGTAGTCATAGCACAGCTCCCGAAGGTTTTTGAAACAATCGAAACGATTTCGAGAAGATCACTGCGTAGCGTCGGTTCTCCACCGGTAAGCCTCAATTTCTTAAAACCAATTTCTTTGAATATCTGTACAGCAAAGCGGATATCATCAAGGGTTAATAGCTCTGATTCTGGTAAAAAAGAAGTGCTTTCAGGCATACAATAGAAACACCTGAAATTGCACCGGTCCGTGATTGAGAATCTGAGATAACTAATATTCCTGCCAAATTCATCCTTCAGCTCTCTCTTCACGTTTTCACCATCTAATCTCTTCTTTCCATAAGTTTTTTGATAAGCATCAGGGTTATGAGAGAGAATCCAACAAGAACCAGGGATTGTAGATTCGCTGCTTCCCTGTCGCCTGCCATAGCGTTATTATAAATTGATATAGGGAGAGTTTCAAAAAGCCCAGCAACCATCATAGTTGCACCGAATTCTCCCATAGCCCTGGCAAAGCTCAAAAGAACACCAGAAATTATTCCTTCTCTAGCTAAAGGCAGTATGATCATTATAAATATATCGTATTCATTAGCACCTGTAATTTTCGATACTTCCAGAAGTTCACCTGGAATCTCCTCAAGGGCAGTTTTGAAACTCCTCACCATGAACGGCAGAGAAACGAATGTTTGAGCAAGAATAACAGCGGGAAGACTGAACATTATTTCGATCCCAAAAACTGAAAGGGGTCTCCCAACAAGTCCATATCTTCCAAAAGTAAGTAAAAGCAGGTATCCAGCGACACTTGGAGGTAAAACAAGGGGTAAATTCACCAGAGTATCCAGAACGTCTCTAAAAGGAAAGGCTTTGAAGACAAAGAGATAAGCCACAGGAACTCCTACCGTGAAAACGATCAGCGTCGCGATTGTGGATGTCAAAAGGCTTATTCCCAATGGTTTCCAGGAAGCCATCAATGCTTCCAAATGAATTTCTGAAGTCACTGTATTCAGCAGAAGGGCTATAAGAGGTAAGATCAGTATCAAAATTGCAAAAACTATTCCCGTTATTATAAAAATCCTGAAAAAATTCATTTGAGCACCACTTTCGGCTTTTTCATCTTCTAATTTTTACAACCACAAGTTCGTTCTCTGCAAAAATTGTATAATCTTCAATAAATTCTTTCTCTTTAAGTATTTCCACCATCTTTATGTTCGCCGAAGCGAAGATATCAGCTCTCGCTCCATTTTCAATCTTCTGCTCTAGAGCTCCAGAACTTCCGAAATTCAGAACTACTTTGCATCCCGTAAGCTCTTCAAAACGTGCCCCAATTTCTTTAAAGGCTTTTGTGAGGGAAGCTGCCGCATATACAATAATTTCACCGGGCAACGGAGTAAAAACGAAATCCTTTTCACCGCTTCCCGGACTGCGAAAACCATATTTTGACAAAATTGTTCTGCCTTCTTTCGAGTTCAGAAATTCCAGAAACTTTTCTCCTTTCTCTTTGTTTCCGTCGGAAAGCAATGCAACAGCGTATATTGCTCTTACTCGAATATTTTCTGGTATTTCGATGGTCTCGAGCTTTTCTTTTTTAGAGAGAAAATCAGTTCTGTATACAAAGCCCGCATCCACTTCACCAGAAAGAACCTTTTCAAGAACAGCTATAACGTGTACCTCTTTTGAAACCACATTATTCATAATCTTTTCCGCCAGGAAAGGTGATTCCTTCGAAAGGTTCTCAAGAAGTTTCATAGTGTACATACCTGCGGGAACGTGTTCGGGGTTTCCAATGGATATCCTCACTCCTTCTTTAGCAAGGTCTTCGAATGTATTGATTTCCATACGTTTGTTCCCGCAACCTGCTACAATAATCATCAAAATAATTGTAAGAAAGGGTATGATGTTTTTTTTCATAGCGTTCTCACCAATCGAATCTGTAGTATTCTCGGATTTCACCCGCCCTTATTCCTTCACCGGGAGGAAGTGCAATGATTCCATCGGCCTTTTTAAAGGGAGATATCAGCATGGATTGTCCGGGAATTAGAGTTGCACACATTTTCCCATCTTTTTTAAATACCTTCACAAAAAGGAATCGTTCCCGTCTCATCTCAGCTTGGACTTCGTCCACAATCTTCACCATCCCTGCAGGAGCTGGAAGGAAATCTTTCTGACCTGCCAGGTGTTTTAAAATCGGAAATAAAAAAAGGTAACTACTCACGATGAATGATGAAGGCTTACCTGGTAAGCCGAGAACAGGTTTGCCATCGCATACTCCAAAAACAGTTGGCTTTCCAGGTTTTATCCATGTACCGTGATATCTAACTTCTCCTAATGAAGAAATAGCTTTTGTTGTGAAATCTTTTTCACCAACGGAACTTCCCCCAGAAATAACCACCACATCGTTATCCTTGAGGGCTTCTTTAACACTGTTTATCAACGAATTGAGATCATCTATAATCTGTGCAGCTCTTTTAGCCTCCACTCCAGGAAAAAGGTTTAGCCATGAAACTAGAGTATAGGTGTTTCCATCTCTGATCTGGGTTAGTTCTTTCGCACTTTCCGGTTCGACTATTTCATCGCCAGTAGAAATCACCGCTACTTTAACTTTTCTGAAAACTTTTATAGTCGTTGTTCCAAGACTCAATAAGGTATAGACATGTCCAAAATTGATCCTTTCTCCCTTTTCAACAACCACTTCTCCTTCCCGTATATCTTCGTCGTATCTGACAAGGTTTTCTCCAGGAAGAACCTCAGCATATATTTCAACAGTATTTCCAATTTCCTTTGTGCTTTCAATCATCACACAGGCATCGGCTCCATTAGGGACAAAACCACCCGTTGGGATTTTGACGGCCTCACCAGAGGTAATTTCACCTTTGAAAGTCTTTCCCATCTCCACACGTCCCTTGACCTTTAACACCACCGGAGTCTCAAAACTGGCTCCAATGGTATCTTCTGCTCTTACTGCGTAACCATCAAAGGTAGATTTGTTGAAGCCTGGTAGAATTTCTCCAGAAAGAATGTCTTGAGCACAGATTCTCCCCAAAGCCTCTCGAACATCTAGTATCTCTATAGTCGAAACAGGTGATAGTTTCTTGATGTAGTTCTCATATATCTTTTCCCTAGGAACGAACTTCATATACCTTCCGGTCATTTTATCACCGCCACATTCTTTTCTGAAATTTCGAAAATCACGCTGTCTCCCACAGAAATCTCGCCGCCTTTAATAACTCTCAAAAAGATTCCTTCAAGAGGCATCACGCAAATCCCTGTTTGACGGGAGATCTCACAACCGTTATGGCATTTCTTGCCGATCTGTGTGACTTCCAACACAGCTTTACCTATTCTTACTCTTGTACCAAGGGGAAGCTCATGAAGGGTTACACCTTTCACAGTAAGGTTTTCGGCGAAATCTCCGAAACCAATCTGAAGACCTACAGCCCTCATTTTTTCGATGCTGGAAAGGGCAAGCATGGATACTTGCCTGTGCCAATCTCCGGCGTGGGCATCTCCTTCGATACCATAGTTCTCAATGAGAACGGCTTTTCTAACAGGCTCTTTTTTCGTACCTTTTTTTCTGGATATATTTATAGAAAGAATCGACCCCCGCATCATTCATACCTCCAAGTAGCTAAAAAAGATTAAACGCTGGATATCTTAGTTAATTTAAGGTGTCTCAGAAATCAGTAATAACCAATATATCCACATACTTCAATAAGAAGGGCAAGCTATTTCTCAGGATGTACTTTCAAACTCTACGGGCCTATTTTTTGCCGCATTATTCCCCGAACTTTCTTGCTTTTGTTTGATTATTTCATGGTGCCACAATAAGAATCTTAGGAGTTCTGCTTTTTTAAACGCCCTATATGAAATGGTAACTGTCACTACTCTCAAATATTTATTCTTTAATTGAATTGTGAATATTCAATTGGGAATCTTGAGAATTATTCGTAGCTAACTTATCAGTTAGAGTGATTTCAGGGAAAGTGTATGTTTTGTCGACAATATCGGCAATTGTTATTCTTTTTAAAAGTTTGATAAAGCTCTCATTAAGTGCGTTCCAGAAATCTTTTATGTGGCAGTGAGAGTAATTTACACAGTCTTCGTTAGGGCAGTCGACCAGCACCCCTTCATTGTGGCAGGCTATTATTTCATATACATATATTTCCGAGGGAGGTCTTGATAGCACATACCCTCCATATTTTCCTCTGATACTTGTTACAAATCCATTGTGTTTTAGGCAGTGAAAAATCTTCCTGAGGAAATTCTTCGAAATATTTTCAGCTTTAGATACTTCTTCGAGAGTTACGGGTCTGCCATCGACAATAGCCATATACACAAGAGACCGCAGAGCGTAACGTATTTCCTTTGTTATCATCCCACCATCTCCAGTTTCAAGTTTACTTGACATGTAATCATTAAAAAGAATAGAATTATATGTGAAATATAGCGCTTTTCCTTTATTTTAACACTTTTTTCAGAGGTGAGTTCAGGTGGATTTGAAAAAAGCCGTTGTTGCTGTCAGGCCTTTTTCATTCAGCGCTTCTATTTTACCTGTTATGGCCGGGAATCTCTATGCGGTTTATAAGGATTATGAGTTTACCCCATCTCTTTTTCTCCTGTCTACTGTGGGGGTTCTTTTAATGCATATTGGTACGAACCTGACAAATGATTATTATGATTATAAAAATGGAGTTGATACCGGGGAAACTTATGGCTCCAGTGGACTGCTCGTGAGAGGTGAGATCTCTTCGAAGAGCGTGTTCACCGGGATCATTGTTTCTTTCACCCTTGCCATCTTGATCGGACTTAGAATCGTCATCATGACTGACAGGACGGTTCTCTGGTTCGGTATAACCGGAGTAGCTGGGGGATTGTTCTATACCGCACCGCCTTTTAACTATAAATACCACGGTATGGGAGTTCCACTGGTATTTCTGTTGATGGGCCCGTTGATGGTCATGGGAGGTTATTACGTACAGGCAAGACATTTCACGTTTGACGTTTTCCTCTTCTCACTCTCCTTCGGCATATTCACCGCTTTGATCATGCTGGCAAACGAAATCCGGGACATTGAACATGACATATCAAAAGGTATCAGAAGCATTCCTCTTTTCTTCGGAAAAAAAATCTCGAAAATCATATATATCCTCATGGGTTGTCTCGCTTACGTTGTTGTTGTTGCTCAAACCATCGATGGTTCATTACCTGTAGTTTCTCTGTTGACGTTGCTTACCCTACCCCTGTTCATAAAAAACTCTGTAAAACTTGTTTCTGCCAGAATTTCAAAAGATATCATTACGCTCGATAAAGAGAGCGCTGCCGTGCAGATGGTGTTTTCATCGTTGCTAATAATTGCACTTTTGATCGGGGTGATGTTATGGTGAGGGTTTTGAAACTTCCTCAGTGGTTTGTCGGACTCTTGTTCGCTGTTACCCTCTGGTATTTCACTTTTGCCACGTTTCGTGAGAACTTTTGGCTAACGTTCTTGTTTTCCAGCGCTGTTCTTGCATTGTATGGAGTTGTTATGGGGGGAGACCGAAGACTCAGGATGTCACGTTATGAAGCAGCGATTGCTTTTTGGGTTGCGGTCGCTCTTTACGTGTTCTTTTTCGTGTTTAATTTTATTTTTTCACTCTTTGAAACACCGCGAGAGTGGATCGAGCAGATTTATGACTCCGGTGGAGGGGTTCCCTGGTATTACCTTACCGTCATTTTGGTCCTGGTCGCAATATTTGAAGAATTCTTCTGGAGGGGGTATATACTGCGTGCTCTCGCTGACAGGATGAATCCGTTGCCTGCTTTGATCCTTGGCTCACTTCTCTATGCCCTGGTCCATGTAATCGCTGGTAATCCACTTTTGATTGTGGCTGCATTTATCGCAGGTGCTGTTTTCGGACTTTTGTATCTGGTAACCAAATCACTGCTCGCGACAATTTTCTGCCATGCTCTTTTCACCGTCGCAGCCTTTGTGGTTATGCCGTTTCGCTGATGTGAGGAGTGATAGCTTTGAAAAAGATTCTGGATTTTTTCAGGTTGATATTCGAAATATTCTGGGCTGGGATGGCTGTAATAATTATCGGAGTTACGGAAGCCATCAGATATGGGAAGATACATGAGAAGATCCTGGTTGTCTTCCTTGTGCTGGTGGTCGTTTTAGGTCTTCTGGCCCTGGCAGCCGTTGAAGTAACGAGTACAAACGGCTTCTGCCTCTCCTGTCATCCCTATCTTGAAAAGGAATATTATGCATCAACTCATGGACAGGCCGGAGTGAGTTGTGCTGACTGTCATATACCTGAAGATTTCAGTGGATTTGTAGATGCAAAGCTCACCGGTTTGAAAGAGCTGTGGATATACTTCACCGAAGACCATCCCAAAAACCGTGAGGAGTGGAAAGAAGAATATAAAGAGAAGTGGGAAGATGAAGCGTACAGAATAAACCTGACCGATGATATCTGTTTGAAGTGTCATGGTGATGAAGGAATTAAGCCATTTAGAAAGGTAATAGCTTGGGATACGAACATTCATGAACTTCTAAGAGTGGACGAGAAAGGATTAAGCTGTTTCGACTGTCATTATAATTTCGTTCACGGTATCGAATAAACCTTGGAGGTGAACCAACGGTGCTATCTCAACTGTATAAATTCTTCAGGTCGACGAAACTTGCCGTAGTGTTGATGATATTAATTGCCATCGTGGCTTCCATAGGGACATTCATACCACAGAATCAATCCCCTGAGTATTACACGAGCAGATATGGCAACCTCGGGCAGTTCTTTCTGTGGTTGAACTTTGACAATTTCTATTCTTCACCGACTTTTACCTTTTTGCTTATGTTGCTTTTCGTTAATACATTAGTTTGCACTCTGGCCAGAATAAAAAAAGTCTGGAAAGAAACTTTCTATTTTGACTACACCAAAGCTGGGGGAAATTATACCGGAAAGTTTGCGGGTACTCTAAAAGTTCCCATCGAAGAATTTGAAAAGTTTCTTAAAGGCAAGGGATTTATTGTGAGAAAGAGTGACAACAAGATTGTCGCCAAAAAGAATATGTGGTCGAGAATAGGCCCGGATATAGTTCACATTGGTTTGCTGCTCATCATCCTGTCCGGCATTATCGTGGGACTCACTACGAAGGTCAACCAGATTTTTCTTTCTGAGGGACAAAGCTTCAACGTAGAGGGTACCGAGATAACACTTGAGAAATTCATCTTCGAACGCTATCCGGATGGTAGCCCCAAAGACTGGATTTCTGTACTGAATTTTGAAAAGCTCGGAGAAAAGCAGACCTTCAATGTGGAAGTCAATAGGCCTTTGAGTATCGGGAACACCAAGATTTATCAAGCGTCGTACAGGAATGTCTGGAATGTGTCCCTGCGAATAAAAAAAGGTGATGAAATTATCGCGACCTATGAAGGACCTGCGGGATCGAGTTTCAGTTTCGAAGGCTATGAAGTGATAACCAGCCCCTTTTTCCCGGATTTCAAAGTGGATTCGCAGGGAAGGGTCTTCTCAGCCACAGATCAGCCAAACAATCCCGCGATATATCTCGAATACTATCTGGGACCGACCTTTGCGGCGCGTGAATGGGTATTCCGGGATTTCAAACATCCTATAAGCCCGCCAACGTTTCCATACAATGCAGAGCTAGTATCCTACGAAGGTCCTTATTACGAAACCGGGCTGAACATTATTCGTTCAAAGGGTAACAATCTTGTTTTGGTTGCTCTGAGTATGATGGGCTTTGGCCTGTTAGTTGCGCTTTATGGAAGATTCATTCAAGTATATACAAAAGTCGATGGTAAGACTGTATATTACAGAATCGTTCCACATCGTAACGCTCTTGAGGAAGCAGAGAAACTCATGAAAGAAATTCAATCAAAATAAAGGGGGGAATTGTATGTCCGACGTGGCATTTTTTTCAATTGGTTTTATCTTATATCTGATCAGCGCACTCTTTCTGCTCTTTGCCTCGTTGACAAAGAAGGAGAAGATAGGCGATTTCGCGATGCTTGTAGGCTTTATTGGTTCTTTGATGCAGCTGCCGGGATTCATAATAAGAGGTATTGCTATCAGCTTCATTCCTCTAACCAATACCTTCGAAGCTGTGACATTCTTTGCTTTTGCTATAATGTTCATCTCATTCTTCTTTTTTATGAAAAGGGAAGGCATGATTTTTGTTAAATTAATTGTCGTGCTCTTTGTAGTGGCTCTTGCCGCCATCGCTTCTTCTCCCCTCGCGCCATCGGAAGCCAGACCACCTGTTCCGGCACTCCAGAGTTACTGGTTAATATTGCATATTAGCTTTGCGTTCATAGGTGAAGTCTTCTTCGCGATAGCCTTCGCCACAGGACTGGTCTATCTTTTATCCAAGAACGAAAAAACGAGAGAGAAGATGGACGGAATAACATACAGGGCCATCGCAGCCGGGTTCCCGCTTTACACCCTCGGTGCTCTCATTTTTGGAGCTATCTGGGCGAAATATGCTTGGGGTAGGTACTGGTCCTGGGATCCAAAGGAAACCTGGAGTCTGATCGGTTGGTTCGTATATGCGGGTTATCTCCACGCAAGACTCATGTTCAACTGGAAAGGAAAACGTAGCGCGTGGCTCGCGGTGATAGGGTTTCTGGTGTTAATATTTACCTTCTTTGGTGTCAATTACCTGATTCCTGGTTTGCACAGCTATACCGGATGAACGGGAGTGAGAATAATGAATATCGTGGTTTCCATCAAACAGGTTCCTGACACGACAAATGTCAGGATCGATAGAAGTACCGGGAACCTTATCCGTGAGGGTATACCCGCGATCATCAACCCGGACGACCTGCATGCAATCGAAGAAGCGGTGAAGATAAGAGAAAAATTCGGGGGTAAGGTCCTTGTGATAACCATGGGACCCCCGATGGCAGCATCAGCTCTAAAAGAGGCTATATCTCAGGGAGCTGATGAAGCCTTTCTGCTTAGCGACAGAAGGTTTGCCGGAGCAGATACATTAGCAACCACCTACACCCTGTATCACGGGATAAAGAAAATTGAAGAAAAATATGGAACTGTTGACCTTGTTTTTACGGGAAAGCAAGCAGTGGACGGTGATACCGGCCAGGTCGGCCCAGGACTTGCTACGAGACTCGGTTATTCCCTGATTGCATATGTGACAAAAATCGAAGAGGTGACACCTGAAAAAGTGGTCGCCTGGAGGAGGCTCGAAAAAGGTCTTGAAAAGATCGAAGCAAAGATACCAGCAGTACTTACCATCACCAGTGAAGCTAATGAGGTGAGATACTCTCCCCTTGATGACATGATAAGAGCCGTGAAATACAAACCTGAATCGTGGGACGCCGATTTAGTCGGTGCTGACCCAAAAAAGACGGGAATTCTCGGTTCTCCAACAAAAGTAGTTAGGACGAATATACCTCCTGCGAGAGCAGGAGGCGAAATCATTGCAAATAACCTCCCACCTGAGGAAACGGCTGATAAGTTCATCGAGGCATTGCTTAAAGAAGAAGCGGTAAAACTACTCGAGTTTATGGAACCCCTTGTAGAAGGTGATAAGAATGGCTGACGAAAAAAAGATCTTTGTCTATGTAGAGCGAAGGAATGGCGAAGCCAACAGGGCTTCATGGGAGCTTGTGGGCAAGGCCCGGGATCTCACGGAAAAACTGCCGAATTCTTCCGTATGGGGCATTGTTCTTGGCGAGAATTATGAAGAGATCTGCGCCGAAGGAATCGCAAGAGGTTGTGATGGGATGATTGTTTTGAAATCTCCTGATCTCAACCATTATATCAGTCATTATTACAAAGCGGCTCTCGTGGAAATTGTGAAGGAATACAGCCCTGAAATATTTCTCATTGCAGCTACTTTGGAAGGCAGAGAATTAGCAGGTATGGTAGCCACAGAAATAGAGACAGGACTTACGGCTGACTGTACGGAACTTGGAATTCTTGAAGACGGTAGCCTTGCCATGACGAGACCGACCTTTGGTGGAAATCTCATTGCCACGATCTATTCTCCTAAACATAAGCCACAGATGGCGACTGTCCGCCCTGGCATCATGAAAGAACTCGAACCCGATCCTTCGAGAAAAGGCGAGGTAATCATTAAGGACTTCAAAATCCCGGTTCAGGAAAAGCTTTTGAGGCTCCTCGATTTCATTCCAGCTGAAGAGTCGGTGAACATTCAGTACGCTAAAGTCATAGTGGCTGGTGGAAAAGGTGTCGGTGGAAAAGAAGGCTTTGAAAAGCTAAAGGAACTGGCCAATGTACTCCATGGAGAGATCGGCGCTTCAAGGACTGCGGTCAAAGAAGGCTGGATAAGCGAAGAATATCAGGTCGGGCAAACGGGAAAGGCTGTGAGACCGATCATATATTTTGCCTGTGGCATATCCGGAGCTATTCAGCACATCGTCGGGATAAAAGAATCGGAGATCATCGTTGCTATAAATATCGATGAAAAAGCTCCCATCTTCCAGATAGCCGATATCGGTATTGTGGGAGACCTTCATCAGGTGGTTCCCGCCTTGACGAAGAAATTCAGTGAGCTGCTAAGTAATAAAGGGGGTAAATCCTCATGAACGAACACAAAAAGGAATTCGATGTTGTTGTGATTGGAGCTGGCCCGGCGGGATTGGCCGCTGCTTATGTGCTGGCTAAAGCCGGTATCAATGTTATTGTTTTTGAAAAAGGCGAATATCCCGGATCGAAAAACGTTATGGGTGGGGTCCTTTACTCAAATGCAATGGAAAAGCTAGTACCGGAGTTTTACAAAGAAGCCAAAGTGGAGAGAAATATCATAGAACAAAACATGTGGCTTCTGGGTGATAACTCATTGACGAAGATTGGTCACAAAAATAAAACGTGGGTGGAAAAACCAAATGCATTTACGGTATTGAGAGCCAATTTTGACAGATGGTTCGCCTCGAAAGTAGAAGCCGCTGGTGCTTTGATAATCCCGAAAACAAAGGTTGAAGACTTCTTGAGGGATGGAAGTGGAAAAATTGTAGGGGTCAGGACTACCCGTCCCAATGGTGATGTTTACGCAAAAGCTGTCATCATTGCCGAAGGCGTTAACCCTATACTGACCATGAAAGCGGGGTTAAGAGATAAAGACCTTAAATCCAACATGGCTGCCATTGCCGTCAAGGAACTCATCGAAATGCCTGAAGAGGTCATAAACGATCGTTTCAACGTTACGAGTGATCAGGGCGCCACGATAGAGCTTCTCGGTTCATGGTCCAAAGGGCTCTTTGGCCTTGCGTTCATTTATACCAACAGAAAAACGGTCTCGGTAGGCTGTGGTGTTTTTATCGAGGACATCAAAAAGAGCGGTATGAAACCATATGAGCTATTGGAGTCGTTGAAAAATCACCCTGCTGTCAAGGATCTACTTGGGGAAGAACCAAAAGTAATGGAGTATATGGCTCATCTCATTCCTGAAGGCGGTTATCATGCCATGCCGAGATTCTATGATGACAACGTCCTTGCCTGTGGAGACGCGGCGATGATGGTAAATTCCATACACAGGGAAGGTTCAAATTATGCTCTAACCTCTGGTCGATTCGCTGCAGAGACACTTATCGAGGCTTTCGACCGAGGTGATTTCAGCAAAAGAACTCTGAAGATATATGAAGAAAAGCTACGTGAGTCCTTCATAATTAAAGATCTTCTTAAGTACAAGGATCTTCCAAGAACTCTGGAGAAAAACCCGCAGCTCGTACAGGTATACCCCGACCTCGTCAACGACGCCTTCGGGAAGTTCCTCACCGTCGATGGAACGTCTAAGTGGGATCTTCAGAAGGAAATAATCGATGAAGTCAGAAGAAGGAGAGGAATAATTCCAATGGTCAATGACCTATTCAAATTATGGAAAGCAGTGAGGTGATGATTGTGGCGCGTATTGAAGACAAGCTCTTCTTAAATAGATACAAAACGGACGAAAGAAACGCCCACCTCAAGATCAAAGATGAAAAGATCTGTTTTGAAAAGTGTGGAGCTCATAATCGTCCCTGCACATACGTCTGTCCTGCGGATGTTTATGAGTGGGATGGACAGCATATGGAAGTGAAGTTTGAAGGGTGCCTTGAATGTGGCACCTGCCGGATAGCCTGTCCCTTTGACAACATCGAATGGGAGTATCCTAACGGAGGTTACGGTATTTTATACAAATTCGGATGAATAAAAGGGGGGAGGTGGGTAGTATGAAGAAGATCGACAGAAGGCTCTTACCCTGCGTTGAAATCGAAGGGACGGTCGTGTGTTCCTGTTGCAGCAAAGTATATGAGGTGGAGAGGAAACAGAAGTTGAACAGTATTGTAATAACCGTTTGTCCACACTGTGGACACGAGAACATCTCGGTAATAACAAACAGCATCAACTACATCGAAGAGGTAACAGAAAAGCTCAAAAAACTCCAGGAAGAACTGAAAGGACTTAGAGAATCCCTTGAAATCGAATATCAGGAGAAAGGATGTATCGATGACTATCCAGAAAGTTACTGTGAACGAAACAACACAGCAAAACCAAAATTGCTCTGAAAAAGGATTTCTGGTTGCTGTTAGAGCTGAAATGAGAAAGGTACTGAATACCTTTCCATCAAACCTTGAAGGTTACGCCATTCTTGAGCATCTGTATCATTCCAATGGCAAGATGTTGAGGGCAAAGCTCGCCTTCAGAACAGCAAAACTACTTGGAGATGAAAAATCTGTTTTAAGTGCTCTGATAAAAACCGCGGCTGCGATCGAACTCATACACCTCGCTTCCCTTGTGCACGACGATGTAATGGATGGCGCATCGACACGTCGTGGAAGCGAAACCATAAATCATCGCTGGGATTCAAGAGCTGCTGTCATATGCGGTGATCTACTGATTTCAGAAGCTGTTAAAAAGGTAGTTTTTCTCGGAAATACACTGCTTAGTGAATTGTTTGCGCGAACGGCCTTCAAAATGAGCTATGGACAATTGCTGGAATTTTCATTGAGGGAAAAAGTAATAAGTCTTGAAGAATACTTAAAAATTGCCAGTGGAAAGACCGGTAGCCTTTTCGGGCTCTCGCTTTCGATAGCAACGGTTCTTATGGATGCTTATAAAGAAGAACTGTACAAAGCTGGCGTTGACCTTGGAATTGCGTTCCAGATAAACGACGATCTAATAGATGTTCTGGATCAAAAAAACAGTGGTAAGGGAACATTCATTGACTTCAAAAACGGGATTTTTAATTATCCCGCTGTTTTGATCGCTGAAAAACTTAGTCTAACAGACTACGAAAATTTCAGAAAGACCTTCGAAACACCGGAAGATTTTATCAAACGTATACAGTCAGAAGGTATTTTAAAAGCAACTGAAAGTGCGGTGAGTTCCTACCTCAAAAAAGCAGAAAAACGACTCAAGGAACAATTTGGAGACCGTTATTTCGTACTCTTAGAAGAATTCTATAAATATTTCGTGGGAAAGGAGGGATAAAATGAACAAGTACATGAGAGTCTTCATGGCTATTCTTCTTGCTGTCGTCGTGGCAGGTTTTGTATTTCTCGGAAATACTCTGATAGCTGCCGATGAAACGACTCAGGAAGAGGAAGACATACTTCACGCTGACCAGAGAGGTTGTACATCCTGTCACAGAGTCGTAACATTCCCCGATGGTTCGGTACACGATTACACTCTCTATGCTGAAGTACAGAACATCGAAGATCATCCAAGTTTAAAGAAATCTAAAGTCGAATCCATGGGGGTAGAATATTGTCTCCTGTGTCATGAGGATGGGAAGTACGCTTTTGAGAAGATTTTGCATCCCATTCATCTTTTCAGTGAGCATTTCACAGGGAACTGCTTCTCCTGCCACGATATCGAAGGTGGCGAATTCGTTCTTTGGGAAGGAGAATGAGAATAAAGGGCGGGAGTACTCCCGCCTTTTATTTTATTATATGAGAGGCCTATTTACCTGCCGGGCGCCATCTGCGGATTCTATCAAATAGGTATCGGCATCAATACCGTACTTTTTGGCGTATTCAACTTTTACTTTTTCAAATACCTCTTCCACCTTGCTCTTTTCACATACCGCCAGAACAGCACCACCGAAACCGCCGCCTATCATGCGGCACCCTGTGACACCATCGAGCTCTTTCAGGGTATCCACAATGAAGTTCACTTCGTCGCAACTCACTTCGTACTCAATCGCAAGAGACTCGTGGCTCTGGTTCAACACCCTGCCAAGGTTCTCGAAGTTGGAGTGCTTCAATATGTCCATGGCTTCTTTCACGCGCTCGTTCTCGGTTACCACATGCATAGCTCTCTTGTAGCTAACTTCACTCACTTGAGACCTCTTCATAAAGAGCTGAGAAAGTGATAGTTCACGATAGCTTCTGACCCCGAATTCTTCAAGAGCTTTCTTTGCTTCTTCTTTTCTCTGGTTGTAGCCACCATCAGAGAGATTATGCTTAACTTTCGAATCGACTATGACGAGGGTGTATTCATCGGTTTTCAGCGGCACGTATTCGTGTTCTAATGTCATTGTATCGAGGAAAATAGCATGGTTTTTCTTTCCCATAACAGAAACAAATTGATCCATGATACCACATTGCACACCAACAAATTCATTCTCTGCTTTCTGTGAAAGTAGGTACCTTTCTTTATCGGTAAGACCGATCCCTAGAAAACCATTTAGAGCTGTTATCACAGCAACCTCTATTGCGGCGGAGCTCGAAAGCCCCGCGCCTTCAGGCACATTTGATTTTATCTCGAGCTTCAATCCTGGAAAATCGATTTCTTTTTCTTTCTTTAAAATATCGAAAATTCCCATCACATAATCTTTCCAGCTACCGGATGGGGAAATGCTTTTAGGATCAAAACTGAATTCCCCAAAGCCTTGAGAAGCAACATATACCAGATGGTTTTCGCTTTTGGTTATACCTACCTGCACATACCTGTCCACGGCAACTGGTAGAACGAAACCGTCATTGTAGTCCGTATGTTCACCGATGATATTTAATCTTCCTGGCGCAACGTAGTATTCCATAAAGAACCCCCTTTCACTGTGTAGGCTATTTTCTTATTACCATTATCAAGCATAGCATTTTCGAATGAAAACTGAGAGTTCGGGAAAATGCTTCAAAAATCGCGATGCGTTGTTACTGGTAGGCGGTACAACGAATCCGGTGAGCGTGTCGTTGTGAGCGAATCTGTCTCAGGTGCGAACAGACATTCCTGTGAATGGATAAATTTGCAACATAAGATAAAGGAACGAAAATATCAATTTTTCAGGTTTACAAGTATAGGAGGTGGACACACTACAGTGAGGTGAATGGATTGAGGTAGAATCTTTCGTGAATGCGTTTGCATCAGCGAAGTAAAAATCTGTAAAAGAGATTTAATTCTATGAGTTTCAACTTCTGAAAACTGTTAAACTATCAGTTCTAAAAGGATTTCCAGTGTTTCGTCTACAGATTTATTTGACGTATCAATTATCGTCGTATTGAGTTCATGATATAGAGGTAAGCTCTTCAGAGCGCTTTTTATCTTTTCTTCTTTTCTGCCTCCGGCCTTCATTCTATTTTCAAGCGCTTCTGGAGATGCCATTAATGTGATCATATGCTTTTTAAATGGAATTCCATCTAATCTTGACAGGACATCATCAAAGATCTCCTTTTTATGCATAACCCATGAGAAGATAATTCTCTTATAACTCTTACTTTTTAGAAAAATATTTAGGCAAAATGTAATGTTTTTAAGAGCGATTTCTTTGGTTTCCTCGTTTACCACCCAGGGGTTCATCATCCAGCACCAATCCCCATCCAGCCATACAGAATCCTCGAGCATCTGCAATAGTCTACTGGAAATGGTTGATTTTCCTATTCCGGGTGGACCATTAATTATGATCAATTCTTTCATCGCCCGCTCTCCAGCTTTTAGACTTCTCTATCCTGTCAACATACCCTAAAGCTCGACTCTGTGCTTCACCTGAGCTCATTCTATCATGTTTAAGCGTTTCAACACATTCTAAAACCACGAAGTTAATACGACAAAGAAGTCATACCAGAAGAGCACTGTTGCAGAGAAAAAATAAATGCATTAAATTACATTATGAAAAAACTTTTTGGTTTCACGGGAAACTTGTGATAGTTTCAAGATGTCTATAACTTGAAAATTGGGGTGCAGGAATGGCAGATGTGTTGGGTAAAGTGACAGCGTTTATTACCAGAAAAACGGGAAATGGAGTGGAGTTACTGCTTCTTAAACACCCATCAGCAGGTATTCAAATACCGGCCGGGACAGTAGAGATCGGGGAAACTTATTTGGAAGCTGTTATTAGAGAAACTGCCGAAGAAACTGGGTTAACCAATGTTGAGGTTAAAAACTTAATAGGGTATAAAAATGTACAGCTTCCTGAAGGTAAATTCGTTGTCTTGAATAAAACGAAGGTGTATTCAAGACCGGATTTTAAGAGTTTTAACTGGGCTGAATTTAGAAGAGGATTGCCTGTAACTCGTATTCGAGAAGAAAGTGGGTTTGCGCAGGTGCAAATAACTATGGAATACGATGAATCTCCAGGACAAAAATATATAACATACAGTATTTTAGGTTGGGTCCCCATCGATACTCTGACAAATAAGATCAGGCGCCATTACTACCACCTGATATGTAATGAGGATACTCCGAGGAGCTGGGAGCAGTTTTCTGACAATCATCTCTTTAAGCTTTTCTGGACACCCATTTCGAAATTACCTGCCATCGTATCACCGCAAAATGAATGGTTTGAATACGTACTTAATAATTTAAGATATAAATTCGAGTAATAAAAAGCGAAAGCAGTTTTACTTTAATAAGAATCACCTCATATGGTCTTTAAGTCCGGGTAGTTTTTTCGAATATGGTTGTGAAATTTAAATAATTCGAATGCCACCTAAAAAGCATCGTCTTTTACTATTTGAGGTGAGATCCTTTGGTTACGAATATTTATCTAGTCAGGCATGCGCATTCGATATATACGCCAGATGAAATTGGTCGCCCTTTATCACCGAAGGGAATTAAAGATGCTGGAAAGGTAAAGGAAATCTTATTAGATATGGATGTGACAGTCATTATTTCAAGCCCATATGCCAGGGCGATTCAAACTGTGCAAGGTTTGCACGATGAACTCGGATGTGTATTCGAAATATGGGATGAATTTAGGGAAAGGGAAATTTCAAAAGAACCTGTGGAAGATTTTAATGAAGCAATGGATATGTTGTGGGGGAATTATGATTTTTCATTTGAAGGTGGGGAATCAAATAAAGCGGCGCAATTAAGAGGGATTAAGGGAATAAATAAAGTGCTTGATAAATTTGAAGGAGAAAATATTGTTATCGGAACACACGGCAATATAATGGTACTGATAATGAATTATTATGACAGTAACTATGATTATAATTTTTGGAAACAGCTCAAAATGCCAGATATCTATAAGTTGAGTTTTGAAAATAAGATAATAAAAGAAATTTCCCATGTGAAGTAGTGATTCTGTATCATCAGGAGGAAAAGCAATGGTAAATATTGCCGACTTATACCAGTTTGTGCGTCCTTATTATGAAAACAAAGATATCATGCACGATCTATCGCATATTGATAGGGTGCTCAAAACTGCAAACAAATTAGGAAAGCGCTATGAGGATGAAATAGATCATGAGGTATTGATGATAGCCGCTTATTTTCATGGGTTTATATATAAGGACGAAAAGCGAATAAGAGAATGGTTGAAAGCTAAAGGCTTATCCGACGATAAAATCAATAAAATCGTTCAGGTTGCATGGGAATCACAAAAGAAAGAAATACCAAGGACCTTAGAAGGGAAAATCTTACATGACGCCCATATGATTGAGGGGGGAAAGACGTTTTTGATAGTTAAGTCATTGATAACTGGTTCAGTGCGGGGGCAAAGCTTAGATGAAACAATTGAATACATGGAGAAAAATATATTGGGGAAAGGGCAGTGTTATCTTGCCGAAGCGAAAGAAATATATGCTGAACAACAGAAGTTTGCCAGAGAATTCATCAGTGATTTAAAAGAAGGGTTGAAATGATCTCGAGGAAGCTACATAGTCGATACGTTGGTTAATCTGCTCGCAACCAATAGCCAAAAAATATGGTTTGCAAAGGAGGCAGGACCTACGATCAAGAAAGACTACCCAATTCTGAAGTATGATGATTCACCAGCAGTGATTGAACCAAGCAAAATAATCCAAAAAATTGATATACCAGAATACACTGCGATTTGTTTTTTTAATGATGTTATTGAGAATCTAAAGAATAGCGGTAAAGCGAAACTTGTGACTAATCTGAAGACCGAAATGGGATTGCATCCTGTTTATGAAATTGATTATTCCGGTAAGAGAATCTCAGTGTTTCACCCGGGTGTGGGAGCGCCCTGGCGGTAGCGTTGCTTGAGGAAATCAGAAGGTTGTTTGACCGTCGAGATGGAGTGTTCAGCATTTTTCGCGGCCGCAAAATTTAGAGGTGTTAAATTGGCGTGCATATTATATAGCGGGGACGATGTGAGTTCTGAAGAATGGGATCCAAGACGCGAGAAAGATAGAAAATATATAAGAGAAGAGATATTTTGGTTAGCTGTTGAGTCCTGTTTAGAACTATAAGGTAATAGATGGTTGCCTAACAAAAGGTGATGGGTTTAAGGGGTGAATGTATGATAGAGATAGAATTAAAAATGTTCGAGCGAAACGATTTTGAACGGTTGATTGGCTGGATCGAATCTCCAGAGTTTCTCTTCCAATGGGCCGGGACAATTTTTAGCTATCCATTAGATGAGTTACAACTCGAAGAGTACATTCAAGGAGCTGAAGGAGTCCAACCCATAAGAAGAATCTTTAAGGCTGTGGATATAAACGCTAATACGGTGGTCGGTCATATTGAGCTGAACAATATTGACTTGCGAAACAAGGTTGCGAGAATTTCCCGTGTTCTGGTGGGAGAGCCTTCCATGAGAGGGAAAGGTGTTGGTGCCCAGATGATAAGAAAGCTCCTGGAGATAGGGTTCAACCAGTTAGGATTGCATCGCATAGAGCTACTCGTCTTTGACTTTAACAAGGCAGCTATCAGATGTTATGAAAAGGTCGGTTTTGTGAAAGAAGGCCTCCTCCGTGAAGCCCGGAAAATAAACGACGAGTATCAGAACCTCTATCTAATGAGCATTCTTGAATCTGAATGGAGAGCACAGCGCTTAACACCAAATCGATAGCTCACTACGTTTGCAAATCACTTCGAATTAGGTGAAATTGGATTTCTGTTGTTGGGGTGGTATATTGAGACGTGATGAACTTCTTGCATTTTTAGTTGAGGAGGTTTTAGAAGTCAACAGGCCACATCCGATACGTATAGCAATTGATGGCGTTGATGCTTCTGGAAAGACAACCCTGGCAAATGAGTTAGCGGAATTCTTAAGACACAAAGGCTTCTCAGTGATAAGGGCCTCGATTGACGGTTTCCATAATCCAAAAGAAATGCGCTATAGGCTTGGAGCAGGATCACCTGAAGGTTATTATAAGGATTCGTTCAATTATGAATTGTTGAAAGAGAATTTATTGATACCGTTGGGGGAAAGGGGATCACTGAAATATAAGACCGCTGTGTATGATTTTAGAACAGAATCCGAGGTTTCGCAAAGTTACAAAGAGGCATCTAATGATGCTTTTCTGATTTTTGACGGTGTGTTCTTGTTAAGACCTGAAATCCGAGAGTATTGGGATTACTCAATATATGTACATTCTGATTTTAATGTTATTTTGAAAAGAGCTTCATTGCGAGATCAATATTTATTTGGATCATCAGGAAAGGTAGAAAAGAGATATAGAGAAAAGTATATACCTGGTCAAAAGCTTTACTTGAAAGAAGCGAAACCAATCTTGCTTGCGGATGTCGTGATTGATAACAATGATTATAATCAGCCGGAAATTGTTTTTTCGGATAAGAAAAAAAGTGAGTTGTTAGAATCAACGTTTAACTTCGTTTAACAGAATGTTCCTGGCAATCTTCTCTAACATACTTCGCATTGGGAGAGCTCAGATTTCAGCACCGGATAAAATTAGAAAACACCGGAAAATGTGAAATCAATACTGCATAATTTGTTCAAATTTTTATTAAGTTCGAGCCTCCCGTAATGAGCGTTTTTGTCCCCGTTGAAATCTATTGTCTTTGTCAGTTCTAAATGGTTCTCATAAACTTCTAGTTATCCCTGGATTTATTAAATTTCAAAGCTTTACACCCACGAAATCATTATGGCCTGAAGTATAATTGGTGAGTACGTCTGGTCTGAAATCTGGTTTTTAGGAGCAAAAAATGATTTACGAAACAACTATTAAAAACCCAATAACAAAATCAAAGATTCCAGTAGCAGACTATGCCATTAATCCTTATGTTGGTTGTACGATGGGCTGCAAATATTGTTTTGCCCAATTCATAGGCGCTTTCAAATATAAAGGTGGGACCTGGGGAAGAGACGTCTGGATAAGGCGAAATATCCCTGAAATTCTACCAAGAAGCTTGTCGAAGATAAGTTTAGGTCGTTTTTTCTTATCTTCTTCCTGTGACTCGTACCAACATATTGAAAAGAAAACCGAATTGACCCGAGAGATTCTAAAGATTCTAATTTCTCGCTGGACTCCAATTTTTATTATGACAAAATCGAACCTGATTTTAAGGGATATTGATCTGCTCAAGAAATCTAACGATTTGCTAGTCAACATAACCATTACCACCGATAGCGAATCGGTAAGAAAGACCCTCGAGCCTGGAGCATCTTCAATAGAAGATAGGCTGGAAACTGTCAGGAGGCTTAAAGAAGCCGGAATCAACACCGGAGTTTTTGTGGGACCAGTGTTACCTATGAATCCAGAGAAATTAGCACTGAAACTTAAGAGCATAGTCGATCGGGTTCATTTAGACCCTCTGAATTATCCCCATCAGGTGAGCAAGATTTATAGAGAGATGGGTTGGGAAAATTGGTTATACAAGGAAAAGTATTATTGGGTAAGGAAGACCTTCGAGAAGATCTTTGGAAAAGAAAATCTTGATTAATTAGATGTTTAATATGTCCTTGTATTCAAAAAGAGACTAATATTCCATAATTTAGACACCTCATTTTGGCTATATCTTTACCTATAGCTTGCCAATTTAATAGCTTCTTTTCTTTCAAGAACCCTTTGAGCTGGGTAGTTTAGGACTTGCATCTTCGAAGACACCGAAGGTTATGTAACAAGAGTGGTGGAGAAGAAAGAAAAGTTAGATTTTTTCAAATCCACGATGTAAGAAGAAACTATTTCATCTTACCTCTATTGAATATTTCAATATTTCAATTGCTGAATCTTCCCCTTCCCAGGTTCGGTATTTTTTTAGAGTCAATTTAACTCTTCCTGCCTTGATTCCCTTGATAAACCAGCTCACTTTAGAAGGGGCTCCAACCAATCCAGGTGGGGCTTGAGTGGTTATTGTTTTCGATAAGATCTCCACTATTCCTTCATGGGAAAGGCTTAAGTGCCATGTGAACCCGGTTGAGGCGTTTTCCTCAAGGGAAAGCACTGCAGTCTCACCAATATTTAGTGCATTTGTGCCTTTTTTAAGTTCTTTAATCTCCGTTCTCTCCTTCCCGGTTTTTACCCTAATGCCCACAAAGCGTTCTTCTATGCTCTGCTCCTCACTGCTTCTTTTCAACTGGAAAGCCAACAAACATATTCCAGGGTTTATCGTTTTAAACTTCCATTCTTTTACAGAAGGTTCGCCGGGCAATTTTCCCGATTTTACAATTAACTCCTCGCTGAGAGAGAGAATCTCAGGATTGGAGTTAGAAAAGCACCAGAAATATCCTGTTGAAGGGTTTTCTTCTAGTTCAACCGTAATCTCGTCACCCGAATATACAACATAACTGCAATCTTCCAAAAGTCTTTCTCCAGGAACCTCTTCATTCTTTTTAACAACGATGTTGAAAACTCTCAGATCAATGGCTTTTTCTTTGCCTTCCCACGACCTGTAAAGCCAGAAAATTATCGTGGCTTTTCCTTTTTTCAAAGGCTTGAAATTCCACCTTACCTTTATCGGAGCCCCCATAGCAGTCGATTCTGAAGATGGTTCTACTACCCTGCTTTGAAATTCGACAGTATCAGAACCGAAGATTTCAAAATGCCATAGATAACCCGTTGAAGGGGTTTCTTTTAGTTCAACCACGGCAGTATTTGAAAGCCCAATGTTGTTTGCGGTTTCTTTCGAGGTGCATGTTGAAGAAAATGCAAAAGCAGTGAAGACTGTTACCATTAATAGAAGTGAAGACACTTTTCTCATATATCCACCCCCGTCACACTTTAAAGACTCAAAGAGGAGCCATGTGGTTCAGTTTATTATGATTGCCTATATTTCACAAATTCAAAAGGCGAATTATTATATTTAAAACCGATATGATATCATGAAATGTGCACAATCGGATGATATTGATAAGGGGGATAGGAATGAGCAAAGGGCAAACTAGTATGACAATGATACTGGGCTTGATACTTATAGTCGTTGGTGTGGTATTTATTTTCCTTCCACAGTTCAGTTCGAATTTCTGGCTTCTTTTCGTCTGGTTACCCGGAATAATAATGGAAGAAGAAGGCCTGAGAAATCGAATTCCGGGACTCCTTGTTCCTGCGGGTATTTTGCTAACCGTTGCCGCTGTTTTGACTCTTGAGGTGCTCTTTCCGGGTTTTAGCGGAGCAGGCGGTTGGGCATTTTATATTTTTGCTCCCGCTTTCGGGTTACTCCAGATGTATCTTGCCAAAGGTAAAAGAAATAACAGTCTTCTCTTTCCCATTGGGCTTTTGAGTATTTTAACGGCCGCTTTTCTTCTGTTTAACTTCACAAATCTGGACACAGGGATGGTTTTTGGGATAATTTTAATAGCCTTTGGAGTTTTCATGCTCTTCAGAAGGAGAAAATAGCTTTTTCATACACAGAATGTCTTTTAGAGTTTTGCATCATAAGAAACCTGATTCATTGGTGAGTTGATCAAAGTTAGAAGGTCTTTACAATGGTTGAACTGCTAAAGTTATACGCAAAATTGCGTGTTAAACCTTCAAGGAACATTGGCTTAACTAAATACATTTTTCCTTCCGAAAGCGTTGGTTTATATTTGCATGTACCCTTTTGCAAACACTTTTGCGCCTTCTGCCCCTATCATAAATTGAAATACGACCCCGTTCTCGCCAGAGAATATGTGGGTCTGGTCATTAAGGAATACCGGCTGCATGAATTGAAACAGTTCAATTCTTTATACATAGGCGGAGGCACTCCTTCGGGAGATCCGGAACTCCTGAAAAGATTGTTGAACTTTCTAAGAGACGACGTCTCTGGTGAAATCGCTTTGGAAGTTCACCCGCTCGATGCATCCACTGAAAAGCTGAGGGAAATAAAAGCATTGGGTGTGAATTATGTTAGCCTGGGTATTCAATCCTTCAGCGATGAGGTACTCGAGCATTTTGGCAGAGACCACAGCGCGAGGGATAGCTTCCTCGCTTTGAAGAACAGTATTGATGCGGGCTTCGATTTTGTGGATGTGGATCTGGTTTTTGACCCGCTGAGTTTTACAAGCGAAAGCATTCAAAATGATCTGGAAAGTGCCATGCGGCTTTTGCCACAGCAGATTTCCGTCTATCCCATGATGCGTTTTTCATATACGAAATTCAAAAACACCAGAAATGACAGCAAAAACGAATTGAAGATTTTTGACGGTTTAGATGAAATCGCAGACAGAAACGGTTACGAAAGAGATACCCTCTGGACTTATCGGAGAAAGGATTTGAATAAGAGATACACCTCAGTTGCAAGAGAGTTTTATCTTGGACTGGGTTTGAGCGCTTCAACTTTTACAGGCAATGTGTTTGCCACGAACACATTTTCTCTGGATCATTATCGCAAAAGTCTTGCAGAAAAGAGTTTACCGATAGGTTCGCAGTTTTCTCTCAATGTATTTCAGGGGGCACTGTATTATTCCTTCTGGGCCTTTTACGCCGGGCGACTGGATTTTAGCAGGTTGTCCGGATTCTTCCCGGGTGCGGCAAAAAAGCTCCGCTTTCTGCTGGAATGGCTGAGAATCATGGGCTATTTAACGAGAAGGGATAATCTTTATTTGCTAACCCGACGTGGAAGAAGAAACTTTCACCGGACTGAAGAATGGCTGACCTACGCTTTTATTGACCCCCTTTGGCGCAAACTGAGAAGTGAGGGTTCTCAATTATAATGCGTGTTCTTACAATGCATCACAGTAAATACCCGGGTGTATCAAAGGTGAAAAAGTTGTCCATTCTATCCCCTTATAAGTCCTTAACTAAGTATCCTGTTCCCTGACTAATCCAGAGCTTCCCTGAGCTCTTTGGCCACTTCTTCTGGCGATGTGGGATTTATGAAATTCCAGCTTCCGGTCTCGACGCTCGCCATCCACTTCATTTTGTTCCTGGAGCGCTTGGGTGGGTTGAACTCTATGTGGAAGTGGAAGAATTCGTCGTAGAGCTCTCCGGTATTATAAGGAGCTGAAAAGAGCATCATCATGTAGGGGAACTTCTCCTTGAAGAGAGTGTCGTATCGTTTAGCTATGTCCCGGATAAACTCCGCAAGTTCCCATTTTTCGTCAGCAGTTAAATCCGTTAGATAAGAAACATGGCGAAGGGGATATATGTGACATTCGTATGGGAACCTCGCGTACGGTGGCACAAGGCTGATGAAATACTTCCCTCTCTTCAATGTGTTCTCTTCTGGCATCGCCTTTATGGCATCGCACAGAGAACAGCTCTCTTTTGAAAGGTAATATTGCTGAGTCTGTTCAACTTTTCGTTCTATTCTTGGTGGCAGGTACGGGAAAGCGTACAGCTGCCCATGAGCGTGATCCAGTGTTGCACCAACTTCCCTTCCCCTGTTTTCAAACACATAGATATATTTAATATCTTTCATGGCGGAAAGCTCCCTGTATCTGTCGCACCAGACTTCTATCAGCTTCGCGAGTTGTTTCGTCTCCATGTCAGGAACAGCGAGATCGTGTTTCGAAGTGTACATAATAACCTCACATTTGCCAAAGGCGGAAGCCTTTTCCAGTATGGGGAATTCGATTTCAGGTTCGTAAGCATCGGTAACAAGTGAAGGGAATCTGTTGTCAAAAACGGCGAGATCGTAATCCTCTTCAAGCTCAAGCACACCAGGGCATAAAGGACAGGCGTTTTCTGGCAGGACAGGCCTTGCACTTCTCGAAGAAGAAACAATAACCCATTCTCCGGTGATGGGGTTTTTCCGCAACTCTCTCATAAGCTCATTCCCTTCTGTGGTGTTATCTTATTAAAGAATACCACCGACTACGTGAAAACAAAAAGAGGACGGTGTTTACCGTCCTCTTATTATTGTTCTGCGTTTTACGCAATGCCAAGAATTCTATCGATTTTAGCTTTGTCAAAACCGACTATAACCTGGTTTCCTATGACAACAACAGGAACTCCCATTTGACCGCTTTTGCGGTACATCTCTTCGGCTTTTCTCGGGTCCTTACTCACGTCCACGTCTTTGAAAGGTATACCGAGGGATTTGAAATACTGCTTCACCTTTCTGCACCATGGGCAAGAAGGGGTAGAGTACACGGTTACCTTCAGATGCATCGTTTCACCTCCTGATACCCCCTATGGGTATATATCTCTAACATTATAACACCGACATTTTTAGGTGTCAATACTTAAAAGTCCAGCACAACGAGCTGAGGAGGTGAAAGAAATCTCAAGTGAAACCACGAACCAGTGCCGTTGGAAACAAACACCCTATAAGAACCAAATTTCCCTTCTCCCTTGAGGATAGGGTATTCTTTCTTCAATAAGATGTCCGAAAGTACCGGTATATAGAACTGCCCTCCATGGGTATGCCCTGAAATCGAGATTATTGGGTCGGGACCGTAATATCTTGCCACAGCGTGGGGATAATGGCTCACGAGCACGATATTATCTTTGGCAGGAGTTGAATATTTCTTGTTAAGAGGCAGACCAACGAGGTTGATATACCCTTTTTTGCCTTTTAGTTTCACAGTATCGCCATTGAGATAATGAACACCGGAAGACTCATACATAGCAATAACTCTGTCAAGTTTATTGTAGTCCCAGTTTCCGGTGACAGCGTACACAGGCGCGATATCGCACAGGGCTGTGAAGAATCTCTCGAGGTCGTCAAAGTTCGTGTTTGGTTTGAGAGCATCTCCACCGAACACGATATAATCTGGGTTCAGCTCTTCTATTTTCTTGATAAGACGTTCGTGAAAGCTGTAAAAATTGCTCATGTGCAAATCACTAAAAAAGAGTACTTTCAGCCCTTTATCACTTGAAAGCTTAAGGTACCTGACGGTAATAAACTCGGGTTCAAGAACGAAACTATAAACACCAAATATAATCGTCAAAACGAGCAGTATCATTGAAACTCTCCCCACAAGACCTTTCAAACGATTTACCTCCATAGCAATATCATTAACTCGGTTGCTTCAATATATTATATACTTTTTAAGACTGGCAAAGGGGGAATAGTATGTTTGAAGGTAAAAAGCTCTTCGTTCTCGACCTTGATGGCACGTTCTACCTCGGAGATAGATTGTTGCCTGGCAGCCTTGAATTCGTTGAAAAGGTGTATGAAGTCGGGGCGGATTTGGTTTTTTTGACTAACAACTCATCTGCCACGAAACAGGAATATCGTGACAAAATAGAGAAGCTCGGTGTCTCTGGAAAGTACTTTGATATCTACACCTCAGCGGAGGCCACGATAAGATTCTTGAAAGAGCATTATTCAAACAAGAGCGTATATTTACTGGCAGTTCCTTCTGTGGAGAACCTCTTTCGCTGGAGCGGGATAGAACTTGACGATGAAGATCCCGATATAGTCGTGATGACTTACGACAAAACGCTGAACTTCCAGAAGATCGAGAGGTTCTGCCACTTCGTCAGGCATGGCGCACTGTATATAGCTTCACATCCTGACATAAACTGTCCTACAGAGCACGGTCCTATACCCGACGTGGGCAGTTTTATAGCACTGGTTAAAGCTTCTACTGGACGCGATCCCGACCATGTTATAGGCAAACCCAACACGGCCATTCTCGAGATGCTTATAAAAGACTACGATGTCCAGAAAGATGAAGTTGTCATGATAGGAGATCGACTTTACACGGATATCGAATGTGGTCTAAGAACTGGAGTCGATACCATTCTCGTGCTTTCGGGCGAGACAACGATGGATATGGTACCTGAAGACCCGCCGTTCTATGTTTTTAGTGGTCTCAAGGAGATTGTGGAAAGCATGAAATAAAACCCCACTGTTGGTAGAAATTTTAATGGCTCATATTGTTTTGAAAACAAGAAGCAGGAAATCCATTTCCATCTTCAATACGAGTATGTGGACACTGTCGCGCCAGCAGAGTCGTAAAGATAAGCTGTATCACCGGAATTATTCCATATGAACCTTCCGCTCCACCACAAGTTGTTTTCCCCTTCGGGCATTGGAGATTTGCCTGAATATACCCGAACTTCTCCTCCAGGGTCAAGAGTGAAGTTTGGAAATGTATACACGAAATAATTTGAATCGTCTTTTAATTTCCAACCAATGAGATTCACAGAAGCTGTTCCGAGGTTTTTTATATGAACTATTTCAGGGTTAGTAGCATACTCGATGTTCGTGATCACAACATTCGCTTCTGGAGCTTTATAAGTGGTCAAAATGACATAGCTATAATAAATGTTTCCAGTGTCATCTGAGTACGGAGCACTTCCTGACAGTACTGTTGGGGAAGTCAACGAGACGTAATCTTGAGTAACATCGGGGAGTATCGTTTTGAGAGTGTCATAGTCGACATCTTTACCAATGTAATATACGACCACCAGCCATATACCATTATTTTCTTCGTAAACCACTCCATAGTCATCCTGAACATCTCTTCCAATTTCGTATATGGATGAAGGAGGAGTGCCATCTATTAAAACCATATTTTCAAATCCAGTAGAGAGATTCTTCAGGTTTTGAGCAACCTGAAGTACTTTTGATTTTCTTATTGTATTCATCGCTGAAGGAAATAATACAGCGACCAGAACAACGATAATAATGAGAATGATTAAAACCTCAATGAATGTAAAGCCTTTATTATTAAACATGATTATCTAATGTTTGTTAAGCAAATTCGTGCCAAAATATGGAACGCATTTCACCTTTTGATTCGTAGAAAGAAACCGTAAACGAAAAGTCAGAATTCGATTCCTTCTCGTGCTTCAACACCTTTTTGATAGTAATGCTTTACTTCTTTCATTTCAGTAACAAGATCGGCAAGATCGATAACCTCTTGAGGGGCGTATCTTCCAGTGAGGACTACTTCTACATGTTCCGCGCGATTATTCACAGCTTCAATGACTTCAGAAGAAGTTATTAGTTCGAAATAGAGTGCTATATTAACTTCATCCATCACCACAAGGTCAAAATTTCCTTCCTCAAGTATCTTTTTGAGTTTCCCGAGGCCATTTTTGGCAGCCTTTATGTCTTCATCTCCGGGTTTACCGTGTATAAAGCACCCTCTTCCAAACTGCTCGATAACAAAGTTTGGAAGAAAATCAACCGCTTTCAGTTCACTGTAATCCATCCCTTTCACAAATTGTCCAAAGAAAACCCTCTTCCCTGCGCATACTGCCCTCAAAGCCAATCCTAACGCTGCGGTTGTTTTACCCTTCCCATTTCCGGTATAGACATGAACATATCCTCTGGCCATCATGATGCCTCCTAATCAGGTAGGTATATTACTCTCAAATATATCATTTGATGATAAAGCCACGAGTTTCGAGATGGGATAAGGGAAGACAAAAAGCTAAGCTTCATTTTAACCTTGGAAAAACTGATCAAACAGATTTTAAAGTCCGGAAATAGGTTATGATTTTTTATATGTCTAAAAGTCCACACCTGATGATAATATAACATTCGAGTATGGAGTGGCTTCTCCCGTTCTAATGAACGCTTTCGAATCAGCAGCGGCGATTTTCTTGAATTCTGAATGCTCGACATACTCGACTGCCGTATTCGAAAAGAGTTCTAAAACCAAGTTATGCATTTCTGGATTTTTATCCACAATCTCTTTCGCTAAAATTATTTTCTCTATAATAAGTTCCTCTCGCAACGCTCTGAGAACATCGATCAACCGGGGGAACCCTTTGGTGATCGATAGATCTACAACTTCAGCACCATCCGGTATTGGAAAACCACAGTCACAAATCGTTATTCTGTCTGTATGCCCCATTTCTGCTATTATTCTGGCAATCTTTCTATTTATAATCCCGCTTCGTTTCATACCCTCACCCCGCGTTCATTAAGAAAGGACTTGACCTCTTTAAGTGTGGGACAGGATGGTTGCGCTCCCTTCCGAGTAACCGAAATAGCAGCAGCGGCACTCGCAAACTTAACCGCATCGATTATGTTGAACCCGTTTTCGACAGCCACAGCGAGGGCTCCATTGAAAGTATCGCCAGCGGCTGTTGTATCTATCGCAATAACTTTAAAAGCATCAAGAGAGAATTCACCCAGTTCTCCAGAGAAGATGATTCCTTTTTCACCAAGTTTCAACAGTACATTTTTACAGCCCAGCTTCTTCAATTCCTTAATCAACATCTCTGGTGGTAAATCTCCCACCAGTGCAACCGCTTCCGATTCATTTGGGGTAATTATATCAACGTATTGGAAGATCTCCTTCCCTATATCTTTCGAGGGTGCTGGATCGAAAATGACGAGTTTTCCCGCTTCGTGAAATATATGAGCAGCATGGAGTGTCGCAGAAAACGGAATCTCATTCTGTAATAGAAGTATGTCGGTTTTCAAAAGCTCGTTTTTAGCAGATTCCACAACATTCTCAGTGAGATAAGCATTTGCGCCGGGATAGATTACTATTCGGTTGTTACCTGAAGCTTCAACTTCAATTATCGCCATACCGTTAGGAGAATCAACTTCTTTGATACCTTTATCTAAGCCGGCCTTTTTTAAATTTTCAATAGCAAACTGTGCGCTCCCATCATTGCCTACACATGTCAGGAAATAAACCTCTGCTCCCAACTTTCGAGCAGCTACCGCTTGATTGGCACCTTTTCCCCCGGGAAAATAGTTTAATGCTGTGCACTTTTGAGTTTCGCCGGCACGTGTGAAATGGTCAACAGTGAGGACTACGTCAACATTGTTGCTTCCAACTACTGCTATCATATAAATCCCTCCATGAGAGAAAAAGGGTGGGGGGAAATCCCCCCACCCTTCCCATTACTCATTCACAACGAGTTTTAGATCAACAGGAATGTAGATAGTTTCTGTTGCAAGATATTCAAACGCTTTCAAAACCGCAAGTTCTCCCATCTTGTAAGGTTGTTGAGCAATTGTCGCAGCCATTTCACCTTTTTTGACTGCTTCAATAGCATCATCGATAGCGTCAAATCCGACTACATAGATCTTTCCAAGCAATCCGGCTGCTTTGATCGCCTCAATTGCTCCAAGTGCCATTTCATCATTTTGAGCAAAAACAGCATCGATATCGGGATTCGCCTGGAGAATATTTTCCATAACTACTAATCCTTCCGCTCTGTTGAAATTAGCGGTTTGCTTCGCTACCAGCTTAATCCCCGGATACTTTGCTATGGCCGCTTCAAAACCCTTTCCGCGGTCTCTCGCAGCAGAAGTTCCAACTATACCTTCCAGTTCAACAACCTTGCCTTTCCCACCAAGGAGCTTTGCTACGAACTCACCGGCCATTCTTCCACCGGCAACGTTATCAGAAGCGATGTGGCAAACAACCTTTCCACCATTGGAGGCTCTGTCTACTGTTATCACAGGAATTCCAGCATCATTTGCTTCTTCAACTGCCGTTACGATCGCATCACTGTCAGTTGGGTTGATGACTATCAAATCAAGACGCTGCTGGATGAAGTCTTCAATATCACTGAGCTGTTTCGCCGGGTTATCCTGGGCATCTGCAACTATGACTTCTACTCCCAGCTTATCTGCCATATCCAATGCACCGTCTCTCAGAGTGACGAAGAACGGATTGTTGAGCGTTGAAAGAGATAGACCTATCCTGTAGGTTGCTCCCAATGTGAACACTGAAACCAGGAGCAGGAAACTAAGTAACACCAGTACCTTTTTCATACAAAACCCTCCCCTTTCAGAGTAGGGGCATATAGCCCCTTTTTATTTTTGACCTGCTCGTTCAGCCATAACGGCAAGGAGTATTACTGCACCTTTTACCGCCTGCTGGTAAAATGGCGAAACATTTACCAGGTTCATTCCATTGTTTATAATTCCCATTACCAGAGCCCCAAATAATGTTCCAATTATTGAACCCTTACCACCAGAAAGACTTGTTCCTCCCAATACAACTGCTGCGATTGCGTCGAGTTCGTATCCCATCCCGAATATTGGTTGAGCGCTATTCAACCTCGCCGTTAAGATTAGAGCACTCAACGCTGAAAGAAGTCCGCTAATCATGTAAATAATGACCTTGTAACGATTAACCTTGACGCCACTCAACCTTGTGGCTTCTTCATTTCCACCTATTGAATACGTGTACAATCCGAGCTTTGTATTTGTCAGAATATAAAACCCAGCAATGAAAACGCCTGCCATTATATAAATTGGAATTGGTACCTGAAGCAATTCTCCTCTACCTAGTTCTCTGAAAGCAGCCGGCAATCCGGTAATTGGTCTACCCTGTGTATAAACCTGGGTAAAACTTCTCGCAATTGCCATAGTAGAAAGTGTAACTATGAAAGGTTGAAGATTCATTCGTGCAATTATAAAACCATTAAATGTACCCATAGCAGCCCCAACACCAAGAGCAGCAAGTATTCCCCACAATATTGAGCCGCCTTTCAAAATCGAAGCACCTACGACCGCTGCAAAGGCGAAAACAGAACCAACCGAAAGATCTATCCCGCCAGACAATATTACAAAAGTCATACCAAAGGCCATGATTGCGTTTATAGAAATCTGCCTGAGAACATTTAGAAAATTCGACAGCGTGAGAAACCGATCAGACAAAAGGCTGAACAAAACCACAATTCCCAGGAACCCCACAATTATGGGAAATTTTCTGAAAAAGTCAATGATCTTCTTCAACACCTTCTTCAGCCTCCCATTGCAGCAGCTATAATTTTTTCCTGGCTCATTTCTGAACGTTCAAAAACTTCCCTTTGCTCTCCCCGGTGCATAACGAGTACCCTATCGCTCATTCCCATGATTTCTGGAAGTTCCGAGGAAATCATTATAATTCCAACCCCCTGGTTTGCCAGTTCATTCATGAGCTTATAAACTTCAACTTTGGCTCCAACGTCTATTCCTCTCGTAGGTTCAACAAAGATGGCTAGCCTTGGTTTTCTTAAAAGCCCTTTGGCGAGAACAATTTTTTGTTGGTTACCACCTGAAAGGTTCGATACTCTCTGCCTGATAGAAGGCGTTTTTACTTCGAGACGATCCACCAGATCGCTCGTGATCTTTTTGCCTTCTTTCCAATTCAAATGCCCTAATTTGGAGATAAATTTCGTGTTCTGGAGGACAACATTTTCGAGTACATTCAGAACAAGCACCAAACCTTGGCTCTTTCTATCTTCTGGCACGAGAATTACTCCCTTTTCGAGAGCGATATCGGGCCTATTTGGAATCGGAAAATTTTTTCCGAGGAGCCTGCATTCTTTCGCAAATGCCTTCAAGCCTCCATAGATTCCCATTGCGATCTCGCTTTTACCACTTCCAACAAGCCCGGCAATCCCGAATATCTCACCTTTCCTGACATCGAAACTTACGTTGTGTACGTAACCGGGCACATTGAGTTCCTGAACCTCAAAAACAATTTCATCAGAAACTTTATTTTCTTTGGGAAACATATTCTCTATTTTTCGACCTACGACATCCGTAATGAGACGTTCCCTAGTGTAATTGGCAATTTCATCGGAAGAGATTCTCAGTCCATCCCTTAAAACAGTAACCGTATCGGCAATCTCAAATACTTCTTCCAACCTATGAGATATGAAAATTATCGAAACGCCTCTTGCCCTGAGATTCTTTACATGATCGAACAGCATTTTAGTTTCATGTTCAGTAAGTGTAGCAGTAGGTTCATCCATAACTATGATGCGTGCGTTGGTTGCAAGGGCTTTTGCGATTTCAACCAATTGCTTTTCCGAAACATTCAGATCTCGGACAAACTCCGTCGCGGAAATGGAAAATCCGAGTTTCTCAAGTAATTCAGAAGCTCGTCTATAAATATTCTTCTTCCGCAAATTGAACCAACTTTCCCCTTCATTTCCGAGGTATATGTTCTCCGCAACCGTGAGATCCTCAACAAGATTCAGTTCCTGGTAAATTACCGAAATCCCCACTTTGATGGCATGAATAGGGCCAGTAAAACTGACAGATTTTCCATCAAGAATTATTTCTCCTTCATCTGGGGTATGTACTCCACTCAAAATCTTTATCAAGGTTGATTTTCCAGCTCCATTTTCACCAACGAGGGCGTGTATTTCTCCGCGTTTTAACTGAAAATCCACTTTATTCAGAGCAAGCACACCAGGAAAACGTTTCGTAATCCCTTTCATTATCAGGATGGGATCATTTTCTTTCACGAGTACTCCCCCTAATCTCAAGGGTTGTCTCCAAAAGGACGACTTCATTTTTGATTTCCTCATTGATCGCGTTAATCAATAGTTCAGCACCAGCCCGTCCCATCAAATAAGCATCCTGTCTGACAGTTGTCAAGGGAGGTTGGCTCATCCTGGAAAACAGTATGTCATCAAATCCAGTGACAGAAACGTCTTGTGGTATCCGAAATCCTTGCCTTTCGAGTTCAACCATTGCTCCAAAAGCGATCATATCGTTTCCACAAACGACCGCATCTGGAATGCGACTCAACTTTCTTACCATTTCAATGCCGCTTTCGTATGTATATTCTCCAAAAAGAATCTCAAACTCGAAGTCGTCTTTACCTTTAACGGTATCTTTGAATGCTTTGAGTCTTTCTTTAGCGGAATAAATGATAGGATCACCACTTAAAAAAGCAAATGAACTGTGCCCGGTTTCTATAAGGTAATTCATTAATTTCTTAACACCACCATAGTTGTCAGAAGCAACACACGAAACGAATGGCCGATTTACAACGTTATCTATCAGAATTGTCGGAACCTTTTGGGAAATTGCAGAATCTATCAAAGGGTTATTCTCCTCAAGGGTTATTGCGATCAATCCATCTATCTTCCTTGAATAAAGAGTGACGAGGAGCTCGTTCTCTTTTTCCCTGTCCCCCGAAGAACTGCAAAGTAAGATGATGTATCCGAGAGACTTCAAGAAGTCTTCGGCCCCTTTAACCATGGAGGAAAAGAATGGATTAACAATATCCGGAATCAAAAATCCTATCGTTTTTGTCTGGCCTTTTCTAAGGCTTTGAGCAACTCTGTTTGGATGATAACCGAGTTCTTTAGCGGATGTTAGAACTTTTTCTATCAACTCTTCACTCACAAAAGAGGTTTTGTTGAAAACCCTCGAAACAGTAGCTATCGATACCCCCGCGTGTTTCGCAACATCTCTAATACTCACATGTTTGGACTTCATATTCTCCTCCTGAAAACGTTTACGTAAACGTTTACATGAGATATTTAAGCACACCATAGTTTTAAAACCAACCTTATTCAGACTCAATGATGATTAATATTCTCTTTCCTTAGAGGTTTATTCTCAATTACATAAGCAATCCTCACCGTCTCATGTAGGAGAGAGCACCATTGTTGATTGCATTCAAGAGATGTTGCATTATATTTTTTTGAGAACAGAATAATCTTTTCGTGTGTTTTGATTGTCCACGAAAATACGATAATTCACATCTTTCAAAAACTTCATCTCTTATTGTTTAGTCCATCAACTCGACATACATATCCTGAGACTGCGGAATCCAAATTCAAGATAACTCTAAATTCTTTCTAAACCTGTTAGCTTTAACTTGTATTCTATAAACGCAACGGGGATTTATATGCTCAAGTCAGGAAGATTGATAGTAAGAAAAAGTATTTTAATTTTGCGCTTGTGAAAATAGTTGTTAGATTGGACAATGAATTCCGAGTCTGAAATGAAAGAACCTTAATTTCTTCACTTGTATTTGCTCTACAAAAAGCTCTGAATCAAGGGCTCGCTGTGTTAGGATAGTGTTGTCATGGAGTTGATCAGAAATGAGCAGATGGCTTGTAAAGCGTATTCTTGGAGCGCCCGAGCTTCGTTCCAAGTATAGGATTCCCTGGAGTTGGAAGCTCGGAACGCGTTTATACAACAAAAAAAGCTTCAAGGAAACCTACAAACAGGAAGCCTTTATGCTACTTATACAAGAAATTTGCCGCAACTCGAAGTTCTATCGCGAACATCTTGAGAGATTCAATCTCAAAAAGATAAGAACTCCCGAGGACCTCGGCGACTTTTTCACCTATCCCGAACAGTTAGAGAGTCATCCTGAAGATTTCGTATGCAAAAAGCCTGACATCTATTTCGAAACTTCTGGCAGTTCTGGAAGCCCAAAGAAAATTGGATTTACCCGTGAAGATTTCCTTTTGTTAGCTTTCACCACAGCCTACGGTTTGAAAAAAATGGGCGTGAAAAAGAACGACCTTTATCTCAATGCTTACAGCTATGGAATTTGGGTTCCCGGTTTGATCATTCAAAACGCCCTTGAAATGCTCAGCGTTCCTGTTATCCCCGTGAGTCATCAGAAACCCGAGGTTATATTCGAAAAGATCATAGATTACAAACCCACAATAGTTGGGATACTGCCGTCCTCGTTGATTGCGATAACAAAACTCGCTGAAAAATGCAAAAAAGAGCTACCGAAGATCCGATGGTTTCAAACGGGTGCGCAACATATTCCCAGGGAAACAAAGGAATGGATCAAAACCGTGTGGGGTGCGAAGACTATCAACGGGTATGGTGCAACGGAATTTGGTGGAACGTTCGCAGTAGAGTGCAACGAAGGAAAGGGCTACCACTTCAACGATCTCCTGTTCTGGGTTGAAATACTCAACCCGGATCAGAATGGATACGGCGAGCTTGTGGTGACAACACTCGCTTTTCAATGTATGCCGCTGATAAGATACAGAATAGGAGATATAACTAGATTCGTAGATGATAGTTGTGATTGCTCCTTTGGAGCAGCAAAGATAGACTATATTCTCGGTAGAAAAGATAACATGTTCAAAGCCGCAGGAAACAATTTCTATCCCAAATACTTCTCAAAAGCAGTGGTTGAGGGAGTATTTCTCGGTGTGGAGATCGACACGAAAGAAAGCATCGACCGCATAAAAATACGGATTGTAGAAGGTTCAAAAGTAGATTTAAAAAGGCTCGATACCTTCATTCTTGATACTATCGAAAAGGACGAACTCATAGTTGAAACAAAATCCGAATCTCCGGATTCTCATACCGGAAGGAAAATACCTGAAGTAATTGATCTAAGGTCCCGGGATTGATAAAACGGCTAATACTTTTGTTGATGGTGGGATTCGCTTCGCAAATGATGCACTGAGCTACGCTCATCATCGTTGTAGGTTGTCAGTTGTAGGTTGTACGTTAGAGACTTTTTGTACAATGGCTTTTTTGTCTTTCCCCACAACACACAACCTACCACCTACAACAGTTTTTCTCAGGCTTTCGGATTCTCGGTTTTTGTAAGAACCATAGTGGTATGAGGCGGCTGTAAGCCGCGTTGTCAGTGGTTGGTTGTAGGTGAAGAAAACGAAAGAGAGGGTTCTTATCGGTTAACGGAAGACGGCCAACGGTAAACGGCTCCTTGTGGTTATACGTTCCTACGAAACGGATTTGCGCCTTCTGCGGATGTAGGAAACTGTTGTAGGTGGTTGGTTGTAGGTTGTTCGTTCTGCACCCTAGACCCCAGACCCCATACCCTAAGCCTGCTTTTTCCAAGAATCGGTCAACGGACAACGGCAAACGGCTCTCGGGTTTCGGGGTCTATCCAGCCTCACAAGCGTCCTGTTTTTGTTGGCTTCCCCCAGATTATTTGCAATCCATTCCTCTTCCTTGCTTTTCCACGAAAAATAAACAAAATGCTCCGGTAAAAGCTTCTCGAGTTCTTTCAAATGCGAAAGTTGCAGCTCTTTCTTCTCATATGGCCTTCTATTGGTAGTTCTTTCCATTATTAACTTCAGTCAGTCATTTCTCTAATGAAACCTAATCCAACCTACCCAGTAAGAAAAAAATTGATTTTGTCTTTGACTTTTTGCTTTACATTTTTACCTTATATCTTATATCTTTACCAAAAGAACTTTCAATAAGGAAATACTCAAGGAAAACTAACAAATCCCATATGAAATACAACAGGTATTTCCTTCGTTGCTCTAAAAATTTTTTGAAAGAAAAGCACAAAAATTCTAATTTAATTCTTGATATTTCTAATCTCGAATGGTATATTATTAATATAAAAGATAAAGATCCTTATAAAGAAGGGATAAAAATGAAGACATCAAGAAATATTTTACTACGGTGAAGTATTATTGGAAGAATGAAAATGCTTGGTCGCTTGTTGGATATGAATGAGTTATATGCCATCACTATGAAGGTTTTTTAGATAAATAACCAAAGTACATCAGCGTAATCATTTGTTTACTATTAAGAAAGGGGTGGGAATTGTTATGGAAAAAGTTATTGGAGTATGTGGATGCATTTGTAGTGATTGCAGAATTTATGGAAAGGATTGCCCGGGATGCCGTGCTATAGAGGGCAAGCCATGTTGGTTGCATGAAGTGGGACTTGAGATTTGTGATTTTTATGAATGCTGTGTAATTGATAAGGGGTTAGAGCATTGTGGAGAATGTACAGAAATTCCATGCGACAAGTTTTGGAAGAATAAAAATCCTGCATGGACAGAAGAACAACACAAAAAAATTGTAGAAGAGAGGGTTGTTTTGCTTAAAGGATTGGCAGGGAGGTAATTTTGTGGAAGCTAAACAGTATGATGAGTATTTATATCATTGGATAGTGGATCTATACGAACAGACAGTAACCGAGATAGATGATGTTCAGATGATTAAGAAAATGATTGGCACGCGTACAAGACAGCGTATTTTTGAGGTGGGCTGTGGCAGCGGTCGTATCCTCGTACCATTGGCAAAAGCCGGGCATATAATGACCGGATTGGATATGGACAACCTGATGTTAGCAAAGCTCTTTGAAAAAACCCGGGGACTGGAAAACATCACAATAATTCAAACAGATGCTGTTACAGTTAACTGGGGTGAAGGATATGATGTTGTAATCCTGGCAGGTAACATCCTGCTTAATATCGTATCCGATAATGATTATAAGGTTGCCCAACAAAAATTTATCCAGAAAGCTTATTCAGCACTCAATCCTGGTGGGTATATGTATCTGGATACTAATTCTTTTGCCCATCCCGAACAATTTTTTGGTCAACCAGGGGAACGCGTGATTTTTGAGGGCACTGATAGACGAGGAACTTATGGACGCTATCTCCTCATAGACGAAAAATATGATGCACAAAAGCAATTAGTCACGGGCACGCGTAGGTATGAAATTACATTAAAATCTGGCGAGACCTTTTGCAAAGAAGAGAACTATGTTAAACACATTCCTACTGTCCAACAAATGGAGCAGTGGATAACTGATGCGGGATTTGTTATTGAGCAGAGATATGGAAATTACAAAGGCGACCCTATTAGCGAAACTACGTATCGCGCTATTTATTGGGCAAAAAAGCCGTTATAAGAAAGTAAAAACTATCTGAGTTGAGTCCTTTCAATTTGCTATTTGAGCGCCTGATGTCTCAAAAAAGCGGGACATCAGGCGGTTTTAGATTTACCATAATAATTTTGAGATGATTGTATTGAAGCGTTATGAACTTCTTGAGTTTTTAGTTGAGGAGATATCAAAGATCAATAGGCCACACCCGATACGCATAGCAATTGACGGTGTATTCTTGTTAAAACCTGAAATCCGAGAGTATACTCTATATATACACTCTGATTTTAGTGTTGTTTTGAAAAGAGCTTCATCGTGAGATCAATATTATTTGGATCAGAAGAAAAGGTAGAAGAGAGATATAGAGAAAAATATATACCTGGACAGAAGCTTTACCTGAAAGAAGCAGAACCAATTTTATTTGCAAGTGTTGCGATTGATAATAACGATTTTAATCAGCCGGAAATTGTCACTTCGGATAAGAAAAAAGGTGAATTGTTAGAATCAGCGTTCAACTTCGCTTAACAGAATATTCCCAACACTTCGCTCTGTTACGCCTTTTGCAGAACGTTTTAAGGTGGCAAACAATAAAAAGTCCGCCAGGCCTGCGGTACGCTTCACATCAGGAATGCTTGAAACGTTAGGCGACATTGTGCCATAGGAGAGTAATATGATGTCTGTTGTTTCCGTAATACTTACGATACTTTTTTGGATAGTTGTTATCTTGATAGGTGGGTTTATCTTCGTCGAGGTTGTAATTAGGATTATACGCCGATTTATCCACTTTCCGATCCCTGCATTTATTGCCCGCTTCATTGACAATCCTGTCAGAAGACGAATACAGCCACCTGCGAAAGTAGTTGATTGGATAAGCATTCAAGATGGTATGTGCATCTTGGAAATAGGTCCTGGTCCTGGGACTTTTACGATTGAGGCAGCAAAACGTGTTGGTAAAAAAGGAAAAGTCTTTGCTATAGATGTACAGCCAAACGTAATTTCAAAACTTAACAATAGGCTTCAGAGAAAGAAAATAGCAAATGTGACAACAAAAGTAGCATCCGCCTATGAACTTCCTTTTTCAAATAACACTTTTGATCGAGTTTTTATGATTACGGTATTGGCTGAAATCCCTGATAAGAAAAAAGCTTTGCTTGAAATCAAGCGTGTTCTAAAAGATAACGGCTTATTGGCAATAGGCGAATTCTTGCCGGATCCAGACTATCCTCGTCGAAAAACGGTGATTTATTGGTGCAAAGATGCTGGTTACGAATTAGTTAGCGGATACGGAAGTGTTCTACACTATGTGCTCACGTTTAAGAAGTCAATTACAGTAGATTAGCTCAGGTAGCAGAGCACCGCCTAACAGCGTATATCTGGTTCGGGCTTTCAGCCCTCACCCAAATTTTGCTTCACTACGCTCCACAAAACTTCATGTACCCGCGAAGCATTAGATGCAATTTCGGGCATTTTAAGTCTTAGGAGGTTATTCAATGAGCACATATATCTTAATGAAGATACTTGAATCTGCCCCAAGTAGGTATGATAAGGGCATTCGCATTCTCACGCTTGGGAGATTGGATAAGGCTTATGATCGTTTAACATCTCATATAAAAAAGGGGCAGAGGGTCCTTGATCTTGGCTGTGGGACTGGAGCATTGACACTAAGAGCTGCTCAGAAAGATGCAAAGGTCAAGGGGATTGATGTCAATTCTCAAATGTTAGAAATTGCACAAAAACGGGTAAGTGAGGCAAACCTTACAACAAATATAGAGTTATGTGAGATGGGTGTTGTTGAGCTTGGAGACGAAGAATCAGAAAGCTACGACGTAGTGATGAATGGTCTTTGTTTTTCTGAATTGACTGAAGATGAATTAATCTATACCCTGAAAGAAGTAAAAAGACTATTGAAGCCAGGAGGTTTCCTGCTTATTGCAGATGAAGTAAGGCCCAAAAGCACTTTAAAGAGGATTCTCAATTGGCTGATAAGGGTACCTCTTGTAATAATTACATACCTTATCACGCAAACTACTACAAAGGCAGTAAAGAATTTACCAGAAAAAATAGAAGAAGCAGGTTTATTAATAGTGTCAATCCGATTGAATAAAATGGAGAATTTTATCGAGTTATACGCAAGAAAGCCTAAAGAGGGAGCAAAATGAATATGCTCAAATATATCATTGTGAATACTGTTGAAACCTTATTGAGAGGCTTTCCTTTTCCTTGTAAAACAGGTCTAATCAAAATTGGGAATCCGGACAGGAATTCACCTGTTTTTGCAACCTGCAATTATCATTTGACTGTGGAAAGAGTAAAAAGATCATTGAAGGGGATGAATGCTTATCTTCTTGTTGCTAATAGCAGAGGAATCAATGTATGGTGTGCTGCCACAGGTGGCCTTTTCACAAATCACGATGTTATTTCAATCCTAAAAACCAGTGGAGTTGAAGAACTTGTGGATCATAGAAAAGTGATACTGCCCCAGCTTGCTGCTACAGGCATTGAATCGAGAAACATCCAGAAAAAGACAGGCTGGAAGGTTATCTGGGGTCCGGTTTATGCAAAAGATATTCCTACCTTTATGGAAAACAAGCTCAAGAAAACATCGGAAATGCGGGAAGTAAAGTTCTCCTGGACCCAACGGATTGAAATAGCTGCTATGTGGGCATTCCCATTTTCAGCCATTGCAGCTCTTTTAATGATTTTTCTTTGGCGTGAGGCAATCATCCCAGTAATTACCCTTTTATGGGGATTGCCGTTTTTAATCTTTTTATCCTTCCCTTTATACTCTAAGTGGCTCAATCCAAAGAGGAAGAGAATGAGTTTCAGCAGATATACCTTGATCTTTGATTTCAGTCGTATTCCGCTGATTTTATGGGGATTCTTTATGCTTTTTCTTATCGGGTATAGCATTTTAGTTGGTTATTCTTCCTTAGGGTTTATACTTCGCTGGGGCGTCTTGTCACTCATTGTAGTCATTATTGTAAGCTTTGATTTGATGGGCAGCACTCCTGTTTACAAAAGTGGGTTACACGAAGACAGATTGTTAAAGGTTACTCTTGATGAGAAGAAATGCAAAGGTGCTGGTTTTTGTGAACAAGTTTGCCCAAGGAATTGCTATGAAATGGATAGGAATCGACATATTGCAACAATGCCGAGTGCAGAACAGTGTGTGCAATGCGGTGCTTGCATAGTTCAATGCCCCTTCGATGCTCTGTATTTTGAGAGTCCAAAAGGAGAAATAATCCCCCCAGAAGACATTAGAAAATTTAAATTAAACTTTATAGGTAAACGCCTTGTGAAAGTGGAAGATAAATGACAATGGATTTTTGTTTGAAGCATCGCCTAACACAGCATAAAAGGTTCGTGCCTTACGGCACTCACCCAAATTTTTGCTTCGAAAAACTTCTTTTATGCTGGGAACATTATATGCAATATCGACTAACTTCAATAAAGATAGGTGATAGATTAAATGAGAAATAATACGGGGAATAAACCAATCTTGGTTCTTGGAGGAACGGGGCACTACGGTCGATACATTGTCCGGAGTCTCCTGGAAAAAGGTGAGCCTGTCCGAGTCTTGAGCCGGAACGCCGCGAACGCCCGCAAGATTCTGGGCGACGGACCTAAAATCATTGAAGGGGATATCACATCAAGAGAATCGGTGGTTGAATCATTGAATGGAGTAAAAGCGGTTGTTATCAGTGTGTCTGCATTCACCCCAAAATTAATTAGGAAATTGAAACTCATTGAGCGAGACTCCGTTCTTATGGTCATGGAGGAGGCTCAGAAAGCAGGTGTGTCTCGCCTGGTGTATATTTCTGTTTACGACATCAGAGAGGATTTGCTTAGAAAACTCAATATTCAGTTTGGGAGTGCCCAGATCAAACTTGAGATCGAAGCAGCACTTGCCAAATCAGAATTTAACTGGACTGTTCTGGGTGCTGCCCCTTCAATGGAGATTTTCTTTGCCATGATACGTGGAGACACTATGACAGTACCCGGAGGAGGTCCACCTGCCCTTCCTACTGTTTCACCCGTGGATTTAGGAGAGATTGCAGCGCAAACAGTGCTTAGATATGACTTGGGTGGGAAGCGCTTTCGAGTGACCGGGCCTGAGGCGCTCTCATTTCCGGAGGCCGCAAAGCGTATTTCTGACGTAACCGGTAAGACTATAAGATTCAGAAAAATCCCACTGCTCCCCCTAAAGATAGTGTCGGTTCTTGTTTGGCCTTTCAACCCATATTTGCGGTACCTTCTGGGATTCGTCAAACTAATGAATAATTTTCCACAGGACATTGCGGCTCAAATTCCTGTTGACCACCAGTTGTTGGTAGAAACCTTTGATTACACGCCGACCACGCTGGAGATGGAAGCACGAAGACGGATTGAATTGTCATGATAAAACTTATAAAAGAGGACAAAGTAGTATAAAAGCCGATACTATATATAACATCGCTTTTTTGCTCTTATCGGATAACGGAAAACGGCCAACGGAAAACGGCTCTTTGTGGCTATGCGTTCCTACGGGACGGATTTGCGCCTTTGGCGGATGTAAGAAACCGTTGTCGGTGGTTGGTTGTAGGTTGTTCGTTCTACACCCCAAACCCGCTCTTCCCAAGAAAGTTCTTATCGGTCAACGGAAAACGGACAACGGCAAACGACTCTCGGTCTTTACACACAACCTACAACCTATATCTGTTATGATAAAATTGTTAACTTGAATAAAATATCCAACCAGAGAGGATCGAGATGCTGATCGAAAAAATGGGGTTATCTCGTACTGCCCTTGCGGGGAAAGTGGCAATCATCACAGGGGCAGGACAAGGAATCGGTAAAGAGTTAGCAAGAGCACTGGCATGGTTGGGAGCTAAGGTTATCATTGCTGAAATCAGGGATACAGGGCTTGAAGTTGAGGCTTTAATTCGTTCAGAAAGAGGCACAGCCCTCTTTGTCCAAACCGATGTCGGTGATGAAAAAAGCATCCAGGCATTAGCAGAAAAAGCTTTTAATACCTTTGGTAAGGTGGATATTCTGGTGAACAACGCCATTATCTACCGACCAGGTACCATACTGGAGCTCCCTATCGAGGCCTGGGATCAGGTTTATGCTGTGAACCTGCGGGGTGCGGTACTGGGTATCAAGGCATTTTTGCCAGGGATGCTCGAACGCAAGGAAGGCGTTATCGTGACGCTCACATCAAGCGAAGGCATGCCGTATATGGCCTCCTATTTTGCATCAAAAGTCGCCCTGCAGTCTCTTGGCCTATCCCTTGCGAGTGAATTGAGTGAAGAGACTGGTGTGTCAGCCTTTGTTTTTGCCCCCGGGATGGTAGATACACCTGGAGGGAATCGGGCGTTTCAGGCACTAGCACCAAAATACGGCATGTCCTATCAGGAGTTCATCAATATGAGTCCAAATCCAGGTTATAATGGATTGATGCCGGCTGAGGATTGCGCCGCAGGTTTTGCATACGCCATTGTCCACGCTCGCGATTACCACGGTCAGGTCGTCGATCCCTTTCAGCCTCTCGCCAAAGCGGGCCTTTTGAACTTTTCACCGCAATCTAAATTCGAAGTCGATGGCACTGCTCCAACTATGTCATCTTCTGAAAAAACTACCGGGGAAAAATCAGCGATCGAGCTTGCTAGAGAAGTAAAGAAAATCCTGGAAGTGGTTAACAAGGAAACCAATGAACTCGATCTATTCAGGAAAATGTGGGTTACCCGGGTATTTCGGCAAAGGTCTGGCATGGGCATTAAGGACTGGTTAGAGGTAGTTACAGAATTGGTTTCCGAACTTGAAACGCTTGATAAAGCCGTAGAAATCGGTAATACCGCAAAAGTTGAAAATGTTTGTGGTAAGTTCCCATGGTTGAAGAGCAACCTAGAGAGGCTCGCTGATTACTTTAAGAAGAATATGAAAGACGCAGAAGGATATTTTAAGGATCCTGAAGCTTTGTCTGAAGCCCTGAACGTTTTAGCCTACCGGGAAAATACTGTACGTTCACTCATCTCAGCATTGGAGCGAAAATTTAAACCGTAGACAAAGACAAAATTTTATTTTAATCTTTAGTAGGACTTTCGCTTTACACAGCATACATGCTTCGAGCTCACCTTTGTTCTTCGGGATCTTGCTCCTTTTGGACGTAACATCACGCACGCTGGGAATGCTAGATGCCGTACGATATTTATTACAACAAGTGGTATATACTATGCCATACAGGAAATACGTGGAAACCAATGTTAGAGTTCCTAAGATTCTTGGTTTGGAAAGATTTTGCGAGCTTGGAAGATAAACAAGCTCAGGTGAAGGTGTAAGAGATGGATTTAAAAAGTTTTGGTGTATGTGTGGGGTCGAGTAGTATCTCATATTATGACGGAATTAAGGGGGAAAACGTTTCTCACCATGGCAATCCCATGGAGATTTTGAAAGAACTGATACCACGTTTCTTGAGAGACGGAAATGTCATTGTCACCGGCAGGAAAGCCAAAAATATGGTGAAACTTCCCCAGATACCAGAAGTTGAAGCAACAGAAATTGCGTACAATGCACTCAGGGATAAATACGGCGTCGTAGAAGGTATTGTGAGCGCTGGTGGAGAGAACTTTATACTCTACAAACTCAATAAAAAGGGTTTGATAGCTGGAATATATACTGGCAGTAAGTGTGCATCTGGCACGGGTGAATTCTTTTTGCAACAGTTGAAAAGGATGGACGTGTCCCTGGATTTCGCCAATTCCATTGAGGTTGATGAATGCTACGAGCTTTCATCCAGGTGCACTGTTTTTTGCAAAAGTGATTGCACACATGCTCTCAACAAGTGCGTGCCCAAAGAACTAATTTTGAACGGTCTTGGAAAAGTTATGGCAGAGAAAGTAATGGAGCTTGTTCATAAAAGTGGTGTGAAGAAAATCATGCTCGTTGGAGGAACTGCAAGAAACAAAGTGATGGTTAAGCATCTCCTGGAGCGAATTGATTTAGTGATCCCAGATGAAGCTCTCTTTTTTGAAGCTTTTGGTGCGCATGTGTGGGGAAAGAGAAACAGCACATCTGTTTTCAAAGTTCAAGGCAAGATATTCATGAAAAGGTCATCCAGTTTTTCCAGACATGCGCCTTTGAAGAAGTTCCTCGACATGGTGGAATTCAAAAAAATGAATTTTGAAAAAGCGAGAAATGACGATGTTTGCATCCTCGGTGTGGATGTAGGTTCAACAACCACCAAAGCAGTTCTGGTCAGATTGAGAGACAACGCGATACTCACCGGTTCATATTTGAGAACCTTAGGAGACCCAATAAAGGCGGTAAAGAATTGCTATAACGAACTGATAAAGCAACTGAATGGAATCAATCTCAGAATCATCGGTGTGGGTATCACCGGTTCTGGACGTAAGATAGTGGGTCTGCATTCACAAACCAATGCGGTGTATAACGAAATAACAGCTCATGCCAGAGCTGCGGCTTACTTTGACCCTGAGGTAGACACGATATTCGAAATAGGAGGCCAGGATGCCAAATATACTTATCTTGTGAATCGTGTCCCGACAGATTACAGCATGAACGAAGCCTGCTCCGCCGGAACGGGATCATTTCTGGAAGAAGCCACCAGAGAATCTCTGGAGGTACATTACCTGGATATAGGAGATCTGGCACTTAAAAGTGAAAGTCCTCCCAACTTCAGTGATCAATGCGCAGCTTTCATAAGTAGTGATGTTAAAACCGCCATTCACGAAGGTTTATCCAAGGAAGACATATGTGCCGGCCTGGTCTATTCGATCTGTATGAACTACCTGAACAGGGTGAAAGGCAACAGGTCAGTGGGGAAGAAGATCATCATGCAAGGAGGAGTGTGCTACAACCGTGCAGTACCTGCTGCAATGGCTGCATTAACTGGTAAAAGAGTTGTGATACCACCCCATCCCGGACTGATGGGTGCATACGGTGTCGCATTGATAGTAAAAGAGAATATAACGCAGGGATTTCTGAAATCATCGGATTTTGACCTTCGTGAGCTTGCAAATAGAGAAGTGCAATACAAAGGAACCTTCATCTGTTCGGGAGGGAAAAATAGCTGTGATAGAAAGTGCGAGATAAGGATCATCGAGATAAATGGCAAGAGATTTCCCTTTGGTGGAGCTTGTAATCGTTATGAGAACATAGTCAGACATGTAGTAACAAATACCGAAGGGTACAACTACGTTAAAAAGAGAGAAGAGATAATTTTCAACATGAAAGGAAACTCCGGAGAGAAGACCATCGGGATCAGCAGGTCACTAGCTATGACCACATTATTTCCTCTATTTTATCGTTTCTTCAGGTATCTTGGGTTCAGAGTAATAATTCCAGAAGTTTCAGACAAGAGGGGTTGGGATCTAAAAAACGCGGAGTTCTGCTTCCCTGTTGAGATGGCACACGGTTACATGTACGACCTTCTTGCCAGAAATCCGGATTACGTTTTTCTCCCAAGAATAAGAGGAGTGAAGGTGGAAAACTCCAGAAACTACAACGTTTTCTGCCCGTTTGTGCAGAGCGAGCCGGATTACCTCAAGTCTGCGTTCTCAGATCTTGAACCTCAAAATGTTCTGGAAATGAACCTTGACTTTTCAAATGGATACGAAAACGAGGTCGAAAAGTTTGAGGAGGTTGCTGAAAAACTTGGAATAAAAAGAGAGGAAGGAAAAAATGCCTATCTCAAAACTTTGAAGGACTTCAAAGAACTGAAAAGAAAGATAAAGAAAATCGGTGAAAGTTTCTTAAAGGATCTGGAGAAAGAAGAATTCGGTATAGTACTCTTTGGAAGATCTTACAACGCTTTCTCCTCACATGCCAACATGGGAATCCCTGAAAAGTTTGCATCCAGAGGAGTATTGATAGTAAACCTCGATGCCTTACCATACGAAAGCGAAGAAGGATACAGTAACATGTACTGGACCTGTGGAGAGATGATAACAAAAGCTGCGAGATACGTGAAAAAGCATCCCAAGCTATTCGGCGTGTATATAACTAACTTCAGCTGTGGACCCGATTCTTTCATAATCTCGTATTTCAGAGATATCATGGGCGATAAGCCCTCATTGATTCTGGAACTGGATAGCCACACAGCTGATGCGGGTATAGAAACGAGAATAGAGGCGTTCATCGACGTGGCCAGAAGCTACCTAAAAGCTCCTGTGTCGAAAGAAAAGAGAAAGATCTCCAGACCTATCACGAAGCTGGAAAATGGAGAGCTGAAAGTTATAACACCGGATGGCAGCAAGTTTCCCATAAGCCATGAAAAGGTCCGACTGGTTTTTCCAACGATGGGAGGATTCAGTACAAAATGCTTAGCCGCTTCATTCAGATATCACAACGTTAAAACCGATGTATGTCCCATACCAGGCATCGAAGAATTCAAGTTAGGTAGAGGTAATTCTCTTTCTAAAGAGTGCCTGCCACTCCAGCTCACTCTCGGTAGTCTGATAAAGTACCTTAATGGAAACAGCAGTGATGACAAAATTATTCTTTACTTCATTCCTGAAACAATGGGGCCATGTCGCTTTGGACAGTATAAGGTTTTCATAGATCTCTGGCTGGACAACAACCACGCTGATAACGTCGCATTGTTCAGCCTGAATTCTGAAAACGCCTATACGGGGTTAGGGCTCCCGTTCAAATTACGAATCTGGACCGCAGTCATCGTTTCCGATGTTTTGACGGATATTGAAAACACGGTGAAAGTTCTAGCGAAGGACAAACATGAAGCAAAAGCGTTGCTGAAAAAAGTAAAAGAAAAAATACTGGACAGTCTTGCTAACGATTCTCTGTATACTTTCTTTAGAAAACTCAAAGGAGCGGCTGATCTTATTGCATCCATAGAAAAGAACAGGAATTACACCGAAACACCAAAGGTGCTAATAACAGGTGAAATATATGTGAGAAGGGATGAGTTTTCTCGAAAAAGATTGGAAGATGTATTTGCTGAAAACGGAATAATAACCCACATATCCCCGGTACATGAATGGATATACTACACGGATTATCTGTTTCTGAAAAAACTGACTTCGCCGAATTCAACTCATACTGACAGACTGAAGAAGAGAATCGAAATTCTCTTAAAAAGGTATATAGAAATGAAGGTGAAGAAAATTTTCGGAAAGACAGGTTTCTATGAAATACACATGATGGATGTGGAAGAAACAATCGAAGCTGCTAAAAATCACCTTCATCCCAGCTTAACGGGTGAGACGATTCTCACTGTGGGAACGACTCTTTCCGAAATTGGCGAAAGATACGATGGTGTAGTTTCAATAGGTCCGTTTGGATGTATGCCAAGCCGAATTGCTGAAGCTATTATTAAAAAAGGCGTTTTGAAAAAGATATTCGAGGATCTCGGAAACGCCCCGATAATTTATATAGAGTCTGATGGCAATCCTTTCCCGCCCATTATAGAGAGCAGAATCGAAGCTTTCATAGTTCAGGTAAAAAGGTTCAAGGGTTACAAACTGAAGTATGCATCATAAGCTGTTTTTTCAATTTAATAACATCAGGAAGATCTTCTTTAAAAAAATTAAATTCCCAGGAAGAACCTGAAATGTCGTTTAAATATTACACGCTAAAAACGATCCATCGGCAATGACTCTATTAAGAAACACTCTGAGTGAAGTCGTATAACGCCTAGCATACAGTTAAAAAGAGTGTTTGTTTATTACGACGCTCAAAAAATAAATTTTAAGATTCTCAAAACGAGGGGATGTGCTTATTATGCCTGATGTTTTTAAAATAGCCGAGATACTGGTATCTCATGCTGTACAAGCACACAAAGATGAAATTGCCATTATTGCTTATTATGGATCATATGCAACCGGTCTTGCCTCTCCTACTTCTGACCTTGACATATTTTATATACCGGACGACGGAAAGGCCGGCTCTCTCAGTAGTCAATTTGTCTTTGGCAATCTTCCATATGATTTTTGGCCGCTATCCTGGGAGTTTGCTGAAAGAATAGCCAATGCAAGGCACAATTGGGCGATCGCGGCCTCTCTTATTGCCGACGCAAAAGTGCTGTATTACCGGTCACAAAAGGATTTAGATAGATTCAACGCGCTCAAAGCACGTATTACGGAACTCATGGGACCGAATGGTCGCAAAACCATGATACAGCAAGCTCTGGAAGAGTTCAAAAACACGCTCTTTCAACTTGGCCAAATGCGATTGGCAGTAGATGGAAATGATGCAATAAGTATGCATTGGGCAGGCTTGAAGTTTGTGAATAGTGTTGCGAACTGTCTCGCGCTGGTAAATCAAACATACTTCACAAAGGCATGGGAAAATAATCTGATCCAGATATCAAAAATGTCGCAAAAGCCTGATGGGTTTGAGGATATGATAAAAGAAATAATAACGCAAAAAGATACAAAACGTGCTCTCGAGGTGGCAGATAGGTTGGCGAAAGAGGTAAGGAAGATACTGCTTTCAGCACAGTTCTCGATTTCCGAACCTTCAGACCCAAAAGATGTATTCAAGGACTTTTATTTCTTCATATTCGAGTATGTGAACAAGGTTCTTTCAGCCTGCAAGCGGAATGATGTGATTGCAGCGAAATTCTCCGCGTTCCAATTGCAAGAAGAGATATGCCAGCTTATGAACAAGATTGAAAATGGGTTTTACGGTACTAATTTCAACATGCTCAATGAGTATTCCGAAGCCTATGAAAAAGCGGGTTTCCCGGATTTGCTTAAACCTGCATCAAAAGGCGATCTTGTAGAGCTTGCAAGACAGGCACAGCAGCTGGACAAAAAGGCACGGGAATGGCTTGAAAATCATTCAATTGAACTCAACATCCTCAGAAACGAGGAGGAATTGCGTCAGTTTTTGACTCAAAGAGATCCTATGTGATTGTGGATTGTAGATATCAGATGGCCCGGATCCTCCTTTGTGCGGTTTGCCTGCTTTCAGGATACAGGGCTTTTTTATGAGAAAATAAAAATTTCCCTAACTCCTATTCTTGAATCCTAACGAAAAGAAAAGGTTCTCATTTTGTTGATAGAATATGGATATGCTTTTTGGGCATTATAAATAGAGCGGTAATGGAATGATCTCAATAAAGGGGGGAATTCGTGTTATGGAAATCAAAGAATCCTGCAATATGATCAATATTCGAAAAAGTCGTCTGACAACCATTATGATGCTTATTCTCTCGCTCTTGGCTTTGTTTGCATCACTGGAGGGGTTGCTGAATAAAAGTATCTACACAGACGTGATATCAACAGGAGTGTTTTCAAAAGCATTAATGCCCGGGACATTTTCCCAGGACATTATTTCAGTTTTGGCAGCGTTGATCTTAGCTTTGCTGTCAGTAATATTTCTGAAGCGTCCGGATTATAAGAGCTTCGTAATTATGCTTGGATTAGTAGGGTATTTTTTATATGGCTATGGTCTATTTGTTATCACAGGGCTTTACACATCCATTTATCATGTTTACATGGCAATTTTCACACTATCTATATACAGCCTTATCTGGGGACTTACCAGTTTTGAGCCAGATCAAGTGAAACATTACCGGTTGCCTGGAACATTGCGCATATCCATCGGTATTTTTTTGATTGTGATTGTTTTATTTTTTGTTCCAATGTGGCTGGCTATCCTTACGTCTTATACTGCAAAACACTTGAGACCAGAATTTTATGGAGTTTTTGTTTTAGATTTATGTATAGTTATGCCTGCCTTCGGGATAATTGCTGCCAAACTTTTGCGGAACAAGCCCTTCGGCAATATCCTGGTGGGAGTTGCGTTGATGAAGATACTGACACTGTGTCTATCTCTGGCAATTGGTGAATCGGTAGCACCGCTTTACGGCGCTTCGGCCAATTATGCCATGATAGCTGTTTACAGTGCATTGACTATATTTAGCTTTGTGTTGATTGTTTCATATCTGCGCAATTTTAAAAAAGAAACGTTGCTTGAGAACGTTAATACATGACTTATTAGAAAGCAAAATTTCGCTGGAAAAATATGTCATTTATTCCTTAGTTGAGCAACTTTGCTGAATGTCGGAACAATATGTGCAATATAAGTCTGATTCCATTTTTCAATTCAAATACTATTCGATCGAAGCATTACCGTACTTTTTTCTGGAGGGGATAACTCCTCTAACTCCACCTGTGGGATCTTCAATATCACCTTTGTATCTTGGTATCACGTGAACATGAACGTGCATCACAGTTTGGCCGGCAGATTTTCCAACGTTTACGCCGACATTGTACCCATCAGGCTTAAACTTCCTATCCAAAAATTTTTTGACTTCGTCTATCAACCGCACCATCGCCACTTTTTCTTCTATAGTAGCCTCGAAATAGTCACTGAAATGTCTGAACGGTATCACGAGAACGTGCCCCACGCTAACAGGGTATTTGTCAAACCTCGCATAACAGAGGTCGTTTTTTAAAACGACTTCGTTATCGTCAGGATTGCAAAAAGGACAATTTGTATGTTTCATACAGCCCTCCGGTTATGATTACACTCGTTTTCAAGAGCGCGGTGCTTTAAGAACTAGTACCATCAGGGGTTCGTCGCCGGTATTCTTGATACCGTGAGGTACATTCTTTGGCCCTTCAATGAGTTCATATTTTTCAAGTTCCAGACTTTCATCACCTACTGTAAAGACTCCCTTTCCTTCCAAAACAAGCATAAAAACATCCACAGGAGTTACATGCGACGGTAGTTCGAACCCCGGTTCAATGGTTATCACATTAGCCTGTGCGGATTCTTTGTCATATATCCTCTTTGCTTCGATTCCATCCTTTTTAAGAATCGAAGGCAGTTTCATTATCTGTACTTTTTTCATAATTGCAGACCTCCTCTTCGGGATATAGTAACCTATTAGGCCACAATTCAATCATACCGTCGCAGTCTCGTGAATTCAGTAACATATGTTACCTGATTCAATCCAGATTAACTCAGAGGTTCGCAACAATTATCCCGACCAGCGGGTGCGCCTTTACCAGATTCACTGTTTTCGCACATCTTTCGAACATCTTCTTCAAATAATAAGCATTTGCTGGAAAATCCGTATCACCTTCATCATAATATACTTCATCCCAGCTTTCTTTGTATTTGCTGGGATCTTCAAACCACATTATATCCGCGATCACTATTCTGGTTGGCTTTTCTGTCAACTCCATCAAGGTTTCAATCGCTTTCTTCTTTAGATCATCTGTCAGATGATGCATTGCATACACGCTGATAACCTTATTTATTCCAAACCCTTTCAGATCAATCTCTTCATAGGGATTCTCAAAAGAACCACGATAAAAAGCTACATTGGTAATGTTTCTCTTTTTTGCCTCCTCCCTGGCATCTTTGAGCAGATTCGAACTGATGTCTATCCCTATAACCTCTTTGCAAAACGGAGCCGCATATAAGGCCCAGCGCCCCCTACCCGTTCCGATGTCCAGCAAGATATCATCTTTGCTTAATTCGAGAAGTTCAACAGCTTTCTTACCAACCCTGCAAATGATGTCATCACACTCTGCACTTCTTTTTGCAATGGGCGAAGCCTCACTGAGCGAATCAAATGTTCTCTCAACCTTTTTGCGCTTGTATTTCAAAGAAAAACCTCCCTGACTGGTTAAGTTACCGTCATTATACAACAGGGAAATAGTTCGAAAGCCGAAAATCCATCCTCATCAAAAGAGGGTGATAATGTAAAACACGTACCAAAAAATGGCTCCTGTACTATACAGGAGCCAGTTGTGCAAGATATGCTACTTCCTTACTTCTTGAGAAATAGGCACATTTATCCACTTTGCTGTCTAAGTATTATTTCATTTCCCATCTGATCAAATGTTCTTTTCTTACTTTATCCTTTTCTTCAGGACTTAAGCCCCAATTTCCATTGTAAACTGCTCCTTCCCAATCACCATAAATCGGGTTGGGCAGGACAACAAATCTTGTTCCCCAATCGTCTTTCATCTGATCTACGAGTGCATTTCTTTCCTCCAAACTTTTGTGCCTGAAAACGGAGGAAAAGTCGTTCAGGTTATCCCCCATTAAAACAACTATTTTGTAATCATTAGCTACAATTTGCCTTCTTGGTTCCTTGTCAGAAGTTGTGGTTCTCAACAGAACATGTTTTTCATCGGCGAGCGGGAAACCAAGCTTTTTCAAATTATCAATCGTTGCTTGTTTTACATTTTCCTTTCTGTTTGATATGTAGAATACTTCTCCACCTTTTTCAACAACGTAGTTGAGGAATTCCACGGCGCCTGGTAAAGCTTCAGCTTCACGCGCTTCGCACCATTCAGTCCAACCATATGGGTAAGCATGGTCAGTTCCAACATGCCCCGCGTCATATGGGCTGTTGTTTAATATTGTTTCGTCAATATCGACTATGACTGCACGTATTCTTGTTTCATCAGGATTGGCTTCAAGATCTGCATCAAAGAGCATTTTTGCAAGATTGAAAGCCTGGTATGAAAGGGCCTTAAATTCACCGGAAGTTTGGTACCACAGTGTTGCCATAACGAGTTGTTCATTCAAGTCCTTTTGGGTGTAAAGTGGTGTAAGCCTGAGCTTCTGGCCGACAATGATAAGGTTCGGATCACTTAAATTATTATATTTGACAAGCTCTTTAACGCTAACTCCCGTTTCCTTGGCGATTTTTGACAGAGTATCGCCTGCTTTTACAACATAAAAATCAGTAGCAAATATTGCAACAGCCATAAGTGTGACGATGATGACAACTAACGCTCTTTTCATAAAAGCCCCTCCCTTTTTAAAGTTTGGCAATAAAATTATATTACTAAAAAGTCTGAAATCACGCACTTCGAATTAATGAAAAAAAAGAAAAATATGTCATTAAAAAAGCATGGAGCTTTTCTTTTTTGAGTATTAATTCAAAGAGCATAACTTAAGGATAGAACTTCTTTGAAGAAGATGGGATATTACGAAAAAAAAGCCTTCTAAATTCAAAAACAGAAAGGTGGCTGATATTATAGGCTGTTACTAATTTTCAAGGCACCCTTAAATATAACAGATTTGCAAAATGGAATTATGTCATAGAATAAGCAATTACTCGATAAGTAAGGATAAGTTCAGCAAAGCAGTGATAATCTCCCAGAAACATATTTGATTCGAAATTGGGTATTATGAAATAATGTTAGCGGTAACATAATCTAAGGAGAGTCATTATGAAGAAGAAAAAAGTGACAATCGAGATGATAGCCAAAGAAGCTGGCGTATCAAAGATGACGGTTTCTAGGGCCATTAACAACCCGGAGAAGCTGAAAAAAAGCACGCTAATAAAAATATTGAATTCCATGAAAAAATATGAATACAAGCCAAGGTTTGTTGCCAGAATACTCGCAGGAAGCAGATCCAATACCTTTGGATTCATCGTGAAATCCAACGAAGATTTCATTATTCCTCCATTCTATGGAGAATGTGTCCGGGGCGCATCCAATTGGTTCAAAAAGCAGAATTACAGATCTATGATCTTTAACATGTCAGACGAACAAAGCAGTTCACTTTTTCTCGATTATATAAATTCGGGACTTATCGATGGATTGATATTATTTGAAGGGACACATGAACAGTCGCTTCTTGAAGCGCTAAAAAGCAATAACATTCCCGTTGTGCTTGTTGGCGAAGATCCCGGGGAGATGTATGATTTCTACTCCGTGTCGTCTGACAATTACAATGGTGCAAGAACGGCGGTTGAGTATCTGATTTCAAAAGGATCACGTGAAATTTGCTATATCACAGGAACCGGGACAAAGCCCTCGGTTGCAGACAGACTAAAGGGATATACTGACGTAATGCGCGAGAACAATCTCAACCCAGTTTATGTAAGCACCGAAAATACACTAAGAGGGGGGATGAAGGCAGTTGACCAATTAATCGAGAAACACCCTGCTTTTGACGCTCTTTTCTGTTTTTCAGATCTTATAGCAATTGGAGCTCTGAGAGGGCTCAGGAAGAGAGGGTTTGATATTCCCAGAGATGTTCGTGTTGTAGGATTTGATAACATTCATATCTCTGAGTACGTCTTCCCCTCTTTAACCACCGTTTCTCAGGACATGAGCTTAATGGGCGAAATTGCTGCTAAAACTCTTCTGCAAGTAATGAACGAGATAAATCCAAATCCCTCAGAAAAACATATAAAGCTTCCTACGCGGCTGATTGTAAGAGAAAGCGCGTAAGAGCTTTCAGGATTCTTTACATCAGGAGGTGTTCTTATGAGAAAGGTCTTTGGGATTGTATTAATTCTTTGTGTTACCGGTATCATTTTAGCAGGTACGACCATTGACTTCATGATGATGAGTGGTTCCGGTGCAAGAGATTTTATCAATGAGGCAGTTCCTTTGTTTGAAAAGGAAACAGGTATCAAAGTCAATGTTGAATTCACAAGCTGGCGCGAAGGCTGGACCAAGTTAATGGCCATGGTAGCCTCAGGGCAGGGTCCAGATGTAACTCAGGTTGGAACAACTTGGGTTGGAGCGCTTCAAGCAACTGGTGCTTTCGTAGACCTCACATCTAAAGCTGATTATTTTGGAGGAGAAGATTATTTCCTCGGTGGTCCCTGGAAGACAAGAGGGTATGACAATCGCATGTACGCCGTTCCCTGGTTTGCTGACATCAGAGCTTTGGTTTACCGAAAAGACCTGATGGAAAAATACGACCTGCCAAATCCACCGAAAACCTGGGGTGATCTCTTGTACGCTGCCATTTTCCTGAAAGAAAAGGGAGAAATGGAATACCCCGTCGGCCTCAGAGGAAAGGGCAACGGGCATTATGTAGGAAGTTTCCTCTGGCAGAACAACGCGGATATTATTTCTGAAGATGGTGAGGAAGTACTTCTCGATTCTGAAAAGGCCTTTGAGTCTGTCAAATTCTGGGCCGATATGCTTGGAAAATACAAGGTAATGTCACCGGGGCTTGCTGATATGGGACATAACGAAATCTGCGTTTCTTTTTTCAATGGGGATGTTGCATTTATGTATCCAGGTCCCTGGTTTGTATTGAAAGTAGATCGCAAGATATCCGAGGAATGGTTAAAGTCTGGAAAAGTAGGAATTGCCCTCCAACCCGGGAAAAACGAAAACTTACGAACAGGATTTGTTGGTGGAAGCAATCTCATGATATCAGTGGAATCTAAAAAGAAAGAAGCGGCCATGAAATGGATCAAATTCCTCACACGACCGGAGATTCAAGCATTGCTCGCTGAAAAAATGTTCGTCGCTCCAACAGTAAAGGCGGCATATGATGAGCCCTTCTTCGATCAGGAACCTTATGCCCAGATGTGGAAAGATTTCAGAGTAATTGGTGATGCTGGTAGCCATTATCCTATTCATCCCGCATGGGGCGCTATGGAGAGGTTCGTTCCTCAGATCATTGTCGATATCTTTAGCGCAAATGCGAACAATAAACTCACAGATGAAACGATACGTTCACTACTGAATAAATACGACAAAGAATTGCAGGACGCGCTTGATTCCTACAAATAATTTGCTAGCATGGGGGAGATCCCTCCCCCATGTTATTTTTTGATCAGAGGTGAACAACACAATGGTGTCGCTAAACGCTAGAAATACTCAGTTTGCTTACAAATTATTAATGCCGGCGATTATTTTAACTTTTCTCGTCCATATTATCCCCACTATTTGGGGAATTTATATTAGTTTTCGAAAACTGAACGTGTATTACATCAGGAATTGGACAGAAGCTCCTTTTATTGGTTTCGCAAATTACAGCAAGGCTTTGAGTAGCCTTCAGGGTGTATTCTGGACTTCACTCGGTTACACGCTTATCTTCGTAATCGCATCTGTATTAGGCTGTTTTATCCTGGGAATTCTTGGAGCAGTTCTTTTGAATGACAATTTCAGAGGTAGAAATATTATTAGAGGAATCCTGCTTGTGCCGTATATTCTTCCTGGTGTTGTTAGTCTAACAAACCTCAGGTTTATGCTCTTGCAGGATTGGGGGATAATTAATTCTATATTGTTGAATATAGGATTGATAAACGAGCCCATTTCCTGGCTAACTGGAAAAATGGCTTTGGTATCAATAATAATTGGAAATATATGGATTCGCTGGCCACTATGGTTCATAACGATACTCGCGAGTCTGCAGAGTATTCCCGGTGAGCTTTATGAAGCGGCAAAGGTTGATGGCGCTTCAGATTGGCAAGGGTTCAGGCATATTACGCTTCCCTCGATTTCGCCAACAATTACCGTTTTGACAGTGCTAACCGCGTTGTGGTCATTTAATAATTTTACTGTTCCTTTTATTCTTACTGGCGGATCGCCTTCAAAAGAGGCAAATATCCTTTCACTAAACATCTGGATTAGGTCCTTCAAAAACTGGGATTTTGGAATGGGAGCAGCAATGAGTGTTGTTATGATGCTGATTATGCTGGTTCTTATATTAACCTACCTCAGACTCACAAAATTGGAGGCAGAATGATGAGAAAGAAGATAATAAAAAGGACACTCAAAGTAGTGGGAATTATTTTTTTGCTACTATTTGTCCTGTTTCCAATATACTGGCTTGTGGTTTCCTCATTGAAGTATCCCGAAGACATCTACACCATGCATCCAAGTCTTTTCCCGGATAGAATAAGATTATCGAATTATCTTGACATATGGGAAACCATCCCGATGGCGAAATATTACAAGAACAGCCTAATAGTTTCGTTTTCATCCATGATACTTGCGACTATCGTTGCGACCTTTGCAGGTTATGCCCTTTCGAAATTCAAATTTCCTGGTAGAAAGACGGTTGGCATTACTTTTCTTGTCACTCAGATGTTTCCGGGCATACTATTTCTTTTGCCCTACTACCTGATTTTTATACTTATTAAAAACAAGCTGGGTATTCCTCTTATTGGTACTTACCCGGGGTTAATAATTACCTATACCGCCTTTGTGGGACCGTTTGCGATCTGGGTTATGCGGGGGTATTTTGATACGGTACCATCGGAGCTAAGAGAAGCTGCCCTCATAGACGGATGTGGCAACTTCAGAGCATTTACGAAGATAATTCTTCCAACAGCCAAACCGGGAATTGCGACGGTGGCAATTCTCTCATTCATGAAATCGTGGAACGAAGTATTGTTTGCAACAGTTCTGACAAACAACAACACAAGAACCCTGCCACTGGGTTTATACGAATTCCAACAAGAATTTATGACTTCCTGGAATCTGGTAATGGCTGCTGGAATTGCTATATCTTTACCGGTTTTGATCTTTTTCATTTTCCTTCAGAGATATTTTGTTTCAGGCTTTACAAGCGGTGCAGTAAAAGGATAGATAGGAGGCGATTCATATCAAAAAGTGCGTAGTCATACCAACTTACTGGGGACCAACTGATGGTAGTGAAGAGATTGTTTTCGACCATCCAACTCCTTTGAACAGCAAAGGTACACTTGCCAGGCTATTGGACAACCTTCTGGAGTTCGAGGAGATTAAAAGCGGGGAAATACCCGTAAGAATTGTTGGGATTTCAAATAGAAAAGATCTCAGAAAGAAAGTAGAGGAGCTTCTTAATTCTTATCTTAAAGAGTATTCAAACAAAATGGATCTTAAATTGTGTTCTTATTCATGGCTCGACAGTTTGAAGAGGAGACTGAAAGAAAAAGAAATAGACGACTTTTTTCCCATTGAACCGGATAGCTATTCGCAGATCAGAAATCTCTGTTTGCTTGCGGCTCTCGAAACCAAAAGCGATCTCGGTATTTTCCTTGATGACGATGAACTTCTGACAGACAAAAACTATTTTAAAAAATCGGAAGAAGGTATGTATTCACTCGCAAAAGACAATGGCACAATCCTTGGAAAAGCCGGATATTACAAACAGGACAGGCCAAATTACTCCAGATTTTGGGAACTCAAATGGTGGCCAAAAGATGTATCCTTCAATGAAACCTTTGAGCGCTTAATAAAGGAAAAACCAAGATTTAAAGCCACCATGGTCGCACTTGGCGGAAACATGGTCATCTCAAAGGAAGTGATGCAAAGCGTCTGTTTTGACCCGTACGTGAATCGTGGGGAAGACATGGACTATGTCTTCAATGCCCGAATGTTTGGATACAGGTTCTATTTTGACCCTGAATTGTTTGTAGAACACTATCCACCTGAAAAGAAAACCCCTGACTGGAAAAAGGCACGGGAGGATATCTACCGCTTTTTGTATCTGCGTGAGAAATATAGAAGTCATTTGCAGAGTGAAATGGTTCAAAAGATCGCTTTTGAAGAATTCTTGCCCTACCCGGGGATCTTCATGCAGGGTGATCTTGAAGACCGAATAATAGAACATTCCAGAATGATGGCAATGAAATATCTTTCTGAAGGCGATAAAGAAGGTTTTGATAACTGTATGGAGAATGCAAAAATCCCATTCCTGTACAAGAGAAATACGAATATAATCGGTGATTTCTTACAAACAACGGTCTCATGGAGAAAAATCACACAAAATATTTGAGGTGAGGACTTTGCGGGTACTAATGTTGCACTCTGTCCCTTTATATGGCTCAGGCAGCGGAACTTATGTTAGAAAGCTCGCGGAGGAATTCAGCAAAAGCCATGAGGTTTGTGTGATATACCCCGGACCTCCAGCTTACGAGAAGTATATTACCCATAATATTGAAATAAAGCCGGTTCCTGTATTCACATCACATCCCACAGAACCTTCACGCAGTTTTGTGGAGTACGATAATCACGAGATAATTCAGATAATTTCCCTTTATTTGAGTGAACTATCAAAGCTGCTCGAAAAATTTCAACCTGATATCATTCATGTACAGCACCTGGGGATCTGGTGCCCAATAGCGTCAATGCTCAAAAGCTTATTAAATGTACCAGTAGTTGTCACAGCTCATGGAACCGGGCTGTTTGTCATAGAAAGGGACAGCAGATTTGAAAGTATGATCAGAAAATGCTGTGCGGATATTGATGAGGTTATAGCGGTTAGCGACAGTTTGAGGGACAAAGTGGTAAAAACCTTTCCTTCACTTAAAGAAAAGAGCGCTACCATACCTGGTGGTGTTGACTTATCAAAGTATTCAAAGCCTTCAATGTCGAAAGAAGAGTGGAGATCCACATACAACTTAAAGGACAAAGTGATTCTTTACGTTGGGCGCCTCATCGAGGAAAAAGGCGTACAGCATTTGATAAATGTCGCATCCGCTTTTCCAGACGCGATAGTGGTGATTAGCGGCTCTGGGGGTTATGAAAATGCATTGAAAGAAATGGCTATCGGTAAGGAAAATGTACTGCTTCTTCCGCACCTCAAAGATAAAATAGTTGATTTCTTTATTCATAGCGATGTATTATGTGTACCTTCAATATGGGAAGAAGCACTTGGGCTCGTGATATTGGAGGCCATGGCAGCTGGTACTCCGGTGGTGGCATCAAATATTGGCGGTATCCCGACTGCTGTTAAGGATGGAGAAACCGGGCTGCTCTTTGAACCGGGAGACGAGCAGGATATGAAAAGCAAGATAAAAAGGATACTAGAAAATCCTGCGTTGTCAGAGATGCTCTCAAAAAATGCACTGAAGATGGTTGAGGAAAAATTCTCCTGGGAGACAATTGCCGGAGATGTTCTGAAAATCTACGAAAAACTCATCTAAAACCCTGTTAGAACAAGGTGAACAAGCTCTCAGACTTGTTCACCTTGCTATTTTTAGTATGCTTTACTGCCCAGCGAACACTCTAATTGGTGTTGAAATTGACACCATTCTTCCTTTTCGCTGAAATACCACTTCCACATAAGTTGCCGTATATCCCTTGATAACAAGTGTAGTAGTTGTTTTCTCAGCGCTTTCAAGGATTTTGTAATCGAATCTGGCATTTCTAAAATCCTTTATTGGTGAACTGGCTGAAAATAACCTTACCTCGGATATATTCCATTTACCGGCGTTGATAGAAATACCAACCTGAACCTCTGTTTCCGACGTAGTTGTAGAATACTCCGCTGAAACTTTGGGCAATGATACTCCCTCGTCGAGGTTGGCGAAAAGTGCACCTATTGCCTGCACTGTTCTGGGAGTTTCAGCACCATGCCCTGCGTTTGGAGCGTAAACCATTCCCTTTTCACCTGAAAGCCCATCGAAATATAGCGTTGCGGCATCAGCAGGCCAATAGGGGTCATTCGTCCCGACGATAATGAGTTTCGGGATATTTAACTTTTCTCTATAAGAATAGGGGTCAATGTATTGCAAGAGGTCAATTCTTTTTGGGTCGTCCAAATCATTCAGTATGCCTGTTTCAACATATTCTCCTATGGACTTGCTATAATCTCCCCAAAATTCAAGCTGATGCCTCATCTGTTCCCTGATGTTTAAATTGTCAAAAGCAATTGGCGCGATGGCTTTAACCCGGCTATCGCAGGCTGCAGTGAGCCACGTTGTCCAGCCTCTTTTAGAAGCTCCGGACAATATGAAGCCCTCTATTTCAAAACCATCTTTCCTTGCATAGTCTATGAGCATATTCATTGCAGTGATTGTGCTTCTCACCATCGGCAAAAGCAGCGGCCATTCATAGTCACCGGTTTCCAGAAACCTCACAAAGGTATAGGCTATGAGCCAATCTTCCCTATAACCGTTGAAGAGAGGCTGGTTTGGAATATCAAACAGTATTGCTACGTAAGCTCCATTTTGAGTTGCCAGCGTGTTGAAGACCTGAAGAAGCTCAGCATCAATCTTGTAATCACCAGTTATGAAGATTAGGGCGTTTTTTGACCTGGGATTCGCGGGCTTTATTATGAGAAGATGGTTCTTCCAGTCAATTCCTTTCCATTTGAAAGGCTTAAAAGAAAAAACACCAAAACCTGAAGATCCCGTTCCCAACGGAATAACTACCTCAAAGCCTGCCTCCTCCATTGTTTTTGGAAGTTCCTCGAGCGCTAAGTAATCCATCATGCTAACCCCTATTACTGTTGAAAAGCTAAATAGAGCCAGAAAAAATGAACAAAGAGATTTGCTCATAACTATCCCCCCTCAAAGATTTATACATCGAAAAAAATCCAAAAGTCAATAGTATTGGCCTTAATCGATAAAAGTACTAAAGTTTTAAGGAATTGATATGGTGTATCCAATTAGTATGTAATACACTTACACGCGAGATAAATTATAGACTATCTGGATTCTGGTAATAAAAGGCATAAGGGATATTGATACAGAAAATCCAGCATATAGCAAATAATTCACAGATTCTCATCTTAGATTTGCTGCGATGATCAAAAAATCAAGATCTTCCCATTGAAGGAATCGAAAAAGAAATTGGTAAAATCGATTACGAATAAATACAACTGGAGGTCAAACCACGGTACGAAAGAAAACGAATTCAGGGGTCTGTCTTGGTTTTGAAGAAAAATTTGGCAGGCGGAGCTCATCTGCCGTGATTGGACAGGGGAATAATTCTTTTTTTCAAGATATGGGGGTGTTTTATGCCGGAACCGGTCGTTGATTTTAGCCCGTTATTCTATATGATTTTCGTTTTTTTAATTCCCGTTTTTATCTTTGGGGGAATTAGGATTTTAATAGCAGTAATCAAAAGAAACAAACTTAAAAAAGCGGGTTTACCAGAAATAGACAAAATGAGCGGCGAAGAATTCGAGATTTATCTTGAACAGCATTTTAGAAAACTTGGTTATCACGTTCATAGGACAAAATATATTGGCGATTATGGAGCCGATCTCATTATTGAGAAAGATGATATTAGAACCGCCGTACAAGCAAAGAGATATAACAGAAGTGTGGGTATTAAAGCTGTCCAAGAAGTAGTGGCTTCAATGAAGTTCTATGAGTGTTCACGGGCTATTGTAGTGACCAACAGTAGATTCACTGAAGCCGCTCAAACCCTCGCCAGAAAAAATAATGTCGAACTGTGGGATAGGAACAAGCTCGCAAAATCAATTTTGAATTCAAAAGACGCCGGCACACAAGCTTTGACTTCGAATCGAGTTAAAGAGGTTGGGGTTTCTATAAAATCGGTTTCAAAATCAAGAAAACCTGAAAAACAAAAAGTTCAGGAAAAATCTTCATCATCTACAGAAAAATCCCTTCCTGATAACCCTGTATGTTACAAATGCGGCAAACCGGTTACTGAGAAAACCAGAGATTACTGCCTTCAACACCGAGAAATGTTCTTTGGAAGAATTTATTGCTACGAACATCAGAAACCCTTCAAGCAGGCTTTTAAGGATAAAATGAAGGTTTTCACTGAGAAGAAAGATCGACGGTAGACGATAATGGAAGACACTAATTATTAGAAGCAAAAAGACAAACTCCCGATGCTGTGAGCAAACAGGTTGTTTGAATTTCGTTCAGTGGCTTTTGTACCCTCTAAGAAGCTCCATAATGATAGAATCTTTATAAGAGTACCTCAGGAAGTGGCTGTATCAAAAAACAGCTTGTTTAAGACTCGGAAGTTTCATGGAAGAGGTGTTAGTTGTGAATTACGTGAAGGAACCCGTTCAAAGAAGAATAAAGGCTCACAGAAGTTCCGTCGAGGGAATTGCTGTGGACAACAAGAGTAATCTCTTTTTCACCTGTTCCTATGACCACACTATCAAGATGTGGGATTTTGAAGGCAATTTACTGAAGAGCGTTGAATTCAATGCTGAAAATGGCGAACCCGCTATTGTTACGGCTCTCGGAATATGCCCGAAGGGAGAATTTCTCGTAGCTGGTTCGAACGCCGAGATAGTTGTGTATTCGTTACCTGAACTGCAGCTGGTTGTGAGAAAAAACTTCAGGAATGTAGAGGCAACGGCGTCAGTGCCCGCCATTGTGGCAGAAGTTTCTTCGATAGCCATTTCTCCAGATTCCACAAAGCTCGTTGTGGGTATCGATAACGGCACGATCAAAGTTTTTGAATTCCCGGAGCTCAAGTACATGAACACCTTTCACCAGCAGACCTTCGGCCTTGGGGTTTTCTTGACCTTCTGGGACTCCACGACTTTCTTTTCCGCCGCAGAGTCCGTTAACCGGTGGAATATCAATAACTTGGATTCGGTCAGGCCTGAATTTCTGGAACTTCCCTACGATTTCAAGGCCCGGGATATAACAGTAGATCGCACAAAAGAACTTTTGTATGTGGCGGGTAGTGGTGAAAGAGAGAATATAAAGATATACTCGTTGATGGATTTGAAGTTTCAGTACGCGCTTCCAGAATCTCAGAGCGTAACAACCGTTAGGGTATCTCGTGAGGGGATAATGGTTGCCGGAACCAAAGACCGTGACTTGGGAGACAGCGTGAAACTCTGGGATCCCGAAAAAAAAGAGCTTCTAAGAACGTTGAATTGCCCACTGCCAAATCTGAATTCTCTGGAAATCACATCAGAGGGCAATTTGTTGATTTCCACCCACGAAAACGGCTCGATCATATTGTGGAATTTCTGAATTCATTTCACTCCGACAAGGCCGACAGGACCGTCAATTTCTGGACAGCTCCGACAGCTATTATATTGCAGATTTTCGAAACCGCTGATTTATTCCTTCGATATGCTTTCCAAAACCTGGCAGAAAGTTTTGGGTTTATGGTAATATTGGCTAATACTCTTTTTGGGTGGAATGATTATGTTTCCATTATTTCCCTTTTTAGCATATGTTTTTACCATGACCTTTACCCCTGGGCCAAACAATATTATGTCCATGGCTAATGCTAACCGATTTGGGTATAGAAAAACATTGAACTTTCTACTTGGTGTAGTAAGTGGTTTTTTCACGATATTGCTCTTGAGCGGTTTGTTCAATTTGGCGCTGGAGAATATCATGCCTGGGATCCAGCTCTTTATGAATATCTTTGGTGGACTCTATATTGGATATCTGGGAATAAGCGTCATAATAGACCGGGGACATAGGACGGGTGCACAAAAGCACCTCAACAACTACCTTGTGGGGTTTAGCATGCAATTTGCAAACCCAAAGGGAATTCTATTTGGAATTACCATTATGGCAAATTTTATTATTCCCTACTACAAATCCTCTATCTCTTTGATTCTTTTTTCAGCCTTTCTCACCTTTGTGGCTTTTATTTCAGTTTCTTGCTGGGCACTCTTTGGTGTGCTTTTCCAGCGCTTCCTATCTCGTTACGGGAAGGCCATCAACATCACTCTTGGTTTGCTTCTAATCTATAGCGCAGTCTCCATTTCGGGGATCATGAAATTCATAAAGCTCTAATATCAGGGAAGTATTATTTCCCCCGCAATTTTAGATAGTTTCTGTATCTTCTTTCTTCCAGCAATCCGGATTCAACGGCTTCTTTCACGGCACATCCGGGTTCATTTATGTGTCTGCAGTCTCTGAACTTGCATCGTTTAGCGAGTTCGGTAATATCGGGGAAGGCGTTCCTAATACCTGTTCCATCATCGATTACTCCGAACTCTCTCATTCCAGGTACATCGATTATTCTTCCGCCGAAGGGCAATTCGTAAACTTGAGATGACGTCGTGGTATGCCTGCCCTTGTAATGGCTGGTACTCACTGTATTGGTTCTTGCCTTCTCCTCTTCAAACACCGCATTGACGAGAGAAGATTTTCCAACTCCGGAACTTCCGGCAAAAACAGAGTTCTTGCCTTTCAGCAGGGATTTCAGCTCTTCTATCCCTTCTCTCACCACGACACTGGTGAGCAGCACCGTGTAACCAATGTTCCGGTATTCTTTAACATCTTCCTGGATTTCTGGTGGATCTATAAGATCGATTTTGTTGAAGCAGATGACGGATTCGATTCCACCGTATTTTGCCGATATCGTATATCTCTCAATGAGATTTTTGTTATAACGCGGATCTTTAACCGCGAAAACAAGTATTGCCTGATCAATGTTTGCGGCTACAACCTGTTCCAGATGGACACCTTTTTTACCGGCGCCCTTCCTGATCAATTTACTTCTCCGCTCTTCTATTGTGGTTATCACTCCCCTGCCCCCCATGACGGGTTGAAATTCCACATAGTCACCTACCACGACCAGTGTCTTGGTTGTCCGGCTCTGCTTGAAGAGCCTACCTCTGAGGGTACAGCTAATGTCTTCGGCGCCGTTTACCGGCCTTACTTTGTACAGTCCTTTCTGGATGTTTACTACAATTCCCTTCAATTCTCTCTACCTCCAAAAAAAGCACCACGGCTTCAGCCGTGGTTGCACGTTTTTTACAAACAAAAAAGGCCACAGCTTCAACACAGCGTGGCCCTCAGTTTATCAGTCTGGGAAATATTTAGCTTATACTCATTGGGAGGGTTGCACTGTGCCGGATTAAACTTCTGAACTTGTTCTGAAATATGAATTCTTTTCTCTTCGTCATCCGACATCACCTCCCGGGGAACAATTTCTTGCCTTTCTCATTATACACACAATCTGTTCAAGAACAAAACAAGTATATTGTTATTCCGGATTGTTCACAGCATTCTCAATAGCCTTCAATATAATCTTACTGCTGTATGTCGCACCGCTTATTGTATCAACCATAACGCTCTGTTCATCGATGACAGCTTCTACAATATCCTCTGCTTTCTTGCCTTTTCCCGTTATGTGCTCCACAATTTCGATATTATCTATCTTTCCGTTACTAACGCTCACCCGAACCTTGGCGCTGATCAGGCCCAGAGAATAGCTTCCATAATAATCGCCATCTTCGAGTTTGGAAAGCTCCAGTTCAGAGAATTCAATAGCCGCTGCTTCTTTTCTTACACGGCTGATTTCTAAAAACATTTTGGATGCAACAAATATTCCAAAAAGTACGAATGTAACGATGAATACAATTACGACACGTTTTACAAGTTTTTTCATTCACTATCCCTCGCTTCCGGTATCAGGTACTCGATATTCAATCTCAACTCATCGAGTAACTCCTCTTTTGTGTTGTTTGAAGTACTATAATAATAAGAATAGAGCATGCCAAAAAGCATCGAAGTGATAATTCTTTCAAGCTTAACTGCCGTTTCAGACTCGTATCCATGCTCTAAAGATAATCTCTGGAAGAGTTCTATCCGAAGTCTATACATTTCTTTAAAGTTCGGGATAATGTCAGCGTCATCTATTACTACAAGGTTCTCGTTCATGAATATGATTTTAAACAGATCAGGCTTCTCAAGAAAGAATCGAGCAAATTCGATGTATAGAACTTTTATCTTTCTGGCTGCTGGCAAATCCAGTGAAGACTTCTCCCGTAGCCATTCCATTGCTTCAGCCGCGTAACTATCCATAACAGCACTTAGCAAGCCATCCATACTGCCAAAGTAGTTGTAGATGGTAGCAGGAGCATAGCCCGCCTGCTCAGCGACTTTTCTAACACTGAGCGCCTTTACACCGTAGTAGTCGATGATTTCTTTTGCTGCTCTTATAAAATATTCTCGCCTCTTTTTTATGCGCTTTTCTTTCTCGGACATATCAACCTTCCATTTCGAAATCTTTCGCAAATTTCTCTATATTTTCCTCCCTTACGAAGGGAAGCTCTCTTCCTTCAGATATCTTCTGTACCACCTTCCTGGTGAGGAATCCCATCTTTTTGAAGTTGAATTCCCCTCCAAAATATCCTTTCACATAGCAGCTGTCCAGAAAGTCTTTACTGAAATTGTTTGAAAGAAACTCCTCAAACCTATCAGGTGTTTCTCCCATGCAGAGGAACACCCCCAGCCTTTTCTTTTTCAATAGTTCTAAATTTTTCTCGACGAAATTCCTCACTTTTCTTGGTGCTTTACTCACGCGTATGTAGCTTCCCAGAATCACGCCATCAAATTTGCTCAGATCTACCCTGCCCGCATTTGCAAGATTAACCACGGAGCTCTCTGAGCCCAGGCATTCAGAAAGAATTCTGGCGCATTTTTCGGTGGTACCAGTCTTGCTGCTGTAAAGTATTAAGACCTTCATAACAATCCTCCTCGAGACTATAATGTGAACAGCGTTCAATTTATGAACGTAGTTTACCAAAAACGTTGGGATCTGTCAATAACATTGATAAAATCTTTTCGATGATTGGCACTCTAAAGTTCTTTACTCGGGACACAAACAAATGTGGGCTTATTTGATTGGCTCCAATTGAAAAAGATAGCGGAACGATGAGGTTAGAAGATATGTTTCATATAACGTCAGAAGGCATTACAGATAAAAATGTTATAATCAAACATTGATGAACTGAAGGGATTACGATGAACTGGATGCACTTTGAACCCGTTCTTATACTCGAGTTGATCAAAGATAAGGAAAATCGATTGAAGATAAAATCAGGGCAATCATGGGCTCATCCTTATCGGGCAAGTTTCCACCGATGGATTAGAACTAAGTGCGGGCTCTGCAAAGGATATCGCAAATCGCATCTCAAATGTGAAAGATTTATCGATGATGGACAGGCTTAAAGAGTTTAGAGAGGAAATCGGAATGACTTTGGTGGTTATCTCGAGGAGGATTTAAGGAATATCGCGTGAACTGAACTGTCTTAAATTATGCTTGGATTCATAAATTGTATCAATATTGTATCAATGAGTTGGAGGTGGTCAGATGATAATAGGGGCAGTTATTCTGGTGGTTATACTCATACTCGCATTCTGGTTTATAGGTATCTATAACGGTTTGATCCGGTTGAAGAAGAGAGTGCAAAACGCCTGGGCGCAAATTGATGTCCAGCTCAAGAGAAGACATGACCTCATTCCGAATTTAGTCAATGCCGTTAAAGGCTATATGAAGTTCGAACGTGAGACCCTTGAAAAGGTCATGGAGGCGCGTGCGAGAGCCATTTCAGCTCAGGGAGTGGGTGACAAAATCAAGGCCGAGAGGGAACTTGGCGGTTTCCTTGGCAGATTACTCGCTATCGTGGAGAACTATCCCGAATTGAAAGCAAATGAGAATGTCAAACAGCTAATGGAAGAACTCACGACCACAGAAAACAAGATATCCTATGCTCGGCAATTTTACAATGATACAGTAACGAGATTCAATACCAAGATAGAGATTTTCCCTGACAACATAGTGGCAAACATGTATTCTTCAAAGTTCCAATCTTTTCCGCTCTTCGAAATCGAAGATAAAGCGGAAAGGGAAGTGCCTAAAGTAGACTTAAATCTTGAAGGATGAAAACAATGGTTTTTTCAGTGGATTTTTATGCCGAAGAGAGAAAGAACGTCAGGAAGACGGTTTTGCTGGTTACACTGTTCTATTTGATGATGGCCGCTTTCGGTCTGATAATCGATCTCTCGTTTGGCCTTTTCCCGATTTTTTCTACTGTCTTTTTGGCAGTTGCTACGATTCAGTTTCTTGTTTCGATATTTTCTGGCAAGGCTATGGTGCTGAAGTCCGTGGGTGCAAGGCCTTACAATCCAGCTGACTACGAAGAAAAGCAGCTGAAGAATATCGTTGATGAACTGACTATTGCGGCCGGTCTCTCAGAACCTCCTGCGCTATATGTGATAGAAAATGATGAAGTGATAAATGCTTTTGCAACGGGTTTTAAACGCGAGGATGCTGTTATTTGTGTTACCACCGGTCTTCTAAAGAGTCTCGACAGAGAGGAGACTTCTGGAGTTATAGGCCACGAACTGAGCCACATTATAAATAGAGATATTCTTATCATGACCATGATTTCCGCCCTTATTGGTGCAGTCGTCATAATACAGGTCTTCGCTTTAAGGGCGCTGTTCAGTTACCTCAGATTCGGAGGCTTTGCGCGGAGCAGGCGGCGGAGTAAAAAGGGTGACAATTCTACACTGGCAATTCTCGCTTTTCTCGCCGCAGTTGCAGGGCTTGCGACACTGTTTTCTTTCGTCGGGAAGCTCTCACTATTCGCTGTATCGCGTGCGAGAGAATACTTCGCGGATGCACGTGCTGTGGAACTGACGAGAAACCCGGTAGGCCTTGCGGGTGCATTAAGAAAGATCGCCTTGAAGTCGAAAAAGCTAAAAACTGCGAGCACTGCAACAGCGCATCTCTTTATAACAGATCCGCTGAAGAGGAAGGTGAATGAAAAGGTCACCGCCTTTGCATCGCTTTTCAGCACACATCCGCCCATTTATATGAGAATCGCTGTGCTCGAAAACAGACCACCAGAAGAGGTCAAGGAAGAACTGAGGATACAATAAAAAAAGCCGGGCGATCGCCCGGCTTAATTCATTCTGACAGCACGCTTTCGATTTCTTTCATCACGTCCTCGGTAAGCTTTTCCTTCACCTCGAGAGCCTTCAGGTTCTCTTCGAGCTGTTCGATGTTACTTACACCAAGGATAACGCTACTAACGTTCGGGTTCTTCAGACACCATGCCAGTGCCAGCTGGGACTGTTTAACACTAAGTTCTTGCGCAATCTTTCCAATTTTTCGCACTTTTCTAAAGGTCTCATCGCTGAGTAGTCCCCGTTCTTCGAAATGTTTTCTTAAACCCGGGAAGCGGGCCAGTCTACTGTTTTCAGGTATTCCATCATTGTACTTCCCTGTAAGGATTCCGGAAGCGAGAGGGCTGAAAGTAGTCAATCCCATTCCATACTTTTCATATATCGGCTGATATTCCTTTTCCACCCTTTCCCTCGCGAGCATGTTATATAGAGGTTGTTCAACAATGGGTGGGATGCAGTTCAGCTCTTTGCAAGCTTTATGAGCTGCTTCGAGTTCATCAGCGCTCCATTCCGATGTCCCCCAGTAAAGAGCGAGCCCGTTCCTTACGATGTAGTCCATGGCGAACACTGTCTCTTCAATGGGAGTTTCTGGATCAGGTCTATGACAATAGATAATGTCCACGTAATCAAGCTGAAGTCTTTTCAAAGAATTCCAGGTACCTTCGAGAAGGTGTTTCCTTGAAAGACCTTTATCATTTGGGCCCTCGCCGCCCCAAAAGATCTTTGTGGAAACGACGATATCCGATCTGCGGAATTCTTTGAGAACCTGTCCCATGATAAATTCCGCCATTCCGTTGGCGTACGCTTCCGCCGTATCAAAAAAGTTAACCCCTTGCTTAAAGGCTTCTTTCATAGCGGCTTTCGCATTTTCAACATCGAGCTGATTTCCGAATGTCAACCAGGAACCGAGAGAGAGCTCACTTATCCTCAGTCCCCATTTTCCTACTTTACGGTACTCCATCCTTCTCCCCCTTTATGTGTGTCTTCTGAACATACTGGTTCTATCTGAATCGTGTGTCATCTGGATATATCTGTGCTTTGCTGACTCTGCCATTTTCGCTATTATATTTTTGAGGTCGCTAGACTCGAAAAGCCCTTCTAGTTTGTCTAATAGAGGTTTTTCAAACCTAAAAGCTACTTCAGCCTCAGGATCAAAGACTATGTATTCGACGGCTTTGTTGGAAACCTCTACTTCCGCTTGTTTTAGTAACATAAGGGTGTAGTCGATAAAGATGTCTCCAACTTCCGATGTAGACTTTGCTTCAGCAAGCCTTTCGCGGTACTCATGTTCGATTGTGCGGAACTGCTTCATGAAGGAATCTTGCTTTTCCATGAGTTTCACCCCTTTCTTAAAGTCTCCCCATTTGAAGAGAGGCGAAGGAAGCAGAGACAATCACAGCTGTCTCCACACGGAGTATCCTCTTTCCCAGAGAAACCGGAAGGCAGAATTGGTGTAATTTTTTGAGCTCATTTTCAGCAAAACCACCTTCTGGTCCAACCAAAATCCTGACATTTTTGCTTGAAGCGATAGAATCGCTTAAACTCTGAAGTGGACTTCCAGTGAAGTCTAACAGCAAGTTTAGTGAGTTACTATGATCTATTTGATCAATAGAATCTATTATACACAGTTCCGGTAGATACGTGTTCAGACATTGTTTTGACGCTTCGCGCATAACAGAGTAAAACTTGTCAAGCCTGTTGGGTAAGATTTTTGCAACGCTGTATCGACTGTTGAATATTTCGATCCTGTCCACTCCGAGTTCCACGGCCTTTTCGATTATCAGACGTATCCGGGGCCATTTTGTGGAAGCAACAAATATTATCAGGCTCTTACCATCGTGATATTCATGTTTTCTAGAAAGGAGATTTCCTGTTGCTCCTGTCTTGCTTATGGTTTCGAGTTGGAAACGATAAATGTTGCCCTTACCGTCAAGCCCGGTAAGGATCTCTCCTAATTTGACTCTCATCACCTTCAGATGGTTCGCTTCTGAAGGTGAAAGGTAAACCTTCTTATTCTCATTTTCAACGGAGTCTATCCAGAAGGCGTGGGGCACTCAGCCAATTACCTCCGCTTCCATATATGGTATGAGCACTTTTGGTACCTTTATCTTTCCGTCCGGCTGCTGGTAGTTCTCTACTATGGCAATCAACGTTCTACCAATGGCGAGACCGGAGCCATTGAGGGTATGGATGAATTTTAATTTGTTATCTCTGTCTCTAAATCTTATGTTTCCCCTTCTTGCCTGAAAGTCTTCGGCGTTACTGCAGGAGGAAATCTCCCTGTAAGTGTTGTAAGAAGGTAGCCACACTTCAATATCGTATGTCTTCGCTGCGACGAATCCTAGATCACCCGTGCAAAGGGCAACAACCCTATACGGTAATTCAAGCCTTTTCAATACTTCTTCCGCATCAGCAGTAAGTTTTTCAAGGGCCTCATAGGAATTTTCGGGGTGCGTGAACCAGACGAGTTCAACTTTATCAAACTGATGTACTCTTATCATGCCCTTCACATCGCGGCCATAACTGCCGGCTTCACGTCTATAACAAGGTGTGTAAGCAGTGTATTTCCGTGGCAAAGATGACAGCTCGAGTATCTCGTCTCTGTGCTGAGCGACGAGCGGAACTTCAGCTGTCGGTATCAAGAACATATCATCCGGTTCAGTTTTGTAAGCATCCTCTTCAAATTTTGGAAGCTGTCCGGTAGAGAGCATCGTCTCTCGTTTGACGAGGTGCGGCAAAGCAACTTCTTCGTAACCATGTTCTGTCGTGTGCAGATCAAGCATGAAATTTATAAGAGCTCTTTCGAGCCTGGCAAGCTGTTTTCTCAAGACCACAAACCTCGAGCCACTCAACTTTGCAGCTCTGTCAAAGTCCAACATATCGCTCTGAATACCAAGCTCCCAGTGGGGTTTTGGTTCAAAATCAAACTTCCTGGGCTCACCCCATTTTCTAACTTCGACATTATCATTTTCGTCTACCCCGACAGGTACGCTTTCATGAGGGATATTTGGAACGTATAGGAGTTTCTGCTTCAGAAATTCGTCTAGCTCGCTGGCCTTTTGATTGAGCTCTTTTACTTCCTGAGATATCTCTTTTGCCCTATTTTTAAGTGCTTCAGCTTCTTCTTTGTTTCCACTTGCCATCGCTTTGGCGATTTCAGAGGAGATACGGTTCCTTTCGGCTTTCTTTTTATCAGCGGCGGCAATTGCGTTACGCCTTTCGGCATCGATTTTAAGGATCTCCTCCAACAAGGCAGGGTCCACATTGCGATTTTTGAGCGCTTTTTCAAGAATTTCCGGATTATTTCTCACGATTTTAATGTCTATCACTCAGCACCCTCCTCAAATTCCATTTCAAGAGAAACATTTGTTCCTTCGAAAGAATCGTCCTTTGTATTGTAATATAGTTCCGTAGCGTATATTTTTCTATTATTTTTTTTATCGTCTACGAACACGTCTCCTTTGAGCAGTATTATTCCTGTGCTTTCGTCATACTCAAAATAAAGAGAATTCGCTACAAGTTCGTCCTTATAGTAGATCACAAGGGGTTTGAAATCTTTCGCACTTTTCGGAAGGGCCTCACCGGTGTATTCTTCTTTTTCCAGGTTAAAATCCAGTTTCTCAGCGTTTTGTACGAGAATCTTTCTTTTACCGTTTTCATCGTTGAATCTGGCAATTACATTGTGTTTCAGTATCCCGCTGGATGTATTGAGATTGTAGGTCATACTAAACGATGTGGCATCTCCAGAAGAAAAACTAATATGCGTCAAACCAGCGGTCTCGATGTAGTTCCAGTTGCCATTTTTTGCTGTCATCGTGGCTGATTCGGTGGTGAGAGAAACATCCCCCACTTTCTCTATGTAGACCTCCCCGGTAAGATAAACGATATCTTTTCTACCAGAAATCTTCTTTGCCCGGATCCTAACAGTACTCGTCACGGCAAAAATCGACACGATAAATAGAATAACCAAAAAGACAGAAATGGTTTTTTTCAAGGAAACTCCCCCTTATCCTCTTTTCTTCATTGCATCCAGAAGTTCATCAAGAATCATGAGCAGTTCCTCAGGTTTGTGATTTTCGAGTTTTGTGAGGATTTCATTGAGGTAGCTAACTCTTCGCTTGATCACCTTTTCTATGAGTTTGATGCCTTCTCCGGAGATATCTATGATGTATGAGCGACGGTCCTCTTTGGAGCGTCTCCTTTCAATGAACCCACCTTCAATCAGGCGATGAACGAGTCCCGTAGTGGTGCTCTTCGTTATCCCGAGTATTTTACTAATATCACTCATGCGTTTTTCTCCAGAGAAATACAGCGTCTGAAGCACATCAAACTGGGCAGGTGTTATGGGAAAGTCTTTTAAAACCTTTCTACCCTCACGTTTGATCCTTATATATATTGCTCTCAGTGTTTTTTCTATCTCAGTGGCGAGCCCACCTTGTCCCTTTTTACTCAAGTTATCCCTCCTAACTTACTTAAATTATAACATTGACAGTCTTATTAGAAAATCTTTAGTGTATGTTATGCTTTGTACTCGTGTAAAATTGAAAAGGGGTGGACCGATGCGGTTGGTGGCATTTCTTATTCTTTCAGTTTTTACTTTAGCACTTTTTGTGATGACGCTTTTTTCATCACTACGCGATGAACCGCTTTTGTTCCCTATAATTTTGGCAGTGACAGTTCTTCTGGTGCACTCTTTCTACAGCGAGTTTAGAAACATACTCAAAAGCCAAAAAAAGCCAAATTTATCTAAAGGCTTTCAATTATTTCTTGCGACAATCGTCGGTGCAATTGCTTCATATCTACTGAACGTTTATCTTGGTTTGGGTGCAGTGGTTGCGGCAGCAGCAGTCGGTATGACCGGGGCTTCGTTGATTTCTGAATACTCCATACCTCTTTATTGTGGCTCCTTCGTGGGAATGGTCTCTCCGGTGGTGCTTCATGATTTTGGCCATGTATTTATTGCATCTATAATCGCAGGGATTCTGTTTGTTCTATCGGAGACCGTATATGAAAGTGTGGGGGGAAAACTTGGAACAATAGCTTTCTCAAGCTGGGTTATTCTCTCGTATCTCTCCAAAGTTGAGCTGATCAAAGGTGAAAAGTTTTCATGGGAAACTAGCGTTGAGACCTTCGTTTTCAGTATCATTGGTGTTCTCCTGACGTATTTGCTTTCTGTAAGGCTCAAGAAAAATACGGTGGCTTCTTCGAGCGCCATCAGTCTCTTCGCAGGGCTGGTCTTTCCAGTATTATATCCTGAAAGCGGAACAATGATGGCTTCAGCGATGATGTGTGCTTCCTTTGTCGGAATGAGTTCAAAGAAAGTGATTAAAAACGAACTGGGAGCACTCCTGAGTGGGATTATAATGGGTGTGGTTTTCTTTTACAGTGTGGAGCATTTTGGAGGTGCAGGTGGCAAACTCGGTACGATCGCATTTGGCAGTGCACTCAGCATAAGATCAATGCATATTTTACTTGAGAAATCATCCAATCGACTGCATATCATATCTAGAAACTAACCCTGGTTTTGCTTTTTTGTAGTACGGCAAGAATGACGGTCATTTATTCTGTGCTTTTTTACTTTTTTTGCATTCATACATGCGTTGATCAGCTATTTTTATGAGCTGTTCGAGATCATCACCATCATCTGGGAATGTTGAAATACCTATGCTTCCACCTACAGTAACGATTCCGCATCTTAAATTTATAACTTCGCGGAGGATGAATTCTATCCTCTTTTTAACCACTTTTGCTGCTTCGAAGTCAGTTTCAGGCAACACGAAGATAAATTCATCACCGCCCAGCCTTGCAACAACATCACTTTCCCTTAAGGCGTATTGAAGTCTTTTAGCAACTATTGATAGCACTTCATCGCCAATATCGTGCCCCATCGTGTCATTGACGATTTTGAAATAGTCAAGGTCGAGGTAAAGGATGCTCAATGGCATATGGTTACGTTTGGACAAAGCAAGATAGGAATGAGCTTTTTCGAAGAAAAGTCGTCTGTTTGGCAGTCCTGTGAGAGGGTCTTTGCCGGAAAGTAATTCCAATCGTTCTTTTTGCTTTCTCAACTCTTTTTCGAGCCGTAATCTTTCGAATAACACAGCAACTTGCTGTCCCAGTAGTTTTGCCATCTCTGTTGAATCTTCATTGAAAGCCGTTGCTGAAGAATGACTATCCAGACCGAAAAATCCGATTATTTTCCCGTCAGTTTCGATGGGAACTGAAAGCATCGCTTTTATTTTGCTTGTTTTACCGTATCTTTCAAGTATTTCATATCGAAATTTATCGAGTTTTCTATTGGGATTAAAGTCAGTAACTATCTGAACTTCATGAACTTCCTTCTGAACGAGTTCTTCAGGTTTGAGATAGATTTTTTTAAGCATTCTAAGGTCATAATTCACAGCCGCATAAAATCGATATAGGCCATCTTTGTCTTTTAATATAAGGCTGCCTGCTTCAGCACCAGGTACGATATCAACAGCCTTTTCAAGAAGTAATTGATACATGTTCTCGATATCTGTTGTCTTGAGGACATCCTTAGTTACCTCAAGAAGGGAACGGTTGAAATTAACGAAGTTTTCCAGCCTTATTTTATTTTCTGTTTCTGTCGTAACATCCCTCATAACAGCGAGGATCCTGTCTTCTCCCATTTTTATGAAACGGATTTCCAAATGTGTGACATCGGAAGGCGTATTCAATGAAATCGTAAAAACCTGTATTTCAGAACTTTTTAAGGCTTTTGAGAGCCTGGAAGCTATAATATCATTTGCTTCTTTACGGAAACCGATTTCTCTGAAATTTTTACCCACGAATTCGCCTGGATTAATGTTAGTTTGCTCAACTGGTGTGGAACTGACATCGAGGATATTTCCTTCACTATCTAAAATCATAACGTAATCAGGGAAAACGTCCATAATAGCAGTATTCTTCCTGATAGCATCTTCCAGATTTTTTTGTAATTGTTTCTGTTCAGAGATATCTGAATAAATGGCGAAAATACCTGTTATAACACCTTCAGTATAAACCGGCGCGCTGAGGATGGATGCCCAGAACCTCGTCCCATCCTTACGTTCTCTGATGGCTTCGAAGCTTACTATTTTACCCTGCAGTGCTTCTTTAGTAACATCAGCAGCGGGGCTCCGAAGTTCTGGTGATTGAACAACAACGTCGTCAACGAATTTTCCAATGACCTCATCCTCCGAATATCCAAACATGTCACAGAAAGCCTGATTTACCTTTAAAACCTTATTATTTGAATCACACAGCAATATCCCCAGAGGGTTGTTTTTGAACAATTCTTCAAAATAGCCAGTGTAATTAGACAGGTCCAGCACCTGTACCACTCCTCGTTAATTGGTCATACGATTTATATTAATGCAAAATACTATCACATGAGTTATAAGCATGAAAAATTATACCAGTTTTGCATATAAGTATCTATAAATATTAAAAGATTTTTAAAGGCACGGTGGTTGAATACCTTTCGCTTTTGCAGGCTTTCGAAGCGTTTTCTGGGTTTTCACTTGAGATCAGCCGAATTTCAATGTTCTTCAGCTTTTTTTGCAAGCTTCCAGTGGAAGAGATAAAAAGGAAGGATTATCCCTATTCTAAGCAAGCTTTGCAGAATGTCTTTCAGACTTTCCCTTTTGGATACTTCAGATTTTATCGTTTTTTGCTGCGTTTCTTCGGGAAGTGCTTCGGAGTACGGTACCCTGATAGAATAATCACTCGGAATAAAAAAATCGATCACGGCACTGGCAAAGGACCAGAGAGCCGTGATCAGCATGATCAAGGTTATCAGAGATACAAAATAAGCGTATATCTTTTTCGTTGAGAATTTCATATTAACTCCCCCAGCCATGGGCGTCCGTATTCATTATACTCTCTTTAGTAATTCGCAAAATCATCTCCTTTCAAACGGCTTCAAGAAAATCATTCAGAAATAGCCGGACTCTTTCATCGCTTGAGCCAAAAAATCGCTCGGGTGCAACATCATAAACCACCTGACCATCTTCCATATAAACAACCCGGCTGGCGATATTTCTCGCAAATGACATTTCATGGGTGACAACGACCATCGTTGTACCACTGGCAGAAAGCTGTTTTATTACTGACATAACTTCACCAACTAGAGAAGGGTCAAGGGCGGAAGTTGGCTCGTCAAAGAGGATTAAATCTGGTTCCATTGCCAAAGCACGAGCGATCCCCACTCTCTGTTGTTGACCTCCGGAAAGCTGTGAAGGGTAGTGATGGACCCTGTTTCCAAGGTCAACTTCCTCAAGTCTTTTCATAGCGATCTCTCTGGCCTGCTGCCACTTTAGTCCCTTTACTTTAACCAGACCGATAGCCACGTTGTCCAGCGCTGTAAGATGTCTGATCAAGTTGAATCGCTGGAATACAAAACCTATTTTCGATCTGACGCTACGTAGAACTTTCCTTTCGGGTGTAACCTTCATACCGTGGAAATAAACTTCTCCAGAATCAGGCGGGATAAGATAATTCATAACCCGGAGCATCGTTGTTTTTCCAGCCCCGGATTTCCCGATAACGGCCACGACGTCCCCTTTGTTTACAGAGAATGTAACGCCTTTCAATACCGGTGTATCTCCAAAGCTTTTGTAAATATTTCTCAGTTCCAGTACACTCATGGTATGGCGAGCCTCCTTTCAAGGTAACGTCCAAGTACGGAAAGCGTGGAGGTCATTAACAAATATATGCCTGCGAGGATCAGGTACGCCTCTAGTGTAGCGAGAGTCTGGGTTCCTATCTGTCTTGCCCTCATAGTTATATCTCCAAGGGCTATCACGGAGACCAGTGAACTGTCTTTTACGAGGCTTATGAGCTGACCGATCAGGGGCGGAATGGATATACGAAACGCCTGGGGCAAGATAATGGATCCCATAATCTGATAGTTGTAAAACCCGAGGGCTGCCCCGGCTTCGATCTCTCCAGGCGGGACAGCTTCAATCCCAGCCCTGAATATCTCAGCAACGTAAGCGCCCTCAAAAAGGGAAAGAGATATAACTCCCGCTAAAAATCTGTCGATGTTCAACACAGAGCCCATACCATAATAAACGAGGAGTATGATCACCAACAACGGCATGTTTCTGAAGAACCAGACATATAATGTACCTAGCTCTTTGAAAATCTCTACACGTGAGACACGGGCAAGAGCTATGGTCATTCCGATGACAAGGGATAATCCCAGAGAAAAACCACTGATTTTGAGTGTCATCAGAATCCCATCAACGAACAACTTTGAATATCTGATGATCACACTCCAGTTGAAAGGATAAACCTTAGAAAGGGAGAGGTATATGATTGTTGCAATTGCCAAAAAGATCAAAATACTTAGTGCTCTGGCAAAGTTTCTTCTCACACTGCTCCTCCTCACAGACTGGGCTCGTATTCAACAAACCATTTTCGCTGTAACTCATCGAGGATACCCGATGTCTTCAGCCAGTTGATGTATGTATTAATCCACTGAAGGGTTTCCCAATCACCTTTCTTAACCGCGACTCCAAGATCTTCTCGTGTGAGCAGTTCTGTACCAGCTTCAAGCACTGCGTACTTTCTGGCAATGTAACGAGCGTATATAGAGTCGATCACCATAATATCTGCTCTGCCAGATGCTACCTGAAAAGCCGCCTCGTCCATGGTATCAAAGGTGAGAAATTCTGCATTCGGGAAAAGCCTGCGTGCGGCTTCATCACCGGTGGTTCCTAATTGTACTGCGATTCTCAGTTGGCTATTAGCTATCTCCGCAAAAACTGGCTCGCTCTCGAATTTGCGGGTGTTGTAGACAATGACCTGTCCGATAGTGAGATACGGATCACTGAAGTTTACCCTCAGCGCCCTTTCAGGTGTGATAGTCATTCCTGACCAGATGATGTCGAACTTTCCCGCCATGAGAGCTGGTATGATACCGTCCCAGTTGACTACCACGAACTCGAGCCGGACACCCAATATGTCTGCCATACGCTGGAGTATCTCCACTTCAAGGCCTATCCTGTTTCCATCCATGTCAGTACCATAGAGTGGCATGTAACCTGCATCCTGTCCAACTCTCAGTACCCCTTTTGCTCTTATGTCGTCGATCAGACTGCCAAATACTAATCCAGCGAATACCACCAGTAAAACAACAAGCCAAACTCTCCTCATACGAACACCTCCTTATTAAATAAAAAACCGGGCGATTTCTCGCCCGGTGATTTCTCTATCCCTTGAGCACGACTAAGCCGTGCTGCCGAGAAACCCCGGGCAACACCTCTTGACGTGCTTTTTTATATTGTTGAAGTTGTCAAAAATGAAGCTACTGTAATCCATGATTTTCACTCCACAATGTGTTTTGCCTATCATAACAGAAATACCTCTGGATAGTCAAGTTACAAAAGCGTTGCAAACATCAATCAAAATCGCATCGACCCCAACGTCTGTGATAAAATAAATCAAACTTTTTCTGAGAGGTTACCTATTTGAGAATGCTAAAAAAGGCGGATCGTTTAGCCATTTACAGAGGATTCATCATTTTCTTTCTTTCATTCGCGCTTTCTTTGTGCGGTTTTTACTACCTTAACAGGGCGCGTCTGGTTGAAAGCGTTGATACCAGCGGACGTTATGTTGAACTTAGCGTAAATCTCATTGCTGATAAACTCTCCAGCGGTTATTTTCAATGGACCGCGTTTTACACTGCGGTGTTGAAAAATGATACAGAATTCATAGAGGAATTTTTTCAAGAAATCCTCGATGGGACCCCTTATGTTAAGGATATAGAATTGATCGATAGACCTGAGTGGTTCAGTGAAAGAGAGAGCGAAAAAGAGATTTACAGGATTTCTTCCAAAGAAGGGGTTCTATATGTGCTTTTCAACATCTACGATGATTTCCTCGAAGTAGTTGCGCCTGAAAAGGTTGTTAAAGCAATTATCGACGTAGCGCCTATTCTGACTGGCTACGGATTCGATGGTGGAGCCGTTGAACTTTCGAATACCGGTTCCCCTTACGTTTATGGACTGAATTATCGTATTGTAAAAGTGCGTCTTGGACTCATTCATTACTTTAGTGCCTTCGTCATTAGCCTTCTTGTTGTTCTGGCAGTTGAGTTTCTTATCGCCAGTCAAATGTACCACCATTACCACGGAAGTGGTCTGGAAAATATCGTCGCACTTTTTGAGCAAAGAGACGCCTACACAGCAAACCATTCGAGAAAAGTGGCAACCCTTGCCACCTATATCGGTAAAAAATGCGGTCTGAAGCGACGAGATCTTAGAGTATTGAAAAATGCTGCCCTGCTGCACGACATCGGAAAGATCAGTGTTCCCGAAAGTATATTGAACAAGAAGGGAAAACTTTCCGATGAAGAGTTTGAGGTTATAAAAAAGCATCCCGTAATCTCCGCTAATGTGATAGAAAATATTTCACAACTGAAGGAGCTTATTCCCGTAGTGCTATACCACCATGAAAGGCTCGATGGGAGCGGTTATCCTGCAGGTCTGAAGAACGATGAAATTCCGTTGCTTTCGCGAATACTCGCTGTTGCTGATGTCTTCGACGCCCTTACAAGTGATAGAGCCTATCGTTCAGCCCTTGATCCCGAAGTAGCCATAAAAGTTATGAAGAATATGCCCATCGACAGGTTTTTCTTAATGATAATTGAAGAAAACCTGTACGAAATAGTAGAGATACTCAAGTTTGAAGGTGAAAGAAAAGATTATGGGAAGAGGAGGGTGAGCGCGTGAACATCAAGATCAGACCCATGGAACTGGAGGATTTTGCCGCGTGGGCAGAAATCAGAAACCTGCCCCTCGCTAGTTCTTTTACTCTCGGAATTCCCTACATTTCAAAGGAAGAAGCGAAAAAACGGGTAGAGGCGGCTGTTTCTGATAGAAGTGTTGTGAACATAGTTGCTGAAGTCGACGATAAGGTAGTGGGTTTTGCGGGCATCCACTTTAAAAGAGGTAGAAGAAGACACACCGCAGAAATCGGCATGATGGTGCATGACGGTTATCAGGGGAAGGGCATAGGTACGGAGTTGATGAAGAGATTGATAGACCTTGCGGACAACTGGTACAACATTCATCGTATTCAGCTAGAAGTATATGTTGATAACGAACGCGCCATACGTCTCTATAAAAAATTTGGTTTCGTAATAGAGGGTACCCTTAAAGATTTTGCTTTCAGAAACGGAAAGTATGTAGACGCTTATGTAATGGCGAGGATAAAAGATTGATATCTCTAACCTCTTAACCTCTTCTGGGATTTCCTGCAGCACGAAACATTGACTTTTTGTTTCTATAATTTCTTTTTCGTGTAACGATAGTGTATAAAATCACATGCTTTTCGGTATTTTTAACATGAAAGAAGTTTGGATACCGAGGGTGAGTATGATATCATAGTGGAAATTTATTATATGGAGAGAAAAATGGAGAAAGCGAAAATAACAGTTAATTTTTATGAGAAATATTTTGTTATGAACATGTATTGGTATATTTTCGGTCGAGACCGGCCGATATGTCGTTTGGTATAAGATATCCATCGGCCGGTGAAGTTCACCGGCCGTTTCTTTTTTATAGAAAATCCAGGGAGGTGTTTGCATGAAAAAGGTTCTGGTTCTCTTTATTCTTTTATTGAGTGTGCTTTCTCTTGCTACTGTAAAGATCGGTGTTGTATTACCAATGACCGGCGGAATCGCCGCATTTGGAAGAATGGTATGGGAAGGTGTGGAGATTGCCCATGAACTCTTTCCAGAGGTAAACGGTGAACCTATTGAACTCACAATCTTTGACAACAGAAGCGACAAAATTGAAGCTGCCAACGCTGTAAGAAGAGCTATCGAAGTGGGAAATGTCAACGCGATTCTCGGTGAAGTCGCGAGCTCTTACAGTCTCTCGGGCGGTGCGGTTGCTGAAGAAAAGAAGACCCCAATGGTTTCACCTGCTTCAACAAACCCCCTTGTAACTTCTGGTAAGGAATACGTTTCGAGGGTCTGTTTCATCGATCCCTTCCAGGGCTGGGCCGCAGCGGTCCTTGCACATGATAAGCTTGGTATCAGGAATGTGGCTATTTTCATGGATGTTGAACAGGATTACGCTGTCGGCCTGGCAAATTATTTTATGGAAACATTTCAGGGGTTAGGTGGCCATGTTTTCTTCGAGTATTACAAGAGTGGTGATCAGGATTTTACTGCACAGATTTCCGATGCTATGATGACGGGTGCCGAGGCATTCTTCATCCCCGGATATTATCAAGAAATTGCTTTAATCGCTATTCAAGCCAGACAACTCGGTTTCTTTGGTCCGCTAATAACCGGGGACGGTGCCGATGCTCCTGAAACCATCACCATCGGTAGAGAAGCTGTTAACGGACTTTATTTTACAACGCATTACCATTCAGATAGTCCCGTGTTCACTGAAAATGCAAAGCTTTTCCTCGAGAAATACAGGGAAAAATACGGAAAAAACCCCGCGGCTCTAAGTGCTCTGGGTTTCGATGCATACCTCGTAATAAGGGATGCAATTGCTCGTGCAGGAAGCCTTGATAGAGACGCAATCGCACAGGCGATCAGAAGAACAAAGAACTTTGCTGGTGCCACGGGAATTATCAATATAGACGAAAACGGTAATGCTATTAAATCCGTTGCTATTGTGAAGATTGAGGACGAGCAGTTCAAGTACGATACAACTATAAATCCGCAATGATTCGGGGGGATAGCCCCCCGTTTCATTTATGACTATAATCGGAGGTGACCTGCTTGAACCTTTTCACATTTCTTCAGAACCTTGTAAATGGCCTTAGTTTGGGTTCACTTTATGCTCTCATTGCTATCGGATATTCTATGGTATATGGAATACTCAGGTTGATAAACTTCGCCCACGGCGATGTTTTTATGATGGCTGTGTACTTTGCTTTCTTCCTCGTTACACTGGGGAAGGTCCCGTGGTTAATTTCCTTTACCCTTGCCATACTTGCTGCCGCACTTTTAGGATTTGCGATTGATAGGGTCGCCTATAAACCTATAAGAAACGCACCCAGAATTTCGGCATTGATAACCGCTATTGGAGTTTCGTTTTTCCTCGAGAGCTTTGCCGTTGTTGTGTTTTCTGGAATACCGCGCTCTTTCAGAAACATTTATCCAGGGTTCCTGAACAATATGATAATCCTTGGAGGACATGAAGAAGTTAAATATGGCCGAAATGTTATTGTGGGAGGACTCCGTATCCCGGTCGTCTCTTTAGTCATTCTTGGCGTCACTGCACTTGCGCTTGTGATACTGTGGTGGATCGTATATAAAACAAAAATCGGTATGGCTATGAGAGCAGTTTCGGTGGATATCCCTACGACTTCTCTGATGGGCGTTAATGTCGATATGGTTATTGGTTTCACATTTGCCCTCGGTTCCGCCCTTGCTGCTGTAGGAGGTCTCCTGTGGGCAACAAGATATCCTCAGCTATGGCCATATATGGGATTCATGCCGGGATTAAAAGCTTTTATTGCGGCGGTGTTTGGAGGGATCGGTTCAATACAAGGTGCCGTGGTAGGTGGGTTCCTCCTAGGATTAACAGAAATCATGTTGGTGGGATTCTTTCCAAAGATGGCCGGGTATCGTGACGCCTTCGCATTCCTCATCTTGATATTAATTCTTTCCATCAAGCCCGAGGGCCTGCTCGGAAAGAAATCAGCTGTAAAGGTGTGATGCCCATGAAACTGTCTAACAAAACCAACTTCATACTTACCGTGGTTTTCGTCGCTTTTGTCTGGTTGGGTCTTTATCTTATCAACGATAATATGAACTCATATATGGTGAGGATAATTTCTCTTATTGGAATTTACGGAATAATGGCTGTAAGCTTGACTTTAATAAACGGTATCACTGGTATATTTTCACTTGGGCATTCTGGATTTATCGCCCTTGGTGCGTATGCTTCGGCATTATTGACCATGTCTATTCAGCAGAAGGAGGTCACATTCATTCTCGATAAGGTAATCTGGCCTTTGAATTCTATTCAGATTCCTTTTCTGCCGGCAACATTGATAGGCGGTGTTATCGCAGCTGCTTTCTCATTTTTCATAGGCTGGCCATCTTTAAGACTTTCAGGTGATTATCTCGCCATAGCCACGCTTGGTTTCAGCGAGATAATAAGGATACTTGTCATAAACCTAAGGTCTGTCACAAATGGGGCCCTCGGTCTAAAGGGTATTCCTCAGTATACAAATGTCTGGTGGTCATGGGCCTGGCTTTTTGTAACGGTGGTTTTCATTGGGAGCCTTGTTAATAGCAGCTACGGTAGAGCTTTGAAGGCTATTAGGGAAGATAAGGTAGCGGCTGAAGCCATGGGCATTAATGTTTTCAAACATCAACTGCTCGGTTTTGTAATCGGTGGATTTTTCGCTGGTATATCGGGCTCTCTTTATGCTCACTGGTTAACCACAATTGATCCAAGGACAACATCCATTGGTGTTATGTTAACTTTCAATATCCTGATCATGATTGTCATAGGAGGTTTAGGGAGCATATCAGGTGCCATAATCGGTGCTGGACTTTTTGCAGTTCTCACCGAATGGCTCAGGTTCCTCGAAGAACCCATGAAGATATTCACTTACAGATTTTCCGGAATTCCAGGTCTGAGAATGCTCGTGTTCTCAGCTATGTTTGTCATTGTGATGATCTTCTGGCCAAGAGGTATTATGGGACGCAAAGAACTAACATGGAACAACATTTATTCCTGGTTACGACGTGGTGGAAGGGGTGGTAGCAGTGAGTGAAATCCTTAAGCTCGACCACGTGACGATGAAGTTCGGAGGTTTGGTGGCTGTCAACGATTTTAACAACTATGTCAGAGAAGGCGAAATACTCGGTCTTATAGGTCCAAACGGTGCTGGAAAGACCACAGTCTTTAATGTTGTCACCGGTGTTTATTACCCTACCGAGGGCAGAGTTTTTTTCAATGGTCTTGATATCACTCAGTTGAAGCCCCACCACATTACTCACCTCGGGATATCAAGGACCTTCCAGAACATAAGGCTTTTTCAGGATATGACAGTATTAGAAAACGTAATGGTTGCACAACATCATGAGCTGGCAACGAAAGATGCGGAGAAATATCTCCAGAAAATAGGAAGAAATAAGTATGGTGCCAGCAATTTTTGGTTCTGGAAGAGTGTCCTCAAACTTGGATATATGAAGAAAGAGAAAGAGATAAAAGACAAAGCATACAGCATACTGAAAAAGCTGGGGCTTGAAAAGCTGGCTGATGAAAAAGCCAGTTCCCTCCCTTACGGGGAGCAGAGATTGCTGGAAATTGCCAGGGCGTTAGCTACTGATGCGCAACTGCTTTTGCTCGATGAACCTGCAGCCGGTATGAATCCCTCTGAGAGCCAACAACTCGTCCAGCTTATTAAGTGGATAAGAGATGAATTTAAAGTCACTGTTTTCCTCATTGAACATGATATGAAAGTGGTCATGGGGCTTTGTGAGAGAATACTCGTGATGGACTACGGTGTCCTCATCGCTGAAGGCGCACCTGAAGAAATCCAGCGAAATGAAAAGGTTATAGAGGCTTACCTTGGAGAGGAGTGGTCTCATGTCGCAAAATGACGATGTAATTCTCAAAATCGAAGGGCTAAAGGTTAATTATGGGGCCATAAAAGCGATCAAGGGAATAGACCTTCAGGTACCAAAAGGAAAGATCGTGACGATGATCGGAGCAAACGGTGCCGGAAAGACCACAACGCTTTCAGTGATAAGTGGGCTTGTCAAAGCTGCCAGTGGAAAAATTTTTTTTGAGGGTACGGACATAACAAACCACAATCCCCACGTTATAAACAAGATGGGTATATCCCTAGTACCTGAAGGAAGGAGGGTTTTCTCTAACCTCACTGTTAGAGAGAACCTCTTGATGGGAGCTTACAACAGAAAAGGCGATAGTGTTGAAGAGGATTTAGAATGGGTTTTTGAGCTTTTTCCGAGATTGAAGGAGCGAATAAACCAACTGGCTAATACTCTTTCCGGTGGCGAACAACAAATGCTCGCAGTGAGCAGGGCACTCATGTCAAGACCAAAGCTTATGATGATGGACGAACCTTCTTTGGGACTGGCACCCATGCTTGTCAAGGAAGTGTTCGAGGTCATTCAAAAAATAAACGGCGAAGGAACCACCATTCTTCTGATCGAACAGGACGCCGCGGTGGCCCTGAAGACTTCACACTATGGCTATGTTCTTGAAACCGGAAGGATAACTCTCCATGGACCATCGCAGGAATTGCTACAAAACGACGAAGTGAGGAAGGCATACCTCGGACTTTAGTTTAAGATATGAAAAAAGAAATCTGGCACAGGCCAGATTTCTTTTTTTGTTAAGTAGTAGTCAATTTTCCAAAGAGTGGTACAGCAAGGGATAGTGTAATAACCGAGAAAATCAACAGAACTATCACGTCGCCAGATATGTTCGAGAGCGTACCTCCGAGTATCATTACCTTTCTAAGAGCATCCGCGGCGTATGTTAACGGAAAGAACTTCGACAGGGACTGCATGAAAGACGGCATCTGATTTACCGGGAAGAATACCCCTGACAGAAACATCATCGGGAACATGAGCGTGGTAAGCATCATCTGACTCGTTTCCTGGTCGGGTGCACTGGCTGTAACGATTATACCCACGCCGATAAAACTCATAATTCCCAACACGAGAACAAAGAGTGCGAGAAGTATTGAACCCTGGACTGTTGCGCCAAACAGCAATATCGCTATCAGCAGGATGATGATTGCTTGCAGTATACCTCTGATGCTTTGTGCTAAGGTCTTTCCAAGCACAACTGAATAGCGGGGGATCGGTGTTGTGAGAATACCATCGAGGGTTCCACGCTCTTTCTCCGTAGTAATCGCAGCTGCAAGACCATTTACCACACTCATTATCGCAACCATCGCCATTATCCCCGGAGCCATGAAGCTGTAGTAGTTGAACTCTCCACCGCCGGGATTTTCCATTTCCAGGGTGAACTTTCCACCGATGCTCCCCATGGAACTTCCAATACTGGTGGTGATACCCTGTGCTGCCGCCATAGCTATTTGTGGATTGGAAGGGCTCGGAATAAGTCTGACTTTTATTTCTTCCTTTCTTAACATAGCACTCAGAAAACCTTCCGGAATTACCATAGCAACATCAGCCTTTTCGTCCAGAAGGGCCTGCCTTAGTTCTTCCTCGCTATCTACAAAAAAGAAATTATCCAGTCCCTTGCTCTCCATCAATTTCCTGAACCCACTGTCCTGCGAATAAATCACGACTTTCACGTTTGTCCCGGCTTGAATTTTTGGGAAGATGTAACCGGTCATGAGCATCATGAATATGGGCATGATGAGGAAAGCGAATATGGCGATTCTACTTCTGAAGAAGTATTTTAGGTCTTTGATAGCGATCAGTAAAGCGTACTTCATGAATGCATCCTCCTTCTCACAAACCGGGCTTTTTTCACTTCCTGATCTCGCATTTCGTGACCGGTCAACTTAATAAATACATCTTCGAGGGTTGGTTCGACGGTTCTAATAGCCCTTATATGAAGGGAGCGCTTCGACAGGAAGTCGGTGATGAAAGCAACTGGGTTATCACAGTTCATGATTATCCTTATCTCTTCCGGTGATCTACTGGACACCTTTCGCACGCAATCGAAAGCTTCTAGCTCTTCAGTGATTTTACCGTTCATGTTCGGTATCTCTATGTCCAGAACTTCGTCACTAGACTCTTTCAACATCCGCTTCAGATTTTTTGGAGTATCGAGAGCGATGATTTTTCCGTGGTCTATGATGGCTATCCTGTCTGAAAGCATATCGGCTTCAGTCATTATATGGGTCGTTAAAATCACGGTTCTGCCTTCACTGTTTATTTTTCGGATGAATTCCCTGATTGTCCTTGTCGTTTGTGGGTCGAGCCCCAGTGTGGGTTCATCAAGAAAGATTATTTTTGGATCGTGTAATAGTGCTCTGATTACATTGATTCTCTGACGCATACCCGTTGAAAACTTACCGACCATAGTGTCTTTCCATTTCAGCATATCTACCATTTCAAGGAGCTCTAAACATCGCTTTCTAGCTCTTTTTTTATCCATTCCGTTTAGTCTCGCGAAAAACATAAGGTTTTCCATGGCTGTTAGCCTGTCGTAGAGAATAGTTTTTTCCGAGACAAGCCCTATCTTTTCCCTAACTCTCGATGGTTCTTTTGAGATGTCGTAACCAGCCACCAATGCAGTACCCGAGGTTGGACGAGTTAAAGTTGTCAACATTCGAATGGTTGTTGATTTACCAGCGCCATTTGGCCCAAGAAGACCAAATATCTCACCTTCCTGAACTTCAAAGGATACGTTGTCAACTGCTAGAACTTCCTTGAAGCGTTTTGAGAGTCCCTTAGCTTCGATCACTTTCATTTTCTCTCACCTCATTTATCCTTACTTCAAGGGTTTTTATGAGATTTTCTATTTCTGAGATTACTTCTGTAATATGGTCAGCACGCTTCCAATTGACTTTACTGATTTTATAAAATAACTTCTTCAATTCTTTTCTGACCTCAGGTGGGACTTTACGAAATTCTTTGAAAGGCGCTTCTACGTCTTTCTTTACACCCGCGAATTTTGCAATTGACTCTATAAACTGTTGATGACTCCTCACGGTTTCTTTATATTGCTTCATGAGTTGTTGATGGACTTCAAGCCCCTTTTCAGTGGGTGAGTAGAGTTTTTTCTTACCCTCATTTGTTGAGAAAACCAGCCCTTCAGCGACCAGTTTCTTCAAAATGGGATAGATTGAACCTGGTGAAGGTTTGAAACCGGTTTTCTCTTCGATTAATTCCATTATCCTGTAACCATGCACCGGGTAATTGCTTGCCACAGTGTCCATTACAGCGAATTTTAAAAATCCTGTATGCATGGTATATCACCTCCGATATATCGTTATCGATATAATAATTTAATTTCTGCACATAGTCAATAACCTATCCCGACAAAAACATAATTTGTTTCATAGAAGAAACGTAATTGAAAATAACAATGATGTAAAATAATAATGATAGAAATACCCCCCCGGGGGGTGGTGGAGGTGATGTGATGCATAAAATGGACAAGCATCCTGAAGAAAATGCTAAAGGAAAGGTTGAAAAAATGGATCATTCCCACGCTCATAGCCATGATCATTCCCACATTCATAATCATGATGAGAAAAGCAAAAGCTCTGATATGAATCACTCTCACCACCAGCATATGTTGTTAGATTTCAAAAAAAGATTTTTCGTTTCGTTGATACTCACAGTTCCTGTGTTGTTACTTTCTCCTTTTTTTCAAAAAGTGTTGGGATACAGTTTAACCTTTTCTGGTGATAGATATGTGCTTTTTGCTTTAGCAATGGTTGTTTATATTTACGGAGGGGCCCCGTTCATTAGAGGTGCTCGTAAGGAACTTTTATCGAAACAACCTGGAATGATGACACTGATTGGTATGGCAATAAGTGTCGCATTTTTTTATAGCGCTGCAGTGACTTTGGGAATAAGTGGGAAGACATTTTACTGGGAATTAGTTACACTTATCGATATTATGCTCCTTGGCCACTGGATAGAAATGCGCTCCGTGATGGGAGCATCAAGGGCTCTCGAAGAACTCATCAAACTCATGCCTGTCGAAGCTCACCTTATCACTCCTGATGGCATTAAAGACGTGTCGATGCAAGAAATAAAGCCTGGAGATATGGTTCTGGTAAAACCAGGGGAAAAAATACCTTCAGATGGTGTTGTTATCGAAGGATCAAGTAATGTAGATGAATCAATGCTTACGGGTGAATCAAAACCAGTTTTTAAAAGGCCTGGAGCTGAAGTAATCGGTGGGTCGATAAATCATGATGGTGCTTTGAAAATTGAAATAAGAAGCACTGGCAAAGACACGTATCTGATGCAAATTGTCGAACTTGTGAAACAGGCTCAAACAACTAGATCGAAAACTCAGGATCTGGCAAATAAAGCAGCTTTTTGGTTAACGATAATCGCTATTACCGCGGGTTTTTCCACACTTGGAATCTGGATTGCGCTAGGGAAACCTCTACTTTTCGCACTGGAGAGAATGGTCACGGTCATGGTAATAACCTGCCCTCACGCTCTTGGCCTGGCGGTGCCGCTTGTTGTCTCAGTTTCGACTTCTAAATCAGCGAGGAAAGGGATACTCATAAGAGATCGAAAAGCCTTTGAAAGAATAAAGGACGTCGATGTTGTGATTTTTGACAAAACCGGTACCCTCACAGAGGGAAATTTCGAAGTTACTGATGTTGTGAGCCTTTCGAACATCCAGGAAACTGAAATCATAAAACTTGCTGTTTCTCTCGAGGCAAATTCAGAACACCCGATTGCCCGGGCTATCGTTAGATACGGTGAAAGCAAAAATATAAAGCCCGAAAAAGTCATCGATTTTGCTGCCATACCTGGAAAGGGAGCAAAAGGTCGAATGGATGCATCTGAGTATTGGATTGTAAGTCCTAATTACATCGCTGAACAGGGCATTGAATTTAACAATGAGAGAATTATGAATTTGCTGAATAGCGGTAAAACAGTGGTTTTTCTGATGGATGACAACACCGTTATCGGTGCAATTGCGTTGGGAGACAAGGTGCGTCCTGAGTCCAGAAAAGCTATTGCTGAACTTCATAAATTGGGGATAAAAGCGTACATGTTGACTGGAGACAATAAAGCTGTGGCGAAGACCGTGGCGGACGAGCTCAAAATGGATGGCTATTTTGCTGAGGTCCTTCCCCATGAAAAAGCGATGAAAGTAAAAGAACTGGCAAAAAAATACATCGTTGCAATGGTAGGCGATGGTATCAATGACGCTCCCGCACTGGTTGAAGCGCACGCGGGTATAGCCATAGGAGCGGGAACGCAAGTTGCAATTGAAAGCGCAGATATAGTTCTATCAAGAAACAATCCTGAAGACGTGGTGGAAACTATCACACTTTCAAAAGCAACTTACAGAAAGATGATGCAAAACCTGATTTGGGCGACGGGATACAATGTGGTAGCAATTCCACTGGCTGCTGGAGCACTCTATTCCATTGGAGTCCTTTTAAGTCCTGCAATGGGGGCTGTTCTGATGAGTCTAAGTACGGTGATAGTTGCCATAAACGCAAGACTTTTGAAGGCTTGAGGTGCTGAATGGGAGCAAAAGAGAAGTATAACAGGTTTTCTCGTATTTACGATTTTTTTGAAGGCGCGATGGAAAAGAGGGTGTTTTCTAAATATAGAACGCTACTCATGTCAAAACTCCCTCGTGGCGCGAAAATTCTTGAAATTGGAATTGGAACCGGGAAGAATATCCCATATTACCCACCGGATGTGGAAGTAATCGGGATAGATTTCAGCCCTGGTATGCTGGAAATTGCCAGGAAAAGAATGAACGCATTCCGGGGGAAACGACTGACTTTTTTAGAAATGGATGCTCAGAATATGAGTTTTTCTGACAACACCTTCGACGCAGTAATTTCTACTTTTGTTTTTTGCACAGTTCCAGACCCCATCAAGGGCCTGAAAGAAGCAAAACGAGTATTGAAAATAGGAGGCAAAGCTATTTTTCTGGAACACATGAGAAGCGAGAACAGCTTTATAAATGTTTTTCTGTATCTGGTAAATGTTGTTACCAAACCTCTTTTAGGTACTAGCACCGTTCGTGATACGAAGGCGAACATTTTACGTGCAGGTTTTGAAATAGAGGAAGAAATTCATCTAGCTTCTGATGTTGTCAGAATGTTCATTTGCACAAAAAGGAGGTGATTCAATGAAAGTCCTTGTAATTCTTTCAGTGGTGGTATTTCTGGTATTTAGTATTACAATCATTGCTCATGGTTTCGGTTTTTTTGGATGGGATAGCATGTGGAATGGGCGAGACACTGATGAGCATAATGAACTGGTTTCCCAGATCAAACTAACTATTATCGAAGTTTCGGATGAACTGCCAATTGCGCTTGCTGAGGATGCAAGTGGAACTTTATATCTATTGAACTTCAATGCAATGCTACCTTACATGAAAGATTTTCGCCCATATGAAGGTCTAGTGCTCGACGTCGAAGGGATCGAAATGAATATGGGTTTGGAAAGAACAAAGAGCCTTATGGTTGTATCCATCGTTACCGATGGAGAAGTTCTTGAAATCCCTGAAGAATATATGTTATGGGTTGAAAAACATTACGAAGAAATGTATGAGCACATGGGTAACTGGATGCATTTTCCGGCTTTTGGAATGCCATGTCATTGAAAGGAGGAATTTAAATGTTACCCGAAATAACTAAGGACATGACACTGAACGACATCATGAACCTTCACACAAGATTGTATGAAGAGATCGGAAAGCTGGGTTTTGATATTTGCTGCGCAAAAATGGACACCCTGGAAGATGCCTGTAAGAAAAAAGGACTGGATCTTCAAAACGCATTAAGGACTCTGAATGCTGTTGTTGAGGAAATGAATGAAATCGAACGAATTATTCGCGAAGCCCAATAATAAAAAAAGGCACCGTAAAGGTGCCTTTAAAATCGGTTACCTTCTATCTTAAGGGGGTAATTCATATATTTTGACTTTTATTTCACAAAAAAGTTCATTTAAAATCTTTGACTTGGAACTTTGTTGTATAGGTGTTCATGTCTATAAATTTCTGATAACTGAGTTCCCAAAGGTCCAATTCTAGTTCGATTTCCAGGTTTTCATTAAGTACTTTTAAGAGTTCAAGTTTTTCTTCGTTGGACGGTTCTTTCGGAAGGAAGTAGCCTATACTGAGATGGGGTTTTAGCGGATTATGCAGCTTCACAACTCTTTGGAATAACCTGAAGAGGTTTAGCAGAATTCTAAAGTCCTTCTCTGCCGAGGGAATGAACAATACAGCAATCCCGATAGGCGGCCCCATGAAGCCGATGGATTTCAGAGCTATCCTGCTTTGGTCTGGGTGTTCATTAAGGTACATGGCAAGTTCTTTAAGAATATGATGGCACAGCAAACTGGATTGTTCGATCATCTTATCTAGTTTGTTTTTTTCTTCGATATCGATTTCATTGTTGAGATCGTGCAGTGTAATGTGAAAGTATTCAGGTTCTAATGGCTTTGCCAGGGACTTGCCGGTCCTTTGGTAAAGTTTTTCCTGTATTTTCACAAATACTTCACGCTGTTTTACGGGAAATACAACTGTATCTCCTTTAAAAGGTGTATATTCGCCTCTGCTGTTTACCTTTTTTGTCAGATTGGGAATTACGGGCCAGGGTGTTGAATCCTGCAAAAATTTTAGAGCAGTTTCTTTCTCGTCCATGAGATACTTCAAATAGTCCTGATAATTGAGTATAGTTCCGTTGAAATGCACTTCTTTTAATAATTCCACAGATAACATCCTTTCATACAGATTGCCTCTCCACTATCCGGGGTGTCAGAATGATTCTCTTTGGTGTTTTTTCTTTTGAATGCATCATTTCGATTAAAAGATTGACAGCCTGGTCGGAGAATTTCTCGACGTTCTGATCGATAGAAGTTAGGGGTGGGTACATATACTCGCTGGAAGGCAGGTTATCTATGCCAAGAACGGCGACATCTTCAGGGATTTTTAATCCTTTCTCCCGGATGGCCCTATATGCTCCAAGGGCCTTTTCATCACCTGAAATAAAAAAGGCATCAACTGTAGCCCGGGACAATAATTCGTGAGTCTTTTCATAGATTCCCTTTATAGTAGATATTCCGTAGAAAACGCTGTGGGTTACCCCATGCTTCTTACATGCTTCTTCAAATCCCTGAGCCCTATCACGGTTTACGTTGAAAACCTTTGGTCCCAGGAAGAAAACTATATTCTTATAGCCTTTGTTTATGAGATATTCCGCCCCGATAAAACCCACAAGGTAGTTATCGAGGTCGACAAAAGATGTGTCAGTAAAGTCCATGTCCTTACCGATGATGATGAACGGAATGTTATTTGCCCTCAAATATTTGACTCTGCAATCTTTTGAAATGACATCAAACATGATAGCCCCATCAGCTAGCCCGCTCTTGAGCAAATGAAAACCGTCCGTGTCGTTGCTTATTGTTTCTTCGCCAGAGGATGGAGAAAGAATGACTTTATAACCTCTGTCCTTCAACTTCACCATGATACTTTTTAACATGAGATCATGCCATTCGTTCCAATACTTACCTTTCCTCCTGTCGATAAACAGGATCACCGTTCTGGTCTCACTGTTCCTCAAGGCTTTTGCGAGGAGGTTCACGCTGTAATTGTGTTCTTCAATGACCTGGAGAATTTTTCTGCGCGTCTCTTCCTTGACGTTGGGTGCGTTGTTGATGACTCGCGAGACAGTTTTTATTGAATAGCCAGTGAGTTTCGCGATATCGGTTATTGTAACTTTTTTCATAGTACCACCCTTTATTGACAACATTGTCATTATCAACTACATTATTATAGTATAAATTAAAAAAAGTATGAAATCCGACCATATTCAAATAGCAACAATAATAGGCTACAAAAAGGTCTATTTAATAATATTTGCTGATTATTACCGATAATCATGTTTGTACATATTGCTTCGTAGGAGTAAGCTTATTTTGTACTAAATATGACAACGTTGTCTTTGATTATCTCTGTAAAGGGAGGGGTAAGGATGAAAAAGCTTCTTCTGGTTCTTATGCTCGTTGCTATTGTAGCTTTCGCATTCGGTAAGGAAACGCTGGTTGTCGTTTCGAGGCTCTGGACACCGCCGTCGGAGAAGGAATTCGTCATTAATGAAATCATCAAACCCTTTGAAGAAATGTACGGCGTTGAGGTCAGATTCTCCACTCTCGATGACCAGAAAATGCTGGAACAGGTGAAACTCCAGCAGGAGACTGGTAACATCACGACTGACGTAGTTATAGCTTATGCTGCAAAGATGCCTGAATGGGTAGAGAATGGATATGTAGTTGACCTTACTGATATCGTCTCCCAGTGGACTGACAGGCATTTCTCCAAAGGTCTCGACTCCATGACAATTTTCGATGGTAGGAGATATTTCCTTCCTATTGGAGCCGATGTTTACCTATTCATCGCTAACAAAAAGGCTCTTCCCTATCTCCCTGAAGGCGCTGACATTCAGAATTTGACCTGGGAGCAGGTCGCTGAGTGGGCCAATGCCATCGCCCTCGGCGAAGGTGAAGGAAAGTTTGCTGTTACCGGTGTTCCTAAGAAGTCCTTTATCTATCAGGCGGGTGCGATATGTCTTTCCTATGGTGCTGATTGGCCGAACCTTGACAATCCGGGTGCCATGGCCGCGTTCTATCTACTGAGCAAGATGGTTGATGCTTTCCCGCCCGCGGTTATGACTTACGATGATGTCAGACCTCCTCTGAAGAGAGGAGAAGCTTGGCTGGCAGCTGCTCATAATGCCAGAATCGGTGAAGTCTACAAGAATGACCCAACGAATTTCATCATCGCTCCTGTTCCTATGGGACCTGCTGGAAGAGGTTCTGTTGCCGGTACAAGCGGTTTTGCCATTGTCAAAGGTACGAAGCACTTCGATCTGGCTGTTAAATTCCTTGAGTACATGACCAGACCTGATATTATGCTAAAAGTAAGCAAAGGAACAGGTGGATTCATTCCCACTGTTGAGGAAGCACTCGTATACCTTGGCGACACCGTCGAGGATGAAGTCATCAAGAAGTCCATCATGGTCATGAAGAACGGAGTCCTTTCCTACATCGCTCCTCTCTGGAAGGACTGGGGTCAGGTTAAGCTCGTCTACGACGATATCTTCAAAAACATGATCATGAACGGCATTTTTGATCCTGAATACCTTGAGCTCATGCAGCTCAAGATCGACGCTCTCAGGAAATAACCGTTAGATTCGTTGTATAATGGGGGGACTTTTAGTCCCCCTTATTTTGAACGTATATGGATTAGGTGGTGATGGTTATCACAGCGACGAAGTTCAAAAGGTATATCCCCTACATTCTGATATTACCCACAATTATTTACTACGCTATTTTCTGGTTGAGGCCAGTCCTGACAGCTGTTTTTTACAGTTTTCTTGAAGAGGGAAGTAATAAACTCACGCTGGCAAATTATAGAACCATTTTTACCGATCCATATTTTGTTAAGGCGCTCATTAACACGGGTATTTTTGTTGCCATCTCTGTTACCATTGAGTTTGTTGTCGCCCTGGGATTGGCTCTGCTCATCAACAAAAAGTTCAAGGGAGCGGGTCTTTTCCTGTCACTCGCCCTCATCCCCATGGCACTTCCTGCTACCGCGGTTGGAGCCATGTGGTCCAGCGGTTTTGCCACATACGGTTGGATGAATGCACTTCTATACAAGCTTGGTTTAATAGCTGCGGACGGCAAGATCCCTTTTCTTGCAGGAAATGAGTTTCAATCTCTGATGCTCGTCATCTTGATAGATGCATGGCAAGTTATCCCGTTCATGATGGTTATTCTACTCGCCGGTCTGCAGGGTATTCCGAGAGAGTCTATTGAAGCGGGATATATTTTTGGAGGTAATAAACCGACGGTTCTCAGAAAAATAACGATGCCCATGTTGAAATCGAGTATTCAGACCGCATTGATCCTCAGAATAATTTCTGCGATTCAGGTCTGGCTTATTATCGTTATGATTTACGGTTACAGGCGAATTCCCGTCCTACTTGAAGAAGTCGTCTTCTACAAAGAAGAACTTCTGGGTTTTTATAGAATCGCCCTTGCTTATTCAGTAATAGTTGCGGTAATTGTCTCCTTTGTTGCTGTACTCTATTTGAAGGTCTCAGGAGCCTTCAAAAAGGAGGAAACCTGATGGCAGAAAGAAAAAATGCGAAAAAAATCATATCGAGTACGATTTTCTATATATTCGTGGCTGGAATCGCTACGATCATAGTTCTGCCCATATATTTTCTCATTTCCATTTCATTCATGTCTGATCAGGAGGCTTACGATTGGCCTATCTCCCTCGCTCCAGCCTTTTCACATTCGTTCTTACTTCAAAAATCAGACAACATTCCAGGTGGTTTTCTGATAAGTGTATATAGCAGGTCCCAGGAGGAATTTGTCACGATATCCGAATCGGATAAACTTGATGACATGATAAGCTTTGTGAATAGAAAGACGAGTAGTAAAATTCCGAAAAAACTCCTTGAAGAGAAAATAGTTGAGCTCGAAGAAGTTGTTGCCCAGAACGAAGACAGAATTGCTGAGCTTAAAACACAGATAAAGCAAGAAACCTTGACAATAAACAAGCTCAATAGGGATATCGTAAAGATACAGCGAAAACTGAAATTTATCGATCCGGAAGATGAATCATTTAAGGAACTCCGTGAAAATTTACAGAATCAGCTTCAGGAGAAACAACAGGAAAAGGCTTTAACAGAGGAAAAAATATCAGCTCTAAAGAAAGAACTGCAGCCAATTAGCGGTGTTACATTTAAAGTACGAAAAAACATTTTTGCCAGTTATGTAACCTTTTTCAGGGTAACTTCTGACTCTATGGGGGCACTAATCAGGAGTATCCAGGTAGCACTGTTGACTGTTCTGATATCCCTCACCATAGGCGGCATGGCGGGTTATGCCTTCGCAAGGTATATCTTTAAAGGAAAGAATCTGTTGAAACTCAGTGTTTTGTTTGTTCGAATGTTCCCTGGAATAGCCATTGCCATGCCCATGGTCATGATCCTTGCCCGAATGGGCTTTTACGATCGCCCCATCGGGTTATCACTCGTCTATTCAGTAGGCCAGATCGGTATGACCACGTGGATTACAGCGAGTATCTTCATGGGGATTTCTACTGAGCTTGAGGAAGCGGCACAAGTTTTCGGTACTTCTCGCTGGGGAGCTTTCTTCCGTGTGACGTTGCCTCTGGCACTCCCGGGCCTGGCAGCAAGTGCCATGTACGCCTTTATTGGCAGCTGGTCTGAAACGGCTCAGGCCATAGTTCTAACCCAGTTCAATCCCACGTTCCCTGTTGTTATTTATCAGACGCTGGTGGGAACAAAGGGTATGATAAACCTTGTTGCCGCCGGAAGTGTGACCCTCGCTTTCCCTGCCGTACTCTTCACCATGATCATAAGAAGGTACATTCTCCAAATGTGGGGCGGGGTCAGAGTCTAAGAAAATCATGGAAAAGGAGCTGAGTATATGGCTACGCTTGAACTTATAAAACTCTCTAAAAGATATGGCAAAAGCGTTTGGGGTGCTAAAGACGTGAACCTCAAAGTTGAGGATAAGGAATTCATAGTCTTTCTTGGACCATCTGGTTGTGGTAAAACCACGACTCTCAGAATGATAGCTGGCCTGGAAGAAGTCACCGAAGGTAAAGTCCTTATAGATGATCAGGATGTAACGGACATGCCTCCCAGAAAGAGAAATGTCTCTATGGTCTTTCAGAGTTATGCAGTATGGCCCCATATGACTGTTTATGAAAACATAGCCTTTGCCCTCAAATTAAAAAAGGTGGAGAAGTCCGAAATCGATAAAATTGTTCGTGATGTGGCAGATCTCACAGGTATTGGAGAATACCTCGAAAGATATCCACGCCAACTTTCAGGTGGTCAAAGACAGAGGGTCGCCCTTGCGAGAGCGATCGCCGTTAAACCCAAACTATTCCTTATGGATGAACCCCTTTCCAATCTCGATGCAAAACTCAGGGTCCGTATGAGAACCGAGTTGAAAGCCATCCATCATAAAACAGAGGCTACAACAATTTTCGTCACGCATGACCAATCCGAAGCCATGAGCATGGCGGACAGAATTGTGGTCATGAAAGACGGGAAAATCGTACAGATAGGTACACCGGATGAAGTCTATTTTGATAGTGCTGATGTCTTCGTAGCAGGCTTTATCGGCACTCCGCCTACGAATTTCCTCGAGGTGGAGGTAAAACGCGATAAAGGAGAAGTATTCCTTGTACATCCTTCATTCAGCTTCAAACTCAATGATCAGTTGCTCCCTTATCTTAAAGATTATGACAAAGGCCGTCTAATCATGGGAATCAGGCCTGAAAGTATACAAATCAACAGTGGAAATACAATCTTCAGAGAAAAAGTGCTTGTTGTTGAACCGCAGGGTTCTCATCAAGTTGTGGCTATCGAGTTAAATGGGAAGATAATGAAGATTGTGGTACCTTCTTTCCCCAAATACTCACCAGACGAGATAATAGATATCTCCTTTGATGAAAAGCGAGTCATGTTCTTCGATATTGAGACAGAAGAAAGACTTAAGATTGAAAATAAATAATGCCATTAAAAGGAGAGTTGTCCTGATGAACATAGGTCTTGCGCATTACAGAGTTGGCGAAACTGATGGTGTTTCACTGGAAATGGAAAAGTGGAGAAAGGTCCTGGAAAAGATGGGACATAAGGTCTTCTTCATCTCTGGCACACCTGATTACGGTGAGATTTACATTCCGGAGATGAGCTTTCACAGCGAGCGCTTTAAAAAGATTGAGAGAAACGCTTATAAAGAACTGAGTGACTATGCGAACGCAGAAGAATTCAAAGAAGATATCCTGAGGGAAGCCGGAGTCATTGAAGAAAAACTCACAAGAGTTATAAAGGAAAACAACATCGAGTTGCTGGTGCCCAATAACATCCTTTCTCTGGGGGTGGCTTTGCCTGTTGCGATAGCGTTCACGAGAGTTATCAAAAAACTTAAACTAAAAGCAATAGCACATAACCACGACTTTTACTGGGAGAGGGAAGTCCTCAGCAAACCGACCTGCGATTTTGTGAAGGAATGCCTTGAGGAGTACTACCCCCCAAAAGATGTGAACATAAAACAAGTAGTGATCAATGAAATAGCTAAAAAAGAACTTTTCAAGAGAAAGGGACTGGATTCAACGGTTGTTCCCAATGTCTTTGATTTTGATCAGCCTCTTTGGAAGTCAGATGAGTTCAATCAGGATCTCAGGGAAAAGCTGGGTATTTCACCCAACGACATAGTATTCCTTCAGGCAACGCGTGTCACAGACAGAAAAGCCATCGAACTCGCGATCGAGGTCGTCGGTGAGGTTAGCAGAAGGCGTCAAGAACTCTACGGGACACTTTATGATGGTCGTGAGTTTACCCCAAACGACCGAATTGTGATGCTGATGCCAGGCCTCATCGAAACTGCCACTAACTACGTGGAGTTCCTCAAAAAAGTCGCTGTTGATGAGAACGTCGAAATCATATGGTGCAATCAGATAATGGGAGCTGAAAGACATGATTCCGCAGGCGAAAAGATGTATTCACTCTGGGATATGTATGTAGTTGCAGACATGATAACCTACCCCAGTATTCTCGAAGGATGGGGGAACCAGTTTCTTGAGGGGCTGTTTGCGAAGAAAAACATGATAGTCTTTGAGTACCCCGTCTACTTGACAGATATCAAACCCCTTGGTTTTGAAGTGATAAGTCTCGGGGCGCAATATGCTGAAAGGAAAGGTACAGGATACGTGGAAATTCCGAGAGAAAAGATCATTGAGGCGGCAAACGAGGCAATAAAACTTTTAAAAGACGAGAAGGAATACATCAGAAGAGTAGAGAAGAACTTTGCTATAGGACAACAACACCTCTCTTATAGAACACTTGGGAATAAGCTGAAGGAAATTATCTCAAGTTTTAACTCATAGGGGCTTTAGGCCCCTTTTTTTATTTCAAGAGCTCTGGAAAGGATTTCTGAGAAAACCTTCAAAAGTGTTATGTCGCTCTCTTTCCATGGCACATTTCTATCTACATCGTCCAAACCTATGAATCCAGCGAGCTCTTTTCCTGTGAAAACAGGAAGGACGATGAGAGACTTTATATCCTGAGCCTGAAGGATTTCTTTTTCAGCGGAAGCTTCGTCTGGTAGTTTGGATACGTTCTCAATGTTTATAATCTTTCCCGCTTTTAGCTTGCGCATCCACCATGGGAAAGTATCAACTGGTAAATTTTGAAGCATATCCTTCTCTGGTGTTATGCCTTCTGCACACCACTCGTGCGTATTTGACATGCTTTTACCGTCTTCGCTGAACAGAAATAAATAAGCCCTATCAGCTCCAGTGAATTTGCCAATACTTTCAAGCGAGCGGTTTACCGCATCATCGAAGTCAAAAGCGCCAACAAACATTGAAGAAATTTTTGCTATTAGATTTTCGAAACTGACCCTCCATCGCAGTTCTTCTAAAAGCCTTGTAGTTTTGCTGTTATCTTTGCCAATGTAGACTCCTAAACTCCTACCAGCACGTTTTATAAAACCGACAGTCCCGAAGAGGGATAATTTAGAGCCTGAAAAAGTGATAAAATCACAGTTAAAGCGTTTTTTTTGTCTGATCTTGTTATCCGTAGGGAAATCCCTTACCAGGTCATAAAAACTCTTTTCCTTTAAATCCTTAAGGGAATACCCCAGCAATTTGACTGCCATCCTGTTGGCATAAATGATTTTTCCTGGGATTTCCGTGGAATCTATGAGGAATACTATGACAAGCTCGTCTATCATATCGATTATTTCAAGATGATTCTTTGAAAAAAATTTCTCTGATATTTCTTCATTTTGAATTCTGTGCCCCGTACGCAACATACCAATTACCTCCGTACTGTTACTCATTAACAGATTATTTTAACATAAAATGACTGAAACTGACAAAAGTCGATAATATTACATAGATTCGCATAAAACGGATTCATGCATTCTTTGAGTCTGTCAACGTCCAGTTTCATCTTCACATTGTTTCATATTTGTTTAAGCACTCAATGAATCGTGGTTTATTGGATGGTGGACAAAAAAGCTTGACACCCTATCTTTTTCTGTGATAGAATGAATGTTGATAATTAGAATAATTCTAAATAAGATAGGAGGAATATCATGGAACAGAGAATACCACTTATTGGAGAGAAATTTCCAGATTTGAGAGTACAGACTACCCATGGAATGTTGAATTTACCTGAGGCCTTTAAGGGAAAATGGTTTGTTCTGTTCAGCCATCCCGCGGATTTTACGCCAGTGTGTACCACGGAGTTTATTGCTTTTCAAAAGCGATATGAACAGTTCAAAGAACTAAACACAGAGCTGATAGGTTTGAGTATTGATCAGGTATTTTCTCATATCAAATGGGTGATGTGGATCAAAGAGAATCTCGGCGTGGAAATAAAGTTCCCAATTATAGCAGACGATACAGGGAAAATATCTTCCCAGCTGGGACTCATTCATCCGGGTAAAGGGACAAACACGGTCAGAGCTGTTTTTATCGTTGACCCTGAAGGCATAATAAGAGCGTTATTATATTACCCGCAGGAGCTAGGTAGAAACTTAGACGAAATCCTCAGAATGGTGAAAGGACTCCAGTTGAGTGACGAAAAGAGCGTTGCTATTCCCGCAAACTGGCCAAAAAGCGAACTTATAAACGACAGGGTAATCATTCCACCTGCTTCAAATATACATGATGCAGAAAAGAGAACGAAGGAGTACGAATGTTTTGATTGGTGGTTTTGCCATAAGAAACTATAATTTACCCCCTGAAACACCAGGGTGGGGCGAAAGTCCCACCCTATTCATTAAATCTATCTCTTAGTTTTTCATATCTTTTAATAAATTTTTCGATGCTCTCTTTCAGTTCGTATACACTTTCCATAGCATCGGCAAGGAAGGAGAGTCCCTCTTTTGTGATTTTGTAGACCTTTCTGGCCGGGCCTCCTTCACTCATATCCCAGTCCGTGGCCACAAAGCCCCCTATCTCGAGATTAGACAGTATTCTATAAAGGCTTCCCATCTGCCCGATACCGGGGATCATAACACCAAAATCCTTTAGCCTTGTGAATAATTCATACCCGTGGGATGGTTTTTCCGCTATCAATAGCAATAAATACAACTCGATCCATCGTCTGCCGAATCCGCCAGGACCTCGTCTAAAGCCGCGCAATGGTCACACCTCCTGAATTTTTATCCTGTTCAAATAGAGTATACCTGAAAAAATGAAAACACTTGAGAATACAAATACAACCGCAAATCCTAACGAATCGATGATCATGCCCATCACCAGCGGTAAAAGAGCAGTGACGAGGTTAAACGCCCCAGAAATACCGGTATATAGTGCCCTGTTTTCGTTGTTTGAGATTTCTATCAGCAAACCTTCAAAACCCATTTTCCTTGCACTCAATGTGATACCTGTGAGAAGGAAAATCAACATGTATAGATTTGCGTTTGTCTTAGAGAGCAGTAGTGCGAGTATTGGTAAGGTGCTTCCGAAAATCGCACAAAGGTAAAGGAGTTTTTTAAACCCCTTTCTATGCAGATAATTTCCCCAAAAGAATCCAGCAATAAGCATCCCTATCATTTGCAGAAAGAGGAAGTTACCCACATTTTCTCCTGTCAATCCAAAGGTTTCTTTGGCGAGAAGTACATAAAAGGGGATGAGTATTAACCCAAAACCGGTCATGTTTGTAAAGAGTATATAACCGCGCAAATTACTGTCACCTTTAAGGGTCGCGGGAATACTTTTGATTATTTTCCAAAAGCCCGGATAAGAGGTTATTTCGCTCGATTCCTCACGTATCATCCAGAAACCGATTGAACCAAGGGCCAGTGAAAACGCAGCGATGAAGAACATCATTGAATAGTTGTTCGGGTATGGAATCTTACTGACAACCATCCTCGCCAGATATCCTCCTACAAGAGAGAGAAAGCTACCCACTATCTGCCTGAAAGCCATGAACTTTCTTCTATTTTTGGCTATCGATTTTCCAAGTAGGTCAGTGTAGCAAATACCGGCGAAGACACCGCTAAAGGAAAAAATGGATATGATTAGAAAGATCATCAGGAGAAGAAGGCTACCCGTCATATCACTTCGTAGCAAGAAGCCTATTGAGGCCAATGAAAAGACCCTCAGGTAAATGCCCAGGAGCAGAAAGGGTTTCTTGCGTGTTCGCGCCATGAGAAGTCCTGCAAAGATTATCTGTACCAACAGAGGGATACCTGTTGTAATGGCGGTGATCAGTCCTATAGAAAAACTGTTCCCTCCCGCCTTCAATACAAGAGCCGGTAACACTGTGTTTACTTCCACAAAAGCCATTGTCAATGCCAGAAATGAAGCATGCCATATGAAGGCAAAGAAGTGCCTCCTTTCTTCCATTAAATCACCTCATCGTATTATCCTTCAATCCTGTTAAAATGCACCGCTATAATTTTCCAAACGTAGCGACAGATATCTATATAATTGCAAATATTGTATATTTACTGCATAGCCACGTCAAGTCCAGTATATTTTGGGAAACGTAGTTCAGCTTTTATCCAAGGGAATTTACGAGAACTGTATTGAACGTTGTAGGGGAGATAAAAGGGTATCGATAAAAAGCAGGATACCGAAGTATCCTGCTTTGAATATTATCTAAGTTTCATTATCGCTGATTCAGCGGCTAGAATTAGTGGATATGTTGTTGGGGCGGAAGTCAGCAATGGATGTGTACCGATTTGCATAGTAACCAGATCGTTCGCTGTAACACCTTTCTGCAAACCAAGACCGACAATATTTATCATTTCCCCAACACTCTTTCCGCCGGCGATTTGGGCCCCCAATAAAAGTCCACTTTCCTTGGAGAAAACTAGCTTTACGTAAAGCTTGCTTTTATCGGGTAAAGTTCCCGGATGCCTGTCTATACCTTTTGCTTCTCCAACGACACATTCAAATCCCTCCTGGCAAGCTGTTCTCAGAGTCATGCCAGCAGCACCTAGTGTAAGACCTTCGATGGATGTGGAAAAAACACCAAGATTTCCGTGATTTTCGCGCACTACTTTAAGAGTGTATAAGTTTGCGCCAGCAACTCTTGCATCGAAAACAGCTGTGGATGCAAGCATGAGCTTGCTTGGCTTTCGCGTGAAGAAATCCTTGTGTTCAGCGCAGTCGCCAACCGCAAATACATCCTTTACACTGGTCCTCATATATTCGTCTACCCAGATCGCACCACTATATCCGAGGTGGATATCAAGGCCCTTTACAAGTTCAGTATTCGGTCTGTATCCAATTGCGAAAATAACCATATCGGCTTCCAGCGTTGAACCATCCTGAAGTTCAATCCCGTTGACTTTTTCACTTCCAAGGACTTTAGCAACTCGGGTATTGGTTTTTACAGTTACGCCGTGTTCTATAAGCTTTTCTTCGGCAATTTTCCCGAATTCTTCATCGAACGCCGCCGGAAGAAGATGGGGCATCGCTTCGATGATTGTTACTTCTTTCCCCAACTTTCTGATTTCATCACCTACTTCGATGCCAATGAATCCACCACCAACGATTATTATTTTTTTAGCATCCTTTGCATACGAAAAAACGCTTTCCATATATTCTTTATTCTTAGCTATGGTAAACACGCCTTCAAGTTCTTTACCTTCGATGGGGGGCAAAACAGGTCTTGAACCAGTAGCAAAAATTAATTTCTCATATTCAATGTATTCCCCTGACTTGAGAAAGACACTTTTCTTACCAAGGTTTACTTCAGTTACCTCGTCGACAATGAACTCCACCCCAAGGTTTTCAGCAGGCTTTACCCCCATGATATTTGCATCGACTGAATTTAATGTTCCGAAGATGTACGGGATTCCACATGGTACGAGTCCTGTTTTTTCTTTTCTTACAATTGCTACTGTTTTTTCAGGATAAGTTTTTTTAGCGGTAGTAGCCGTGATTATTCCAGCAGGTCCGCCACCGATAATCAGGATTTCCTTTTTCACTTTTTCTCCCTCCTCTTTTTGGTATAACGATAGAATATTTTGCCGTGATAAAAACACTTTTCAATGTTATATTTTTCACTTGTAGAAGAAAAGATTTTTTCCAGTTGTTTCAAACCAGATCCGGGAGTCAAAAAATTTTTTAAATCATCTTCCGACATCGGATGGCGTTTTATAATTTCAAGAATTGCTTGCATTGCATCGTTTTCGGGCGATAAAAAATTACCCTTTGGTAAACTCTCTATGCTATATGTTCCAAAGAGTGTATGTGCCCTATTAATCTTTGATTCATCCGGAATTTCAACGCCTTTCTCGGCCGGAGGGCGAACCGGAACATTGATATATACCCTATCCGGTGCGATCTTATCAATTCTCTCTTTCAGCAAGTTCAGAGCCTTTTCAGAATCATTCCGGTCCTTAATAAGCATAACTTCCAGCCAGATTTGTCCCTGAAATTTCTTCGAAAACTCAACGATACCGTTGAAAACTTCTTCATAATTGAGCTTCCCGAACGGTCTGTTTATGCTTCTAAAACTCTCTTCATCCCAAGCGTCGAGTGTAGGCATTACAATATCAAATTTGCTAACCTCTAGTTGAACAGAGCTATCGTAGAAAAGTGAACCGTTGGTTATCAAAACCAAAGGTTTCTTAGTCAGACTTTTAACCCCTTTTGCGATTTCATCCAAAGGAGTGTAAAGTGTGGGTTCACCTTCACCAACTATGGTTACTACATCGAAAGTTTCATCGCCATACCTTTCAATAAATGTTTCAACTTCTCTGAGTATCTCTTCTGAAGGGTAAAAAGTATCTCTTGAATTTGTCATATTCGTTGTTCTACCAAGCTGGCAGTAAATACAGGAATAATTGCAGGTCTTGAAGGGAATGGGGCTTATTCCCAGAGACCTGCCGAGTCTTCTTGATGGTACAACTCCATAAACATGTCTCAAAACAACACCCCTTTAATAGCCTCGGTTTCTTCCATGGCCCATACCCAAGCCTTGACCCATACCACGTCCTCTAAGGAGAGGATTCTCGGAATTTGGTCGTATTGCATCTTTAGGACAGACATCAAAGCACTTTCCACATCTGATGCACAGACTGTTATCTATATATGCCTTGCCATTACGCATGGTTATAACTCCTTCAACGGGACAGGTTTTTATACACAACTGGCATCCGGTGCAATCGCTCTCTCTAATCCACGGCATTTTACTGCCTCCCTAATCAATGAGAAGAAGGACGGGGTTCTTTTAACTCAGTTGCAGTACCTTCAATCACGCTTTTTATGTTCTCCTCAGCAGTGCCGTCTTTCGCGAGATAGACCTTTATACCTGTCTGATTGATGGCAGTGAAAGCATTCTGACCAACACTTTTGGCGATCAAAATATTGGTACCCTTTTTTGAAAGGGCTTCGACCATTTTTGGTCCCGCGCCGTGTGCCTGTATAGCTTCGTTCTCAAGAAATTCAACTGTTTCGTTTTCAATGTCGTATATAGCAATAAAAGCAGCCCTTGCAAAGCGATCGTCAACTTCTGAAGTCAGCGATTTTTCTTTAACCGGGACGGCTATTTTCATATTCTCTCCTCCTTTTTGTCAATGGTTGTGGAATTTCTCTTTTGGTTCGTAATGACTGCTCATTAAAGAACCGGAAACGTAAGCCTCAACGAGGTCTTTGACCGTTCCGAAAGCACCGGTTATAACCTCAATACCAAAGTTATGGAAGAAATCTATGGCTCGCGCACCAATGCCACGTGCAATGAGGATGTTTGCTCCTTTTTGATGAATGTAACCGGGTATCTGTCCCGGACCGTGACTCTCGAAAGGATTTCTCTCTATTTCCACACCCAGAACCGTGTCACCTTCGAGTTCAACAAAGGCAAAATAAGGTGCGTGACCAAAGTGTTCTGAAACTTCTGCATCGAAACCATTATTACTCATAACAGGTATTGCCAGTTTCACTGTTCACACCTCCTATACAATCTCCATCAGTCTCTGGAAAATTTCTCTTATCGCCCGTGTGGCAGGTGATTTTTCGTTCTTCACCACCGGTTCAGCTTTAATGGCTGAATTCCTGACTTCCGGATCGAAAGGGATTTTTCCCAATACTTCGATTCCTTCCTTTTCACACCAGCATATTATCTCATCCGTTTTGACTTCATTTAGATCGAATTTGTTGATCACGATTCCGAAGTTTCTCCTGAAATATCTAGTAGTTTCGACGATACGCTGGAGATCATGCATCCCGGAGATCGTTGGTTCGGCGACTATCACTACGTAATTCACACCGGTGATGGAGGAAGACGCCGCGCAGCCGATTCCTGGCGCTCCATCTATTACCACATACTTTCGGTTTTTCTGCTCAGCTACTTTCAAAGCCAGCTTTCTGACTTCAGCTATCAGTCCGCCAGAAGTCTCTTCACCCGGAAATAAAAGAGCGTGAGAAAGGGGCAGGTCACCGGATTTAGAGAGGAAATAATCACCGGACTTACTTTCTTTTAGTGTAATTGCACCTTCTGGGCATATTAATACACATGCGTTGCAGCCTTCGCAGGCATATGGATCGATTTTATAAGTTGTTCCGGGGATTATTGCGCTGAATCGACAGACATCCATACATGCGCCGCACGATGTACAGCTATTGCCTATTTCAGCTTTTTTTCCGCCGAAATATTCGTGTTTTTCTAGGAGTTTTGGCTCCATTAACAGATGAAGATTGGGGGCGTCGACATCACAGTCTGCCATGACATGGTTTTCAAATAAAAAGGAGAGGGATCCGGATAGAGTCGTCTTGCCTGTGCCACCCTTTCCACTGACTATAGCTATTTGTTTCACACTATCACCCCGGCAATCTTTTCATAGAGCCTTTCGAAACGTTCAAACCATTCCTTTTTCTCTTCCACAAACAAAGAGCCCTTTGAATAAGATGTCGCGATATCTCTATCGAAGGGTATCTTTTCAAGTATTGGTATATCATTTGAAAAGGCAAACTCTTCTATTTCCTTATAGTCTTCAGAAGCTCTGTTTATTACTATGCCCATGGGAATGTTCATTTCTTTGACAACACTTGCCGCCAGTTTTAGATCATGAAGCCCGAAGGGAGTGGCTTCTGTCACCATAATGGCGTAATCCATTCCTCTCAGTGTTTCCACGACGGGACAGGAAGTACCAGGAGGGGCGTCTATAATAACGGTCCTGCTGTTGTCGATAAACTTTTTCAATTCCCTAATAACCCTTACTCCGGAAGGTTCTCCAATGTTTAAAAGCCCCATTCCAAAGGTTAACTTTTCATCAATCTGACCTATCTTCACGACGCCAATTTGTTTCGAGATTTCGTAGATAGCCTTTGTAGGGCAGGCAATGCTGCAGGTGCCACATCCGTGGCAAAGATTATCGAAGATGAGCACACCAGTGTTAAAAATAGAGATTGCTCCAAACTGGCATGCTTTAGCGCATTTTCCGCACAAAAGGCATTTTTCCTTATCAACGCGAGGCAGAAGTATTTCCACATCTATTTCTTCTGTGTATTTAACGTGAAAAAAGAGGTGGGAATTTGGTTCCTCAACATCCGCATCGAGAAGCTGGACAGGTCCTTTTTGCGATAATACCCACGCGAGGTTTGTAGCTACAGTGGTTTTACCTGTTCCGCCTTTACCACTGACAACCGCGATCTTCAAGAAATCACCGCCTTAACATTTGTCTAGTTTTAATAGAAGAAGCGGGAGCGGAGCTCCCGCGATAAGTTAAGATTCCGGGGGTAATTACCACCACCAGCTCCGGCTATATCCCCTTCCATAACCTCTGCCAAATCCTCTGGCGTAACCTCTACCGAACCAGCCGTGTCTCCAGGCCAGGCCGGGGCCTCTTAGACCAAAAAAAGCACGCCCAGGCCAGAACCAGCGTCTACCGTAAGTGTAGGCACCTGTTCCGGGTCTTGCACAGTATCCAAGACCTCTTCCAGTCATTGGTCCTTCTCCAAATGGTCCAGTCCTGTCAAAGCCGGGCATATTGTCACCTCCCTTGATTTCGTAATTCTTCAAGTCTCTTATTAACTTCGTTGAGCTCTTGCTCAAGATATGATTTTTCTTCTTCCAGGAAGGCTTTGTAGTCCATTAGCATTTGTTCTTCTGTTCTGGGGTCGGGTTCATATGGTCCATAACCGTATTCAGGTTCAACATAAGCGCCATAATCCCACCGACATGGTCCAAAACCTCTACCGTATCCAAGACCTCTTCCAAAACCCCTGCCGAAGCCTCGTCTGTATCCTCTACCGAATCCATAGAGCATCGCGCTCACCTCCTAACATATATATGCATTTCGCATATATTATATAACTTTCACCAGGAGGATGTCAATAGGGCCATGAATATAGCCATCGCTCCGGAAGAACTGACGAAAAACATGGGAATTTTATATGATGCGGAGGTTTTAAAGTCTGTGTGAAACCATTTGAAAGCGACTTTGAAATTTAACCCATGACAATGGTTTCAGAAGATTTCAGGTATTTAGACCGGTAGCGCTTTGAATGAAACTTGACACTTAATCCTGTCGATGCTAAAATGAGTTGTGGGGGTGCGTAGCTCAGCGGGAGAGCGCTTCCTTCACACGGAAGAGGTCACAGGTTCGATCCCTGTCGCACCCACCAGAAGAAGCCGAAAGGCTTCTTTTTTTATTTTCACATCTTTCATATAATGAATGCGGTTTTTCAATTCACATGTGCATGTTACCATTATCTGGAATAGTTCTTATAGTTAGTGGGGGTGCATTTTGTGTTCAAGAGGAAATTGAAAATTACAGCAGTGGCTGTATTAGTAATCACGTTGTCCGTGGTTTTCTTCATTTGGTTCCTTGAATTCAACAAGATTCCTGAGGATGTTATCTCTGAATATCACGAGTATGTGAAGGATTTTATGGAATCACGATATGCCTTTAGATTTAGCTCGTTGATAAACGCGTACGAATTAAACCGCTCGGGCTATGAAAAAATGAGCAAATTCCTACTGGATGATGTGAAAAAGCTCTTATACAAACCGATGGATGTTACAACGGACTTTATCTCGTATTACGCCAACGAGCTTGATAGGGTGAATTACGAATTAATCGATTTGTATAACGGATATGGTCGCAGGGTGTGTGGTAGAACGTACGTGATTGGTGAAGAGATATTGAAGGTAAAGGATTCAAGAGTGTTGGGGATAGATGTTTCTGAAGTGAGACAGAGTATTCAAGATGGATATCTTCCCATCCTTGTCAAAAGCTCTGGAGAGGGCGTTGAGATAGTAAATGAGCTTAAAACACCACGAGTGTATTTTCTTAAAAGAACCCTCCGAGGCTGGAAAATCGACTGGGCGAAATCAATGCGAGATTTACTTGAAAAGTGAATTTCTCCACATTTTCACTTTGTCCAGTTCATATAAAACGGCTTTGACCTTTAACGAGCAATTGAAGTCAAGCTTAGAACTTCAAAGCCGGTCAAAGCCTTGAATTTGTTTTTTCTTATTTTTTGCTGAATTTGATATTGTACGTCGTAGGCACAGGCCAGGTAAAACTGAACTTCAGGTTCCTCTTGAAATGCTTTGCCAGGTTCTTTTGAACATCTGGCGTGAGAATGCCAGACAGACTCTGGTAAACTTCAACTTCCGCTGATTTAATTTTAGCGTCTTTAAAACCCTTATGCAGATCTTTGAGCAACCTTTGATAAACTATTTTCGGTGCTTCTATAAGACCAACGCCTTTGCAAATCGGGCAATTTGAATAAATTTTTGAACCTATCGCGGCTGTTGAGCGTTTTCTGGTCATTTCCAGAAGTCCTAGTTTGGTGAACCCCATTATGTAAGAACGTGCTTTATCTTTTTTGAGTTCCTCAGACAAGCGCTCTATAACTTTCTGACGTGCTTCATCTGATTTCATATCTATAAAATCTATGACAATTATCCCACCTATATTTCTCAGCCTGAGTTGTCTTGCAATCTCTGCTGCTGCTTCAAGGTTCGTTTTGAGTGAGGTCTCGGCGACATCGTTCCCGGAAGTGTCGCTGGCAGAATTCACATCGATAACAGTCATGGCTTCTGTCCTGTCGATAATGATGTTGCCACCGCTTTCCAGATGAACGACCCGTGTATACAATACCTTAAGCATTTCGTAAATACCTTCATGGGCGAAGGCATCATCTTCCACAAACCTCACAATCGGTTTGAACCCTGATTTGAATCTACTTATTCCCTGAACCACGTCGTGCCAGAGATATTCGTTATCCACAACGATTTCCCTTGTGTTCTCTGTTAATCGTTCCCTCAATATATATTCGACAAGGCTCGGTTCTTCATAAAGGAGTTTAGGCTTTCTCCCTCTTTTGAATTGCTGTTCAACCTTTTGCCAGAGGTTTCTTAGGGCTTCAAGTTCTTCCTGTATGGTCTCTGCAGAGACACCATAAGCAGCTGTCCTGAATATCACTCCTTCTCCTTCTTTTAGCGATTCCCGGGCGATCTTCATAAGTCTGTCACGTTCTTCTGTCTCTGTTATCCTTTTTGAGATGCCAATATGCCTGGAAAAGGGTATATATACCAGACTCCTGCCGGGGATACTCACTTTGAGGGTCACCTGTGGCCCTTTAGAGCCAATCGGGTCCTTTTTGACCTGAACGAGAATCTTCTTCCCCTTTTCAAGAGGTTGATTAGCCGGTGAGTCTTTGAATCTAAGGAAAGCATTTTTACCAATCCCTATATTCACAAAAGCCGCTTCCAGGCTGGGAACAACGTTCTCAATTTTTCCAAGGTAAATGTTTCCGGTATAGCTTTCGTTATCCATCTCCTCAAAGAAAACTTCTTCAAGGCTACCATTATCAAGGATCGCTATTCTCACTTCATCTTCGAGGGAACTGAAGATAATTGACTGAGTCCTTTCTTTCTTTATGTTACTTCACCTCCGGAAAGCATGAAAAGGCCAGACCTGGGGTCTGGCCTTTTGTGTAGTTACTCTGACATTTCAATTAAACCAACGGAACCATTCTTTCTGGAATACAAAACGTTTATTTCACCACTCTCCGCATTTTTGAAAACGAAGAACGTGTGTCCAAGCATCTCCATCTGAAGGAGCGCCTCTTCAAGTGTCATTGGCTTAATGGCGAATCGCTTCCTTCTGGTAATGATGCTCCCTTCTTCCTCAACATACTCGGAAGTCGGAAGTGAGTCGGTTATCTCCCTCACACTCAATTTATGTTTCATCGCTTTTCTTTCTTTGAATCTCTTTAATCTCTTTTCAAAGATGTCCGCCAGTTTATCAACAGTGAGATAGAAATCGGTGCCCTTTTCTTCGACCCTTATAACCATTCCCGACAAATGGGCCGTAAGTTCCAATTTGTACTGTCCTCTTTCTTTTGAAATCCTGACGTCAATCGAGATGAATCTGTCTTCATCGAAAATCCTATTTACTTTGGAGAGTTTCTTCTCAAGTTGTTCACGCATTGGTTCGGTGACTGAAATTTCCTTTGCGTAGATGTTGAACTTCATAAAATCCCTCCTTTCTGAGGTGTCATGCTCAGTTAGCACAATCCTCAACCCGCGGAATTGGTAACCTCTTCCTTGCCATAAAGTACCTGATGATGTATCTGCGGGAGTTTACCGGTGACAATTTCCCGGGTCAACGCATGTGGAAACACCGGCAACGTAAGGAGCTCTTCAGGAGAGGCCCAGAGTATGTCAACTAAAATTGGGGGACCAGGATTATCTGGGTCTGTCCCCAGAGTTGCTGTTCCTTTTTTGATCTTGCATAGGAAGAAAAATTCGATGAGCCTTTCCCGTGCAAATTCTTGTGTGTAAATGACATTTCCAGTTTCGACTTCTAGGCCTGTTTCTTCCATCATCTCACGCTGAAGGGCCTGGATTAGCGTCTCACCATCTTCAACCCGGCCACCAGGAAAGCACCAGAAGGGAGGTCGGTCTTTGTGGGTGTGTTTCACAATCAGGGTTTTACCATCTTCAATAACTACTCCGCGGACGCTAACATGATGTGTTTTCTGAATCATCCAACCACCTCAATTCAATTATAGCATAGGGTTAACTGAAAGGATTTTTACAACCACACTGTTAAGAATTTCCGAATGCACACTGCCCACACCTTTATCGGAGTTCAAGAGAGATACACATTTTTTGTATGACCTCATATTACTTAGGTGATGCTTTCCATAATATAGAGAGGAGAATGGCAATCCAAGGGTTAAAGATGCGCATTTAAAAAGATTTACAGATGTGAGACGTAAAGTTGCTGTTATAATGGGAAAAACACTAAAGGGGGGATAGGGTGAGACACTATTCGAAAGTATCCAGCCTTACAATGATAGGCTTGAACGCCTATAGAATAGTTGTTGAAGTAGATGTTGACAAGAAAGCAGTAATACACGATGTTGACATAGTAGGCCTTGGCGATACTGTTGTAAAAGAGAGCAAGAAAAGAGTAAAAAGCGCTCTTAAAAATTCGGGTTTTCCCTTTCCACGGGGGAGGATAACCATAAACCTCGCTCCGAGTGACATTAAAAAGGAGGGTTCGTACCTCGACCTTCCCATGGCTGTTGGTATTCTCAAGGCTTCGGAGGTTATCCAAAGGGACATTTCTAATTATCTGTTTTTTGGCGAGCTGGGACTTGATGGAAGCGTTAGAAAGATCAGGGGGGTACTTCCCGCCCTGCTGCGGCTTTCAGAAGAGAGTGAAAAGCCAGCTGTAATTCTACCGGCTTCTAATGAAGCGGAAGCCTCGATTATCCAAAACATAGAAGCCTACACAGTGAGAAGCCTTTCGGAACTCGTTGCCTTTCTGAATGGAAGTGCCCAAAAATATCCCATTGTCCACAAAGAGCCGGAGTTCAAACATTCTATCGTTGAAGATTTTTCAGATATAAGAGGGCAAGAGTTCGCCAAACGGGCCGCGGAAGTTGCAGCGGCTGGTGCACATAATTTGCTCCTTAAAGGTTCGCCGGGATGTGGGAAGACGATGCTTGCCAGAAGAATACCGGGGATACTGCCGAAGATGTCACTGGAAGAAGCAATAGAAACGACCAAAATTTACAGTGTAGCCTCATTGTTAGATGGTAAGGGGCTGGTCGCAGAACGTCCCTTCAGATCGCCACACCATACTGCTTCTACCACAGCTATTATCGGCGGGGGAACTGATGCCAGGCCAGGGGAGATAAGCCTCGCTCACAACGGTGTCCTTTTTCTCGACGAACTTCCCGAGTTCAGGCGTGATGTCCTTGAAGCTCTCAGACAACCTTTGGAAGACGGCCAGGTAACCATTTCACGAGCCCGACTTACTGTGACTTACCCAGCAAGATTTATGCTCGTGGCCGCTCAGAATCCCTGTCCCTGTGGTTGGTATGGTGACAAAAGCCACGAGTGTACCTGTTCGTGGAACGACATCAAGAGGTACAATAGAAAGATATCCGGTCCGATCGAAGACAGGATAGACATCTTTGTTGACATGCCACGCCTTGAGTTTTCCGAATATTCTGATAGGAGAAAAGGTGAGAGCTCAACCACCATTCGCGGGAGAGTTGAAAAAGCAAGGCAGAAGCAATATTTTCGCTTGAAACCCCTCGGAAAGTACTTCAACAGCCAGTTGAATCATAGAGAAATTGAAGAACTTGTCGTTCTGGATTCAACCGGTGTGAAGTTGTTGGAGTCAGCCGTTGAAAAATTGAAGCTCACAGGTCGGAGTGTTGACAGGATCCTTAAAGTCTCCCTCACCATTGCGGATCTTGAAGGCTCTGAAAGGATACTTCCTCGACATATAGCGGAAGCTATTCAGTACAGGAAAAGGGATGTTAACTTTTAGAATAACTCACTGTTAAACAATTAATGTAGAATAAATGTGAAATATATCACATATAACCTGAGGTCAAGGGGACTCCTGAGACCGAGGGGCGGAAAGAAGCCACAATACTTGTGGCACTGTTTGAGTATATAATCCGTCCCCGGCTCAGCCGGGGATTTTAATTTGAGGTGATGATTGTGAGGACAGAAGTTAAGAACTTCATCAATGTTGGAGAAATCGAAAACTACCTTGAAAGGACGAAAAATCCCGACTTGAAAAGAATCGAAGCAATTGTGCAACGCTCACTGGATAAAAACAGGCTCGAACCTGAAGAAGTTGCAACGCTTCTGAACGCTAACACGCCGCAGGCGCGTGAACTGATTTTTGAGGGCGCGCGTAAGTTGAAGGAGCGGGTATATGGCAACAGGATAGTCCTCTTTGCTCCGCTGTACATCGGCAACAAATGTATCAATGACTGTGTGTACTGTGGGTTCAGAGTAAGTAATCCAGAAGTTCTGAGAAAGACCCTTTCTATGGACGAGCTAGAGACAGAGGTGCGCTCTCTCGTTTCACGTGGGCACAAGCGCTTAATCCTCGTATATGGTGAACACCCATTGTACAACGCTGATTTCATAGCCGCAACTGTGGAGAAAGTTTATTCGGTAAAAGAGGGAAAGGGTGAAATCAGAAGAGTAAATATAAACGCTGCGCCCCTTGAAGTTGAAGAATACAAAAAGGTCAAAGAGGCGGGTATAGGTACATACCAGATCTTTCAAGAGACTTACCACCCAGAGACGTACAAAAAAATGCATCCCAGAGGTCCCAAATCTGACTTTTTGTACAGACTCTATGGACTCGATAGAGCGATGGAAGCTGGCATAGATGATGTTGGCATCGGTGCCCTCTTTGGGCTGTATGATTGGAAGTTCGAAGTGATGGGACTTTTGTACCACACAATCCATCTCGAAGAACGCTTCGGCGTCGGACCCCACACGATTTCCTTTCCGAGAATTGAACCAGCCATTGGTACACCAATTACTGAACAACCACCGCATATGGTTCCAGATGAAGACTTCAAACACCTCGTCGCTGTCATAAGGCTTGCAGTTCCATACACTGGACTCATCTTGACGGCCCGCGAACCCATTGAAGTCAGGAGAGAAGTGTTAAAACTCGGTGTTTCCCAGATAGATGCCGGTTCAAATATAGGTGTGGGTGCATATTCTACGGAAGACAAAGAGGCCTACAAGAAATCCCAGTTCACCCTCGGTGATACACGTCCCCTTGATGTGGTCATAAGGGAGCTGGCTCAGGACGGATACATTCCTTCCTTCTGTACCGCCTGCTATCGCCTTGGCAGAACAGGTGAACACTTCATGGAGTTCGCCATCCCTGGATTTGTGAAACGTTTCTGCCAGCCTAATGCTATTCTGACCTTTGCCGAGTACCTGAACGATTATGCAAGCCCTGAGACGAGGAAAATAGGTATGAAACGTGTACAGGAAGAACTCGACAACATAGATAACCCAGGAATAAAAGAGACCCTTTTGAAATATTATGAGAGGTTGAATAATGGAGAGAGAGATCTTTATTTCTAAAGTGCTTCAGGTGTTGAAGAAGTGCTCAACCAAAGACTGTAAGTTGTGGTTAGCCGAAAGCCATGGTCGGCGTTGGGCTTACATAGGTGGCTACGGTGAGGAGTATTTTCTCCCCCCGGAGAAAGTTGTAACGTTCGGAAAGTTTGCCATCTTCGGGGAAAACGTTACTGACGAGATCAGGGAAAGTCTCCTGAAAGAACTTGGGGACCTGCTGGAGGAAAATGATGGAAAAGAAACGCTTTGAAGTCGCTAAGAAGATCCGGGAAAAAAATCTGATGAAACTTTCGGAAATTGCCAATAAGGCGATTGAAGAAAAACACCTCACCAAAGAGGAGCTCGTCTACCTTCTTTCTCTAAAAGATGGAGAGGAGAGAAAACTCTTTCTCGAACTTGCGGATGCCTTTAGACACGATTATGTTGGAGACATGGTGTTTATCAAGGGTGTCATAGAGTTCTCCAATTATTGCAGAAAAAACTGCCATTACTGTGGCATAAGGGCCGAAAACAGGATACATCGATACAGGATGGAACCTGACGAGATCATCTCCATTGCCAGGGATATGGCTAAACTCGGTATTGACACAATAATACTTCAGTCAGGCGAAGATCCTCATTACGATATTGAGATGCTTGAATATATCGTATCAACCATAAGGAAATCCACTTTTATACCTGTATCCCTCTCCATTGGCGAGCGACCAAGATCAGAGTATTTGAGGCTGAAAAATGCTGGAGCTTCGAAGGTTTTGTTGAAGCACGAAAGCATTAACCGGAAAATATTTGAGGCAGTTCATCCCGATGATGATTTCGATACCAGAATCGATTTACTTGACTACATCATATCGATTGGATATGTAGGAGGTTCAGGAAATATAATAGGGCTGCCGGATCAGACCCTTGAGGACATTGCAAATGACATCATATTCATGAGAGACATTGGTGTAAAAATGGTTGGCCTCGGTCCATTTGTTCCTGCAGAAGGAACACCTCTGGAACGTCTACCGTATGGAGACCCTGAACTAACATTGAATACGTACGCGGCAGTCAGGCTTTCAATGCCGCGGGTTTTTATGCCTGCAACAACTGCTCTGGGCACGATAGACGAAGACAAACAATTCGAAGGTTTCAGGGTGGGGTGCAACGTCATAATGTGTAATTTCACTCCTGAAAAGTACAGAAAAGACTACACAATATATTCCGGAAAAGCCAGAGTAGAGTTTTTTAAGACTGCCAGCCGGTTGAAGAATATGGGATTCAAGCTCAGTGTTAAAGTCCTCAGACAACTTGAAAGGCATGAAAAGGAAGTGATAGAACGATGTTAACAACGGGTGGATATAGGAAGTATCTTGGCTTTTTCGGTAAGAGAAATGTCGGAAAATCCAGTCTCATAAATGTGCTTGTCGGACAGGATGTTTCTATCGTGAGTGAATATCCAGGTACCACAACTGACCCGGTGTACAAATCTCTTGAAATCCACCCTATAGGTCCCGTAACTGTCGTGGACACACCTGGTGTTGACGATGTTGGTGAACTTGGTGAACTGCGTGTGAAAAAAGCAAAAGAGGTTCTTTACAAGATAGATCTCGCTGTCCTCGTCGTTGATGAACGTTGGGACGACTATGAAGAGTGGCTTATAAGTACCTTCAAGAAAATGGATATCCCATTCGTGGTGGCACTGAACAAAGTCGATAATTGCTGGGATACCTCAAAAGTGTTGGAACGCGTTAAAAATTATCCGCATCAGTCTGTTTCGGCGAAAACTGGTGAAGGCGTTGAAAAACTTCGGGAATTGATCACAAACACCCTCCCGAAAGAGGAAGATATTCCACTGCTTTCCGACCTTATTGATGGTGGTGAGATAGTTTTACTGGTGGTTCCGATAGATTTAGGTGCACCCAGAGGACGACTCATCATGCCGCAGGTCGAGGCGATAAGGGAAACACTCGACAGGGAAGCTATTTGTGTCGTTGTCAAAGAAAGGGAATTGAAGTGGGCGTTAGAAAAGCTAAAGGAACCTCCTGCTCTTGTGGTTGCTGATTCTCACCTCATAAGCAGGATCGCAGCTGATGTCCCCGAAGAAATCCCCTTGACAACGTTTTCGATTCTCGAAGCGAGACACAAAGGCGACCTCATAGAGCTGGTGAAGGGCGTAAAGCAGATTGAAAAGCTGACGCCGGAAAGTAAAGTAGTGATAATGGAAGCTTGCTCCCATGTGCCACTTGTTGAGGATATCGGGCGCGTAAAAATACCCCGATGGCTGACAAACCATGTGGGGGGCGGGATTGAATTTGAAGTGAAGTCAGGAAAAGAATTCCCGAAAGATCTTGATAATGTCGATCTCATCATTCACTGTGGGGGGTGTACTCTCACCCGAGCCATGATGCTGCGCAGGATCAGGGAAGCGAAAAGGCGTGGCATATCCATTTCAAATTATGGTGTGGTGATCTCATACCTGCATGGTATATTGGAAAGAGTCTTAAGGCCATTCCCTGAGGCGCATCAGATCTTTGTGGAGGAGAATGCGGTTATGTGATCTCTAGAACCGAGATCGGGAAACGTTGTAGGTGGTAGGTTGTTGGTTGTACGTGAAAAAACTTTCTTAAAGAAGCGGGTCTGAGGTGAAGGAAAAGAAACGAACAACCTACAACCAACAACCAACAACGAATTTCATGCGGATCACAACAAACGGTGGACAGAGAACGAACAAAGCAGGTGAGAGTATGAGAATAGAAAATGACGGCCTTGGAAACATCGAAGTACCGGAAGGCGCATATTGGGGAGCTCACACCCAGAGGGCGCTGAAGAATTTCCCTATTACCAGAGAAAAATTTGATGAAGAGTTTATCAGGGCGTATGGCTATGTGAAGAAAGCCACCGCCTCTTTGAATGGTAAACTCGGCTTTCTAACGGAAGAAAAGTGTGAGGCTATCTGTAAAGCATGCGACGAACTCATCGCCGGGCAACTATCTGACTGGATCGTCGTGGATCCTCTCTCAGGTGGCGCTGGAACGTCGATAAACATGAATATCAATGAAGTCATAGCCAACAGAGCGACCGAACTCCTTGGTGGAAAGAAAGGTGAATATCTGGTACATCCACTGGACGATGTGAACATGCATCAATCTACAAACGATACCTTCCCTACTGCCGGAAAAATGGCGGTCATTGTTTTGCTTAAAGAGCTTGTTGTCGCAGTCGAGAAACTTCAGGAAGCCCTCCAGATAAAAGAGAAAGAATTCTGGAGTATTATGAAACCCGGCAGGACACAGTTGATGGACGCTGTTCCCATATCCCTCGGTCAGGAGTTTGGAGCGATGGCAGAGGCGATAAGCAGGGATCGCTGGAGACTCTACAAAGTCGAAGAACGCGTTCGTATGGTGAACCTTGGCGGAACAGCTATTGGCACGGGCGTAGCTGCCGATAGGAAATATGTGCTTTCTATTGTCAATGAGCTGAGAAACATCTCCGGAATAAGAATAGCTAAAGCGGAGAACCTCATCGATGCTACACAGAACATGGATGTTTTCGCGGAGATTCATGGCCTGCTGAAAGCCCTTGCGACGAATCTGCTCAAGATCTCCAATGACATAAGACTACTGGGAAGCGGTCCAAACTCAGCCATAGGAGAATTGAAATTGCCTCAGGTACAGGCTGGCAGTTCAATAATGCCCGGTAAAGTTAATCCTGTGGTGCCTGAATACGTAATTCAAATGTCTATGAGCGTAATGGCCCATGATGTTGCAGTAAATTTTGCCGTTTCTTCGGGAAACCTGGAGCTCAATGCTTTCGTGCCCTTAATCATTCACTATACCCTGAAGTCACTCAGGTTTCTGACCAACGCAGCCATGAGTTTGAAAGAGTATATCGTAAAGCTTCAGGCTAACAATGAGAAATCTCGTGAAAATCTCCTCAAGAGTGAAGCGGTCTTTACACCTATGATAACGGCTTACGGCTACGAGCGGGTGCAGCGGTGGATAAAAAAATCCCGGGAAGAAGGCAAAGACATCTGGGAGATAGCTGCTGAAGAAACCGGTTTAAAAATCGATGAGCTGAAACAAAAGCTCCTTGGTAAAAAGAGCATGGGGCTTGGTCAGTCTGAAAAAGGTTAAAACACCAGTGATAGATTCACGTAAGGCAAAAAAGCAGGCTGCTTGCCTTCAAGATCATAAACGATAGCTCCACCCAATTTTACTTTCAACCACGAAAAATACCAGCCGATTTCCGGATTCAGCATTGGCATAAACTTAAATCTCAAGCTCTCCAGAGCAGTTACCACCATAAGTCCGCTACTGAGCCGGTAGTAGAAGCTTCCAAACCTCTTCTGATAACCTGCGTCGATATCGAGAGAAACCATAAAAATAGAACCAGGAATGATGGGAGGAATAAGTCCCAACCTTGTGCTGAGACTGAGACCACCAGGAAAGGCATATATAATCTCAGTCGATAACAGATACATAAATCCTGCTCCAACATTGACTTCAAAGGTTCTATTCGCCAGGACACTTGTGAATTGTGTCAACAGGAATATCAGAACAAGAAGGGTTATGACCGCCTTTAGCATATTATCCCTTCTCTCTGTGATATGATAATTCTAATCCTTCCTGTCTCGATTTCGGATGTTTTAGAAGAGTGGCAAATTTTGCTATTATGAAAAAAGGTATAAAAAAGTGGGGTGAAATTTAATGGGGCTTGGCTGGCTTGATGTCAAAGCACTCTCATTCAACTGGCTGCTTATGCTTGAAAAAGAGCATGTCCTCTGGATTGCAAAAGAGAGCAATTATAAAGAAGCGCTTGGGACAGCTCTTGCGGCAAACCCTGTAGTGAAATGGTATTTCTGCAACCTGGCTCCGGAGAAAAGGGAGTTTTTCGAGAGAATAACGCAAGACAAAGAGCCATCTCCTCAAGAGGCGAGAGAAGCTGAAATCACCGTGATGGAAGCCATAAACGATTGGATTGTATACGTATTCAAACCGGAGCGTTACGATGAGCTCGTTTTTTTGAAATGGGACGATTCTGAACTAACCTCGATAGTCAATTTTTCTGACAGGAGGGTACTCGATATAGGAGCAGGAACTGGAAGATTGACCTTTGTAGCGGCAAAGGAAGCAAGGGTGGTTTATGCTATCGAACCAGTTGCCAACCTCAGGCGATACCTGAAAGAAAAAGCGATGAGACTCGATGTGAATAATCTGTATGTGTGCGATGGTGTGCTTACAGACATTCCCTTTGAAGACGCCTTCTTCGACATCACTATGGGCGGTCATGTTTTCGGAGACGAACCCGAAGAAGAATATAAGGAAATGCTCAGAGTAACAAAGCCCGGGGGACAGATCGTACTCTTTCCTGGAAACAGCGATAAAGACGACGAAATTCATAACTTTCTGATATCTAAAGGCTTTCAATGGAAGAGATTTGAAGAACCCGGTGATGGCATGAAAAGGGCGTATTGGAAGATTGCTGAGGACTGAGTCCGGTTAGGAGGATGGGATGAAACAATATTTATTTTTCTCTCTGGTTCTTATGTTGATACTCAGTGGTTGTGTTGCGCTCTTCATAACCAGTCCGATGGAAAAGATCCTCATAGCTGAAGTCGAAGTCAGGCCGCCGGTATTGAAATATTCGATAATAAGCACACTGGAAGAAATGTACTATGCCAATGTAGAGGCACCGGAAAAATGGGCAAGCTATTATACCGGAGTAAGTGAAGCTTCCAGGGCTCACTATCTCTGGTTACTCGATACCTACAACGCAATGAATCAGAAAATGCGAGAATATCTTGAAATTATTTTTCAAAATGTCCATCCGTGGCGCCTTATGAACATAGCCACCATGCTTTCCGATGACAGTACTGTGGAAGATCTTGTAAAGGTTTATAAGGGCGCTATTGTAGGTGCTAACAATCTGCCGGCAAGCGTCAGAGAAGCTCTTGGTGAACTTCTCCCATATTACTATACGAATTTTTTCAAAGATTACTTCGAAGAAAATGCGCCACTATTCGAAGATATAGCCAAAGAAATGACTGCAGAAGCGCAAAGTTATCCAAACCCGTATGAGTTCATTTCAGAAAACAGCGGGATAGAACTTGGAAAAAGCAAATGTCTGTTTTACTATACATTCAGAGAAGTTGGCGCGTATGGATTCAGACTCGATGAGCTGAGGATATCCACACTCCAGAGGGACGTTGACACCATTGAAAAACTATTTTTTACTCCTTTGCATGAATACACTCACGAGTTTTTCCAGACTTTTACTGGCTCGAAAGAGTTTAAAGAATTAGCAGAAGAGCTGAAGGAGAGAGATCCAGGTTTCTACGAATACTGGAACTCTGACACTGGTCTCAAATCTTCCTATTCCTGGCGAGGTTTTTGCGAAGAGAACCTCGTTGAGGGGTTCGCTAAGCTTCTTCGCGACAGATTTTATGGAAGCATTCAAGAACACAGAGCATTCTACTATTACGACATGGACTTCTACGAATATCTCAAGGCTATTGACTTTTCCCCGGAGAGAATGACGCTGGAAGAAGTGGCTCTGGAATTTTATAGGAGCAAGATGTGAATCATCACGAGTGGTAAAATCTATTGAGATGTTTCAGAGGGAAGGTGTGTGTCGTGCTGAGCTGGATTGTTGTTCTCATTTCACTTGTCACTGTTTTCATATTGTCGATCAGTGCTGCAAGACTTTACAGGGAACTGAAAAAGACCATCGCAGAGAAGTCGAAACTGGAGCTTTTACGTGAAGAAAACGAAAAGTTGAATGGCAATATAGAGGTTCTCAGAAGCGAAAATGAACAGCTGAAAATCGAAAACGCGAGATTCGAAGAACAGCTCAAATCCCTCGATGAAAAATTAAATTGGCTGGAAACCGCAAAGGCCGAATTGGAAAAGAACTTCAAAGCCCTCGCCAGTGACGTGACTGCAAAAAACACTGAAGACTTTCTCAATCAGGCTAACGATAAACTGAAAGGCCTCATAGAAAACCAGAAGACCGAGCTGGAAAAGCTTCTTGACCCGCTGAAAAACAATCTAGATACCCTCCAGAAGAATATCGTTGAGATAGAGAATAAGCGCGAAAAAGCATATGGTGGCCTGGAGAAACAACTTCAGGAACTGTCAAGAGTCCATAACGAGCTGCAAACAGGGCTGACAAAACTTAACAGCTCTCTGAAATCTTCGACATCACGGGGACGCTGGGGGGAATACCAGTTACGTCGTATTGTGGAACTCGCGGGCATGACGGCACATATAGACTTTGAAGAGCAGCAAACAAATGAATCGGGAAGACCTGACATGATTATAAAGCTGCCTAAAGGCGGAGAAATACCTGTAGACGCAAAAACTCCGCTCAATGCTTATCTTGAGGCAATGGAAACTCAGGACGAAAACCTTAGAGTCGAAAAGCTAAAGAAACATGTGAAAAGCGTAAAAGATACCATAAAAAGCCTCAGCGCTAGAGCCTACTGGGAACAGTTCAAACAATCTCCTGATTTCGTGATAATGTTCATACCAATGGAAGCCGCTGTAAGCACAGCCTTTGAAATGGATCCCTCCCTTCTGGAAGAAGCCATAAACAAGAAAGTGCTCATAACAACCCCCATAACACTCCTTGCGCTGCTGAAATCAGTGGCCTATGGCTGGCAGCAGTTCCAGCTCACAGAGAATGCTATGAGAATCGCTGAAGAAGGGAAGGAACTCTACAAGAGGCTCAGCAAATTTCTCGGTGAAGTGGAAAATGTCGGGAAGAAGATGAAATCCCTCGTACAAGCGTACAACACTGCCGTGGGTTCGCTAGAAGGCCGTCTCCTTCCGAAAGCACGTAGCTTTAAAGAAATATCTGGGATAGAAGAAAGTGAACCGAATATCCAACCTCTCGAGCTCGAGCCACGTCCCTTGAATGCGCCCGAACTGGGTGATGAAGACTAATAAGTTTCTTCGTAACTCAACACTCAAGAGTCTCTTTATTTTCATTCCGATACGGAGTCGTGTTTTAGAAGTTTTTTGGGAATTCCTTTTGAAGGATTCCACAAATCTACTGTCTTTTTCCCTTCGGGTTATATAATTAACTGACTCGAGGGGGAATTATTATGAGGAAGTTCCTGTTTTTAGCACTCCTTGTCTTCATCGGCCTTTCTTTGTTCTCGAACAGCACATGGATTCCTCTATTTCCAGAGCTTGCCAGCAGTCCACCAATCTGGCTGAAAGAAGGCTTGAGAATAAGCTTCTATGCGCTGACTGCTACTGTCAAACCCGGAGGCGGCTTGCCTGAAAACTCTGTATCCGGTGCCGGTATACTTCAGGTGGACATTGTTGCCCTTGAAGAGGGAAATGTAGCGATTTTGCAGACCTACTATCTCAAATCGAATGGACAGTACTTTCCTTCAATAGCATTTGGAGGGATAGAAAAATGTGGACTCAGTGATTACTGGATGAACCCTGCTGTTTTCAACCATCTGGACAGGTTTCGGACGGACAACTCTGTTGCGGCTGAAATGCCACTTCAAATAGGGGATAAAACTGTTCAGGCAGTGAGGATCGAATATACCACAGACAACGGAAAGAATGTATACACCTATGAAAAAGAAACTGGTATCCTTCTTTATTCTCAACTGAAGGTGCCCTCAGGCGGAAACGTCCAATCCAGCCACCTTCAGCTGATATCAAGCAGAGAACTTAATCTCCCGTGGAAAGGCGTTTCCAGAGAGGCTGGACTAGCTCCACCTACACGTTATAGTGGTGCAGTTTCTGTTAATATTCCTGGAACACCCCCGACCACCCTACCTCTTCAAGTGCAGGTTACAAAGGTATCCTCCGGCAAGAACTGGGATTTGCTGAAACTTACTGTCTCCCAGTATGGGTCCCTCCCTTCGGAAATATACAATGTCTGCGGAACGGCACAACTTAATGGACCTATGTGGATGCCAATAACCGCCCTAAATATGCTTCAACAGGGTCACATCCTCGACTATGATGAAATCACGAGGATAAAGACATCAGTGACTTTCAAGGGTGCGCTTGGTAGCGGATTATTGGTAGTGATCATCGAGCAAGCAGGAGATAATTTTGTTCAGGACTACGTATATGATATCGCTACCGGGAGACTGATATACTTCAAAATGCAGATGCCCAATGGACTTGGCTATAACATTACTGAACTGGAAGCTGTTCAGTAGACACCAGAATATTGAGAAAGAGCCGCGAAAAGATCGGTTATAGACTGCTCTTAAAGAGATTTGTGTGCTGAAAGAAGTACTCGATCTGCTCTAATATAGTAAACCTATAATAGACCTCTTAGGAAGAAATATGCTGAAAAACTTCAAGAAAGATTCCAAACTTTTTAATTTTGTTTGGTAAATGAATGTTGAATTGGATAAAATAAAAATATAAAAGGAATCGATAAATAGCGAATCCGATCGTAGGTGGTGTTTGATCGAATACTATAAATTTAATGTCTGAATCAAAAGTAAGATATTATAGATTTAGACATAGTACGAGATTTCGAGCCCGTGAGTGCTCTTATGTTGGTATGTCGAGAAGATCGAGATAGCTGTTAGAAAACGTGTTGAAGAAGGTAATAATGACACTTTAGAGGATTTATTTATGCAATGATTATGGCATATTTTTGCATTTAATTTTAGTGTAGGATGATGACTGTGAGTAGACATGAGAAAAGAGGTTTCACGCTTACAGAAATTCTTGTAACTTTACTAGTGTTTTCCATAACTTTTATAGCCATAATATCCCTCTATACCAGAACAACGGGGAACTCATTAAAGTTCCTCAACAGAGTTGATATTTATGGCAGGTTGTTTTCTGCCAACAATATTCTTCAAGCAGAGATTTTAAAAGCTGGACCTGATATTAAATACATTAAACTAGTGAGACTTGAGGGTGAAGAAAAATATAAGGGGTTACGGTATTCGGTTTTCATTCCACTTACTAAGACAAAAATCACTAAACAAGTGTATTTCAAAGATGGGCAGATAAAGGTCTGGGAAAAGAATTTCCAGGCATCAGATTTTTCCTCTGAAACTGTAAAAACCCTTGAACCAGCGGGTGCGAAGATTATAATGGCCACATCACCATTGGAAGATCTAGAAATCGAATTCACGTCCCTTGGGGCAAGGAGTGTAAATTACAGGATTACTATTAAACAGGGCGGCAAATCCAAGCTTGTACATGAATCGTCAGTTTTTCTTATAAACATGCGTTGATATTTCATCCCTTTTTTTGGAGTGATAGCTATGGATAGTAGAAAAAATGGGTTTAGTTTAATAGAAATGATGATCACCTTGCTAGTGGTTACAGTAATGATTGTCCTCGTTTCTCAAATCTACATATCCGTCAATTCTGCGCTGAACAAAGCCTACTCAAAGATGACGTATTTTAACGACGTAAAAAGAGGAATAACGGCTCTCTGGGCTTTTGATAGCGCAGGAGATCCTTCACAATATACTGACCTGACACTTTACGAGAAAAAAGAAGATTTTTTTCAGCAGTTGAAAGATGAAGGAATATCAAGTGAGATAATTGACTACTTATCAGATGTACTGGAATTCTGGCAGCTCACCATTGCAAAAAACAATGAAGTGTATCTTGCCGTAAAGCCGCTGGTTTCATGGCATTGAAGGGGGTACTTATATGAGAAAAAGTGGACTGGTTCTACCCCTTTCCGTCATTTTGATGGTATTTATCTCATTAATGGCTCTTACGCTTTTAAACACAACTTCTCAAAAGATGGAACTATTATTCAATAGAATAAATAAAGCTGAACTGCAATTGTATGCAGGCAATGTCTTCTTCACCAATTATTCTTATATTCAAAAGAAGTTCATGGATAACAGTTCATTGGTATTGAGCAATTATCCCGAGTACACTAAAGCCGCGACAACACCGGCTTTCTATAAAGAGTTTTTGAAATCCTTTAGTTCTGACACTTTGGAGAATCAAGGTTGGAAGGAACTTTTCAACGAGTTCAGTGACAGCGTGTTTTACATACCCGGAGCAAATCTCGAAGCCCTTTTTTCCAGACTTGCGAAAGGTTTGGACGTAAAACTGGTAATGATTCCACACAAAAATTTTCCCAGCACCCTTCTGACTGTGGTGAGAGTGAAATCCAAAAAAGCAACCACATATCTCTGGGGGCTCGTTGGTTCAAAATATTTCAGTAACTGGAGCAGGTTTGAACTCAAAAGCAACACCACGGCCATGTGGTTTCCCGGTTCTGTTTTGTATGGACCTACATTTTTTGGATCAGCCGGAGTGGGAAACGGTGGATTGAGGGCAGTTATGACGATACCACCTGATGAATCGAATATAAACGCTTACGGTCCTGTATTCAATGGTGAAGTTTGGTACGAAACATGGGACTTCTCCCTGCAATTGAATCCAGCGCTGGAAAAGCCAAGAAAACAGATTAGGGTAGATCAGGACGGGGATGGAAAGTACGAAACAAATCTCGGGAATAAGAACTATGTAGTTTATAACACCGGGGATGCTACATGGATATATGTAGATGGGTTCAAAAACGTTATTGAGGCCAATACAATCACCACCAAAGGAAGTTACCTGTATGTGAACGGGTCGGTCAAAGATTTCTTGCCCAATGGATATTCCGATGACTTTAACGCTAAATATCTTCCCTGGTTCCTTCCGGGAGGTGTCCGGAAGGTCGATCAGGACATGATGGCAAGATTGGAAACCAGGTTTTCTGAAATGGAGACCTATTATACTCAGAACTTTTCTAACATAACGCATCTCGAAGACATACTAGACGCTTCCTATCATGCGACGAGCGGGCTCCAGGAGAGTTACGTCAGCAACGGCATAAAATTCGAAGATACCACCAGATCCCTCGGCACAGGTAGCAGCATCAGTGAAACGGAAACCATTGAGAACATTACAGGCACCATCGATATTAATGATGTTCTTCTATCAATTGTGCCCGAAGTTAGAACTTGGCTGAACAGTAAAAACAACTACATTTTATCTGTGAAAAAGCAGATTGGGGTACCTTTAAATACAAATCCCCTCACAGAAGCTCAGGTTCAGAAATGGCTTGAATACGATGCTATTATCAATTTTCCAAATACCACTGTGGTTACTTCCCAGAAAAAGACTATCACCCAGCTTCAGCAGACAGGTTCGACCACGGTAAAAGATTTCGCTTCAAGCGTGAGTGTAAGTGCTGATGTCCTTACAGGAAGTGAAGTTGAGACCCTTCTGGCAACTAGCATGAACCTTTCACCTTTGAAAGAATACTCTGTCCTGAAAATTTCCTGGCCAAGGGAAATAACCATAGGTGGTTCCGGGCAGTTCAGGCAGAGAACAAGAACTGCAACCAGAGAGGCAATTGAGTACATAGAAACAACTAAAAACGTGAAAGTAACCTTAAAATGGTGGAAGTGGCGGTATAAAAAAGGTAAGTGGATTAAAAGGACGAAAACGTATTATACTTCAAAGAATTTTACCGTTACCGTACCAGTGAAAGTTAAAACGTGGGGTGATTGGGTCTACGGTGACTGGAGCGATTGGGAGATATTATCCGGGTACAGTAGCAAAAAGGGCTCGACTTATAATGCGAGCGTGGATTATTACGTAATCACAGACCCTAAAGAGTTCGATAAGCAATCCTTCGATTCTGTGGTCACATACAAGGTAAATTCCGAGGATGAGTTAATATACCCTTCCTTTACAGCGACGCCAGTAATGCTCACTCACAAAGGATTAATGATAGTGGACAACAACATAAGCATCGGTGGTTCGGGAATAAAGTATGGAGTAGGGAAAACGCTTGGCAGGGAAGCGACGGTTATAGAAGGCAAATTCACTATACTATCCAAAAACGGGAACATTGCCACAAATGGAGACATAATTTACCACGACTTGCTCTCAGATAGCACTTTTATGAGTTATGTGGATCAACCCGGAGAAGCCTTTGATCCCGACTATGACCCGAATGACTCAGCGTACGCAGTGAGTCTGGATGACATGCTGAATCTGGTTGCTGCCAATGGAAACATCTACCTTCCCTATGCAGCTACTTACGCTGACAGGATGAGGATAAAAAACATTAAGCTAACATCCAATATATTCGCTTTTGGAAAGGGAAATAGAGGAGAGATAAATATAGAAAAATACTACAAATACAATGTAAACATGGGGTACAGACATATTTTTGGAACTATGGTGTCCAGAGACAACAGCGCAGCCGGCACTTCTGGATGGTATGGTGAAAGCTACGGCTTCAGGAGCAGGAATTATTATGACGAAAGGCTGTATGGAAACGAAGACATGCCTTTCGGTACGCCGGAGTCGAATCTCTTACAGGCAATGGGAATAGGAATGAAATGATTCCCTATTAATCCCGTTATCTTCCGGGACGCTATTGACTGTGGATATGTTTGATGCTTCCGATAAGGAGATGGAAAAATGAGGAACCTCCTCATTTGGATATTTCTTCTTACAGCCGTTATAGTTCTCTCAGAATCTGCAACTGAAACCATTCCATCACTCACTTCTGAAGGTACACCTTTGTTACAGGTGCATTTTATAGATGTTGGGCAGGGTGATTGTACATTGGTCATCTCTCCTGAGGGGAGCACTATGCTAATAGATGCGGGGCTCAACAAAGAATTCGAAACAGTGATGAAGTATCTGAAGACCCTTGGGATTTCGAATATCGATATTCTTATTGGAACGCACCCGGATCTCGACCACATCGGAAGCCTCGATGAAATAATTGACAGCTTCAAACGTTTTTTCAGGATCTATATTCCGCTGTATGCTAAAGATACAAAAGCCTTCAGGTACGTAGTTGAAGCTATACTTAACAATGACCTTCAAATTACTCCGGCTCTGGGTGGTTATTATATCCCCTTTGGTTCTTTAGTGACGTTACAGATCGTTGCACCAAACAGCCTTGAGTATGACAACGCCAACGATTACAGTGTGGTGGTGCTTCTTCGCTATGACAAAATAGCCTTCCTCTTTCCCGGGGATGCCGAAGTGACTTCAGAGAGGGAAATGCTCCAGAAAGGGTACGATCTGGATGTAACAGTCCTGAAACTCGGGCACCACGGGAGCAAGAGTTCTTCATCCATGGAGTTCCTCAAAGCCATTTCACCGGAATGGGCTGTGGCAAGTGTTGGGAAAGGTAATCGCTTTGGACATCCGGCAGTTGAAACTATCGAAAAGCTACAGGAATTGAACATAAAACTACTCAGAACTGACGAGCTGGGAAACATCGTTATGCTCAGCGACGGGGCAACAATTACCATTATCACCGGGGAGCTCGAAAATGTAATTCATGAAATTTCTTCAATCTCCTTCTCCGCAACAGCTCCACCAAGCGAAACCGCGGGGGTTCACTAAATCGTTGCACTATATGCCCCGGCATGAGAACAGGCGCGAATTTTCACCTCTGCGTAAATGTAATCACCCATCGTTTCGGCTTTCAAACAGCTCGATAGCCTCGTTAATCTTATTCAGAACATCTTCAACACCGATGTCTTCGTCATCATCAATGCATTCACAGGGTGCGAGGTTGTTAAATAGCGTCTTCAAGAAGGAAAAAGGTCTGTTCAAGAATTCGGGCGGAAAGCAACCAAGCTTTCTCGCGAGACTTACAAAGAAGCCATCGGCGTCGTACCCCCTGACAAAATAAGCATATTTCCCTTCCTGCAAAAGCTTTTCTTGAATGTGCTCTTCTGCTGGTTTGTCTCTATACCCCACCCAATAAAGTCTATAATCGAATTTTGGAAAACTGGCGAGGATATCAAATACAGGATCGTTCCTGCCACTGTATCCCACGACGATCCACACTCTGCCCCGGCCAGTGTCCTGAATAACTGGTTTTATCCTTTTCGAATGCTCGGTGAATTCTTCAGAAGTGTTTATAAGTTCAAAGCCCGTTCTCTGGCCGTGGAGGTAAAACACGGATTTCTCCGGGATGTAATCTGGTTTGAAACTATTGCTGGCTGTGAGGTCGTAGACAGCAGGGAATTCATTCAGCAGAGCGCAGGCTTTTATCAATAGCGGATCGAAGTTTGTGGTCAGGATTCTATCTACATATCCTGATTTCATGAGCTGTGCCATGATGATGTGAGCCCAGTTGATTTTTGTTTCTTCAGTGAAGTTGGCTATCAAATCGCGACGCTCTCCGGGAGCGAGTTCACTCATACAGGCCGAATAGTTCTTTTTTGGCGCTCTGTTATAGTCTTTGGGACGATCTCTCCTGATAATATCCACAAACTTTTCAGCTGTCGGAATACCTGCCTGAGCCGAACAACCCGTGCCAATCAAAAGGGCTGCTTTCTTTCCATAGATTCTGGCGTTTTTCAGGGTCTCGACGACATCATCCAGTGTTCTTTCAAACTTTTTATAATCCATTTCCCCACTCCTTCTGGTTCTTCCATTATAGACTTTTTTGTTCAGTCCTTGTTTCCCCGCTCTTTAGAGCTATAAAACTACCTTTAGAGACACCAATATACCCACTGACCACTTCGCATTTCGTCATGAGGAGAAAGTATAGTTCTCGATCGAGTCCACTCAGGCTTTCAAAATTTCCCTGGCCCTTGGAAATGACAACTTCGGAGCTGTACAGGATTTCTTTAAACTGCGGAGTGATCCTATCGAGCAGTGTACCCGGTGCATCGGAACCGCTTTCAACAACTGTCGCCACTTTATCGAGACCTATGAGTTTTGCCTCCCGAAGGGTAACATCGTTCAACACGGGAGCACTTCTCACAGCATAATATTTGACAGGTACATCGATCAGTTCGAGAAATAACTTGTCCAGAACAGCTTCACCGCAATTGTCTCCTATCAAAAGAACGCTCTTAGCTCTTCTCAACTCTTCAATAAGCTTATCCAAATGGTTTATTGCAAAAGCTGTTTCAGTGGAATCTTTTAGGGTCTTCATAATGTCTATCTGGTGTCCTGGCGCGAAATCTATGATGTTTCCGGCAACTGAGAATCTCAATGCTGTTTCAATAGGATCAGGTGATTTCAGGATCTCAGTTTTCAGCTCGTCATACATAGAAAGCAGTAGCTTGTTAGCAGAGTCTTTTATCTCGCGGTAGAGGTCCACTTCACCAAAGAAATTCATTATAACGTCTTTAATCTCTCTCCCCATGTGTACAGGGGTCATTTCAAAGGTTTCAAGCTTCAACAACCTGTTCATATAGCTTTTCACGGCTTCTTCTTGTTTCTTAGAATCGATGTTTGCTTTCTTTAAAATGCGTATCAGAGAATTGATATTACAAGGAATGCATTCGATAGAGCTTCTCACAAAATCCCTCCTTACTTTTTTCTCAATTTTAGCATCGAAAGAAATAGAGGTTTGTATGGCAGTATTTCCTCTATGAAACAAAATAGGTTATGATAACTATAAATGAACCGATAGCAGGAGGAGAATTATGATAGATCTTCACGTGCACACGCGCTTTTCACCAGATGCTGAACCAACTATTGAAGAAGTCGTAAAAGCGGCTGCGGAAAAGGGTGTCGAAATACTCGGTATAAGCGACCACTACGAACTTGGCCCCACACTGGAAGAAGGGGACAACTTCGGTGATCCGTTGCTCTACCTCGAAGAGATAGAACGAGTATCGAAGGAATATCCTCTCAAAGTGCTCAAAGCCGTAGAACTCGGTATTCAGAGCTATACAGACAACTCCATTTTGAATGGGGCTTTTGATTATTTCATCTACTCAATTCACGAAGGCCCGAATTTTCCAGATGTTACCCAACCAAGCAAACTGTGGAAAGCCTATTTAGAAGAATCAATTGCGGCTGTGGAAACTCTTGATTTTCCCGGATTTTTCGGGCATCTCGATTTCCTGAGGCGTTACCTCCCCGATTATGTCCCTCTCGAGCCCTCTCCGCTACTGGACGAGTTGTTAAAACTTTTGGTAAGAAAGGATCTGGGGCTTGAAATAAACACTTCCGGATTGAGAAAGGAATTCAAAGAGGCACATCCGCAGCGCTGGATTATCGAAAGATATCTTTCCTTTGGCGGAAAGTATCTGACTATTGGCTCAGATGCTCATAGAATAGAAGATCTCGGAAAGGGCTTCATTGAAGCTCTTAGAATCATAAAGTCCCTGGATGTGAAGGAACTCTTCTACTGCGAAGAGGGCAATTTCGTACCCGTACCGGTGGAGAGCTTCCCGCTATCTTTTTGATGCTCTATAATAGAAGCATTTAATCATGCAAAGGTGGTAGCATGGTTTATTTTTATCTTGGTATAACACTGTTGTTCTTTTCTTCTATGGAAGTGATTTCAAAACCTCTTGAGGAGGGGGAACATGTCGAAATTCATAGATTTGACGAGAATTATCGAAAATGGAATGGCTGTATATCCCGGCGATGACAAGACGATTCTACGGCGGTCAAGACAACTTGACAAAGACGGTTACAACAACCACAGGCTTGAAATAAGTATGCACAGTGGTACGCATATCGATGGCCCTATGCACATGACAAATTGTGAAAAGCTTATTCTGGACTTCCCGTTAGAAACCCTGATCGGGGAAGGCGTTGTGCTGGATGTTAGGAACCAGGAGGTGATAGAGCTTAAAGAAGAGTATAAGTCTACTATAAGGGAGGGAAGCATCCTTCTTCTCCATACCGGGCGCGACAAAAGCTTCGGGACAAAAGAATATTTCTTAAATAATCCTGTTGTTTCAAAGGAATTTGCAGAATTTCTCGTAGAAAGAAGAATCAAAATACTGGGGCTTGATTCACCCTCCCCAGACAGGTACCCCTTCGAAATTCACAAAATACTATTTGCAGGCGGTGTACTCATTGCCGAAAACCTTACAAATCTCGACAAACTGCTTGGCGTAGATGCCTTTGAAGTGATAGCCCTTCCGCTCAGAATAAAAGCCGATTCTTCCATCGCCAGAGTGATTGCTCGCGTGGCGGAGTAAGATTAAAACTTGGCCTCTTCGTAGCATTTCTATTTAGTATTTGATCGCTACGATGTATTTTGATATCCTGCTGTTCAGTCTCACGGGATAGGTATATCCCATATCCTTTGCTACTCCCACGACAAGATGGTGCAGATTACAAGATCGTTTGCAAAATAATGATTAAATCAGAAAAGACAAGCGTCTATTTTGTTGAACTCAATTAGACAATCGCAGTCTTGTGCCTGTATAATTAAACCAAATTGACTAAAATCTGAAGGGTGATCGCGTGGCGTATCTGTTCCTCGCAATAACGCTGTTGTTCTTTTCTTCCATGGAAGTTGTATCAAAACCCCTTATGGGGTCTATTGACCCATTTTTTCTTACTTTCTTGAGGTTCTTCCTCGGAGGTTTGTTCCTTCTACTCTTTGTGAGAAAGAGGCTCGCTTTTAGAGAAATCCTGCTTCTTGCTGCTCTTGGTTCTCTGAACTCCATTGTTTCCATGACGCTGTTACAGTTGTCTGTGAAATATGGAAATGCTTCAACTGCTGCCACCCTTGTATCCACCAATCCACTGTTTGTGTCGCTTTTTGCTTTCATAGCGCGAGAGAGATTAACCAGAAGGAAGTTTTTCGGTATTTTGCTTGGGCTTATTGGAATAATCATCTTTGCCTATGGCAGAATAGCCGGGGATACCATCTTGGGTATACTTTTTGGCGTGTCGGCATCCATTACTTTTGCACTATATTCTGTAATCATGAAAAGGTTCCTCGTGAAGCACGGAGCTCTTGTGAGCACCGCCTATTCCATTTTCTTTTCCAGTCTTATATATGCTTTGTTGCTGATCGCCACAAATAGATTTGTCTTTCCAGAGTTTTCTCTGACAGGCTGGTTAAGCGTCCTTTATCTTGGAATAGGGGTCACCAGTGTCGCCTATCTCACCTTTTTCAAGGGAATGGAAATCCTCGGTGCTGCAACAGCAAGTAGAATCTTCTATCTAAAACCAATTGTCTCAACAATATTTGCTGTCGTGTTCCTATCGGAAGGATTTGGACTGATGAAGCTTATTGGTATGACTATTGTGCTCATTTCGCTGCTGCTGTGAGTAAGAATCAGTTCGTTTATTTCTAATCAACTTGATAACTGGAATATACCTATTGTAATTGATTTCGCTTCTATCACCTCAGGATACTATAATATTAATGGAAACAAATAAGTAAGTATTGAACCAAAACAAATGAGCTCATCGTGGTCTTTTTGCTATTGAATTTGGCTAAGGTGAAATAAAGAGGGGGATGGAGCAATGAAGATTTTTCTGGATACTGCTAATCTGGCCGAAATCAAGAAAGCTGTTGAGTGGGGAATCATCGACGGTGTGACAACCAATCCCACGCTCGTCGCAAGGGAAGGAGCGGTTTTTGAAGAACGGATTAAACGAATTTGTGAAGTTGTGAAAGGCCCTGTTTCTGCTGAGGTTACAGGTCTCGATTATGATTCTATGGTTTCTGAGGCAAGAGCGCTTTCGAAGCTGAGTGAACACGTAGTTGTTAAGATTCCCATGACCCCTGACGGTGTTAAAGCCGTTAAAACTTTGAGTGATGAGGGAATAAAAACCAACGTCACCCTAGTATTTTCCACTTCACAAGCCATTCTTGCCATGAAAGCAGGGGCAACTTATATCAGTCCTTTTGTCGGCAGGCTGGATGATATTTCAAATGATGGGATGAAGATAGTCCAGGAAATCATGAAGGTTATAGATAACTATGGGTTTAAGACAGAAGTGATTGTTGCGAGTGTGCGCCATCCGATGCATGTTGTGCAAGCCGCCCTCATTGGTGCGCATATCGTTACTACCCCATTCAAAACACTTGAAGCACTTTTTAAGCATCCGCTCACAAATATTGGTATTGAGAGATTCATGAGTGATTGGCACGAGTACAGGAAAAAGTTGACAGGAGAAAATAACGATATTGATCCAGAGAAATGAAAGGGCTTCGAAATGCATAAATGAAAACCCCCTTCACAAATAAAACGGGAGCTTTCGCTCCCGTTTTTATTTGGGGGGGTGTATGGGGTTTATCTCTGACAGTTTCCAGGTCCGTAGCTGCCTCTGCTGCCGAAATTGCCACGTGCTGGTGCGTTCCTGAAGTTACCCTGTTCTGGTGCATTCTGGTAGTTCCCTCTGCCTCTGGGGGCATTCTGGAAATTGCCTCTCGCTCCATGGCTCCTGCCGTGGGATTGTGCCTGATTCATCATCCCGCCTCTCATCCAGGCAGGGAAGCCCTCGTCTGTCCTCAGCACTATCTCCGTTCCGTCTATCGTTATCTTCGAAGGTACCACGAAGCTCTCTTCATCGACCGTCACGAGCTTACCCTCGATAACGACACTCTGTCCCTCTGCGAACTCTATGCCAGAGTACATCCAGATGGGGCCCGTGTGTACTTCCACGATACCGTCTGCCGTCTCCACTTCGATTTCCATGGGCATGTATTCGACTTCGATGATGGTGCCTTCTATTGTAGTGTCTTCACCGTTGGAATAGATGTCGTCGCAGTCCTGATGGAGAGGTTCGAAGTCCTCGTTGGCCCTGTACATCATGTTGCCCCTCGTCTCCGGTGCTGCCTGGTCGTTCCAGTGTGGACCGAAAGCGAAGATACTGACGCTGAGAACGAGAACTGCCACTAATGTCGTTACAATGATACCCTTTTTCATGTTTTCCACCTCCGTTGGGGAATGTTGATCTTCACCACTATGATAGAGGCTCTTCCTTAGAACAAACTTAGACCTCCCTTAGAGTTAGCTTAGAAATCCTTTGAAAACTCTACAAAATTGAGGAATGAATGACTATATTCGTTATCCATCCCTTCTAATCCCTGATAATGCCTTTTCACCGGGTATTGTTATGGGCCTTTCAACATTTATAATGAAGATAGTTAATTCACTGAAGAAAGAAAGTGATGACGTGAAGAGAAGAGGTTCGAAGGATCTAATTAAGGAAATTAACGAAAAATTGATACTGAAGACTATTTATGAACACAAAAAGATTGATAGGGCATCCATAGCAAAATTTACCGGGCTCAGTCCCGCAGCAGTAACCAAGATAACAGCAGAACTAATAAACAAAGGTATGGTACTTGAAGCAGGTTCTGCTGAATCTTCAGGTGGAAGAAAACCTATATTGCTTTCTCTTAATCCCGAATTTGGCCAGTTTCTTGGAGTGAAAATCGGAGTTGGATATGTTGAACTGGTTATAACAGACTTTACAAGCATGATTGTTGAAAGCACCAGATGTGAAACAGAAAGTTCCGATCCTGAGGTAATAGTCAATGTAATTAAAAATTGTTGGGATAAGTGCAGGCGAAAAAAACATGCAAGATTACTTGGCATAGGTGTTGCTGTGTCTGGTGTTGTTGATTCGAAAGAAGGAATAGTGCGGGATTCATTTTTGTTAGGTTGGAGAGATGTGCCGATTGCTTCTCTATTGAAGGAAGTATTTAAATGTGAAGTTCTTGTGATGAACGATGTCGATTCATTCGCGATGAGTCATTTGTGGTTGGGAAAAGCGAAAGACCACTCTAACACCGTTGTGATTACGCTTGGTGTTGGGATCGGTGGTGCCCTGATTATAGACGGGAAAATTCACAATGCAAAGGGCGGTGTCGGGGAGATTGGCCATATGACCGTCGTCAAAGACGGTGCAAAATGTACGTGCGGAAGCAATGGCTGCCTTGAAGCCGAAGCTTCGTTCGAGGCATTAGCAAAAAAAATAAGCTCTATTACCGAAAGCAAAAAACTTAAAGAGCTATACAAATCAGTTAATCAATCAGAGAGCTCTGAGATTGAGTATTTAAGGGAAGCGTTGAAAAGGGATAGAAACGCGTTTAACCGTGTTTTTGAAGAGTATGCTGTGCTTGTTGGTATAGCTCTGAAGAACATTATAAATATGTTGGCTCCAGATTATCTGCTTATTGGTGGCGAAGCCCTCGAATTTCAGGAAAAATTTCTCAACAAAGCTATCCAATATGCCCGGAAAAATGCGTTTGGGAAATTGGGGGAAAAGGTTATGTTTAATGTTGACGACCTGGGAGAAGTAGCATGGAACCTTGGGGTAATTTTTGTACTTATGGATAATCTTTTTCTCACTACTTCTCACAATGAAAGTCGGTGAACTCAGTGAAAAGAAAAGGAGATTTAAAATACCTTATCTTCTTTTTGACTCCAAGCTTGATATTCCTGTTTCTTTTCCAGATTCTTCCTATAACCTATTCATTAGTGCTGAGCTTTATGCAATGGAACATAAGGACTCCTGCCGTGTGGATAGGGCTGGGTAACTATGCAAATCTATTTCATGACAAAGAGTTTTGGTTATCTGTGTGGCATACATTCCAGTATATTTTGATGTATGTTCCATTAGTTATTATCGGCGGAATGATTTTAGCTTTGTTGGTTAATAAAAAGATTAAGTTTCAAAATTTCTTTAAAGTATCTTTCTTCATTCCGGTTATTTCTTCATGGGTCGCAGTATCACTTATTTGGAAAGGCTTGCTAAATCCGAAGTACGGTTTTATAAATCAAATTCTCTCATGGTTTGGTATTCAGGGTCCTGCATGGCTCTTTGATCCTAAGTGGGCTATGACCGCCATTGTTTTTGCCAGTGTATGGAAAGATGTTGGATTTATCATGGTAATTCTTCTTGGGGGTCTTAGCAACATACCAAAGCATTTATACGAAGCCTCAGTAATAGATGGAGCTACACCCTGGAAACAGTTCTGGAGAATCACCTTACCATTGCTTACCCCAACATTATTTTTTGCTTTGATGATCACGCTTATCAATTCGTTCCAGATTTTTGATCAGGTATGGATAATGACAAACGGAGGACCTGCGGGAGCTACTTCCGTTATTGTTGAGCGAATCTATAGAAATGCTTTCAGTTATTCAAAAATGGGATATGCTGCGGCAATGTCCTGGATTCTTTTTGCGTTAATCTTTGGCATATCTTTTCTACAAAACAGATATCAAAAGAAATGGGTGTTTTATTCATGAAAGCAAAAAAGATTGTTCTGTATGTTTTGCTATTTGCTTTTGCAATAACCACATTACTCCCTTTAGTATGGACAATATCTACATCACTAAAGACCAGATATGCCACGCTTAAATATCCTCCCGAATTTCTACCAGATGAGGTATCTTTTTCAAACTACACAACGATTTTTAACAAATATCCCTTTGGGAGATTTCTGTTTAACAGTTTTCTGGTTACCTTTTCAACTGTATTTCTCCAGGTTGTTGTTGCAGCCATGGCGGCTTATGCTTTTGCGAGATTTGACTTTAAATGTAAAGAATTACTGTTTATGTTCTATATAGCCACGTTGATGTTTCCTTTTCAGGTTAAAGCTATTCCCTTATACCTTATAGTTAGAAGTTTTGGTTGGATCAACACATATCAAGGTTTAATTCTCCCCAAGGTTTTTAGTGCTTTTGGGGTTTTTCTGCTTCGACAGTCTATTCTATCCACTCCAAAAGATTATGATGAATCAGCAGCGATGGATGGCGCAAATCACATCACGATTTTTTTGAAGATTATTCTTCCACTTAATAAAGGGGCATTAGCGACATTGACTATTTTTGCATTTATGGATTCCTGGAATGATTATCTCTGGCCACTGATTGTGACTACTACTCAAGAAATGATGACAATCCCACTTGGGTTAGCGAGCTTGCAAGGAAGATGGACAACACAGTGGAATTTAGTCAGTGCCGGTACTGTTGTAAGCATTATTCCCATTTTGATTGTTTATATCGTTGCTCAGAAGTGGTTTATTGAGGGCATTTCAGCAACAGGATTAAAGGGTTAATCAAACAGGAGGTGTGAGGTATGAGAAAAGTTCTTCTTTTGGCGCTTGTAATGTCATTATTGGTTGTAGCTCTTGGGGCGACAAAGATAAGTTACATGACATTCTCAGCTGTCCCAAATCATGAAGAAACTTTGAAAGAAATCGCCAAGGCTTTCGAGGCGCAGAATCCAGGAATACGGGTGGATCTGATATTTGTACCATGGAGCGACTATTTTTTGAAGTTGTCCACGATGTTTGCAGGAGGAACTCCACCTGATGCGTTCGAGATCAACTACGAGAATTTTGTGGAATATGCAGCAGATGGACTTCTAATGCCCCTGGACGGATTAAACGAAAGCTACCGGTTCAAAGCAGCTGAAGTGTTTTCCGAAAAGGCTTATAACGCTTTTTCTTACCAAGGTAAACAGTACGGATTCCCTGAAAGCTTTTCCACAGTGGTTCTTTTCTATAACAAGGAACTCTTCGACGAAAAGGGTGTAGAGTATCCTTCACCTGATTGGAGCTGGATTGATGAATTCAATGCTGCTGTGAAATTAACGGACAAAGAAAAGGGAATATGGGGAGTCTATCAGCCAATACAATTCTGGGAATATTACAAAGTTATCGCTCAGAATGGAGGAGCAATATTCAACAGCGAAAATGAAGTCACAGTAAATAATATCGCTGGAGTAAACGCACTGAAATGGCTTATAGACAAACCAAAATACGGAATCATGCCGTCGGAAGAAGAAGCTGCCGGCCTGAGTTCAGAGGATCTTTTTGTCATGGGAAAGCTCGCAATGGTCCATACGGGAATATGGTTGTTCAACAAATTTAGAGAAGAGGCACCATTTGAATGGGATATAGAAGTTGAACCCGGAATGTCCACAAAGGCGACTCATTATTTCGCGAATGCAGTTGTTGCTTCTGCGGGCACTCCACACAAAGAAGCAGTGTGGAAATGGTTAAAATTCCTTACCACTGATGAATACAGCGTAAAAATAAGAATTGAAAAAGGTTGGGAATTGCCAGCAGTCAAGGATCCTGATCTCATAAGTGAGTTCCTCAAGAGTGATGTCGCACCGAGAAACAAAAAAGCCATTTTTGATTCTCTTGAATGGGCTATCGTACCACCTGTCGTTAAAGGTTGGAGTGCCCTTGCAGATGTTGTGAATAAAGAAATCGATGCAGCAAAATTCGGGATGAAAAGTCCTGAAGAAGCTTTAAATGACTTAGCAGTGTTGTTAAAGAGCAAGATATCTGAATAAAGGGAGTTGAAGTTTTCATGCGGAAGATCCAGCACTTACCATTTGGAATAGATGATCCATATATAAACGCAGCATACACTGCCCAAAGGATTCCCAACGACCCAACTGATGGAGAAGATGTAATTATAAACTTCAAGACCATGCCTATGGAAGCTGGCCAGCGAGCTTGGCTTGAAGTTGTTCGAAATGGCATGACTCATAGGATCAGGGCCCAATATCAGTATAGCGAAGGGAAATGGGCTTTGTGGAAAGCACGAATAATGTCATGTGCAGCATTCGAGAAAATTAAGTACAGAATCGCTTTTGGTCAGGGAAACGATTCGGTAATCTTCTCTGAATGGTATTCGTTCACTGTAAAAAGATGGGTAGAAGATACATGCCTTGGATTTAATGGAAGGGACCTGTTTGTCAGCCGTGAGAGCAAACAAATCAAGATACCCAGGCTCATAAGGTCAAGATTTCTAACCGATGGCGAAAACATCTATGACATTGAGCTTATCTTTGAAAGAAAAGAGGGCGAGAACTTCTATGGGCTTGGGGAACATTATGACTCACTGGATCTTAGTGCTGGATCTCCGTATTATGTTCATGTATTTGACCAATATAAAGTGCAGCAAAAAAGAGGATATGCGCCTATTCCATTTGTTTTCTCAGACATGGGATTTGGTCTGTTCTTAAATACCGGTTTCAGAACGAAGGTTCTATTGAATAAAGATACAATAAATATCATTACAGAAACTCTGGGGATACCAATAAGTCCTGACAATTTCAGCGCTAATTTATGGATTGATACGAAGCCTCTTGAGATTATTTCCGACATTTATAAAATCACATCCCCTCAGCTGCCACCGATTTGGGCGTTTGGTCCATGGGCTTCTGCGAACGAGTGGAACTCTCAAAATAAGGTAGAACAAACTCTCGAAAAGCTGAAAAAGTTCAACCTGCCAACAAGCGTGATTGTCATTGAAGCGTGGTCAGATGAACAGACATTTTATATTTTTAATGGAGCGGAATATAATCCGAAAAAAGGTAGCGATTCCTTTTGTCTTAAGGATTTTGTTTTTAAATTCCCATGGCCAGATCCAAAGGGAATGATTGATAAATTACATACGCAAGGAATTAAGTTAGTACTCTGGCAAATACCGGTTCTTAAAGATATTCCTAATCCTAATGCGCAACACAAGAACGATATCAAATTTGCTGTCGATAATGGGTATGTCGTTTCAAAGAATGATCAACCATATAGAATTCCTGAGGGAAGATGGTTTGAAAATAGCTTTGTTGTTGATTTCTTCAATAAAGATGCCAGAGACTGGTGGAAAAAGAAGAGAGAATACCTAATTAATGAGCTTGGAATAGACGGATTCAAAACTGACGGCGGTGAACATCTCTGGGGAAGAAATACCTATGTATATCCCAATAAGTCCGCTGCAGAAGCCAGGAATATGTATCCGGAAAAATACTTCGAATCCGCAAAGGAGATAGTGGGAAAGGATGGGATTCTTTTCAGTCGTTCCGGGTATATAAATTCCCCGAAATTCACTCTATTCTGGGTGGGGGATGAAGATTCGGATTTTGAAGCGATGAAATCTAATCTAATTGCGGGACTTAATGTATCCCTGTCCGGAAATCCTTTTTGGGGATGGGATATAGCAGGATTTAGTGGAGAACTTCCAGAACCGGAACTTTACAGAAGAGCGGTACAATTGGCTACGTTTACGCCAATTTTTCAGTTTCACTCAGAGGCACCTGGAGATCCTATACCAAGTGCTGAAAGATCTCCTTGGAATGTTTCCGAATATTGGAGAGCTCCAGAAATACTTAATGAGTATAGAGAACTTGTTTCTCTCAGGATGTGCCTTGTTCCATACATCCATATGGAAGCTAAGAATTCAGTGCTTAAAGGAGTTCCTTTGACGACACCGATTCAATTCAAATTCTTGGATTCGGAAATTTCTGAAGAGTCTCTTGCTTTTATGTTTGGACAGGCATTTCTTGTAATCCCTGTGCTCGAAGCAGGGGTTAAAAACATGAAGGTTTTTCTACCAAAAGGCAGATGGGTAGATTTCTGGACAGGTAAGTGGTACGAAGGGAATGCCACAATCGATATAGATGTTTCCGCCAATCGCATACCTGTCTTTGTGAAAGAAAATGCAATAATACCTTTGAGCCTTCCTGAATCTAAAAATATACTGGAACCGCATTGGGATTTCAACGTTAACGCTGTTTTGTGCATAACTGATGACATTCTCAAAATAAGGAACAAGATTCTGGAGTTTTTGCATGAATTTCCTGAAATAAAGTGGTTTGGAATACCTAAAAGAGAGGATTCAAAAAACAAGAAGATCTTGAATATAAAATGGCTGGATATTGAAGAAGTGCAGGGATGGGACAATGAATAAGCTTAACAGATCAATCAAAATTATTGAGAAGCATCAGTCTCCACAAGGAGCTTACATCGCATCACCTAATTTTTCCCAATATGGATATTGCTGGTTCCGCGATGGTTCTTTCATTGCCGCCGCAATGGCCAGAGCGGGAAAAACAGAGTCAGCAGAAAAGTTTTTTCGATGGGGATTTCAGGTAATTGCAGGCCAAAAACCGAGAATTGAGAAAATACTCCATATCAAAAATGAATTGATCACCCATGGTGATTTACTTCCAACTCGCTATAATCTCGATGGAACGTTGACGTTAGACGATTGGCCAAACGGACAAAGTGATGGATATGGCACATTTCTCTGGGCACTTGGGAAATACGCACAAAGTGAATTCATTAAAGAAAATCTAGAATTGATAGAGTTAGTCGTACGGTATCTCGAAAAAGTCTGGAAGATTCCTTGCTATGATGTTTGGGAAGAAAACTCTGAGGGAATACACACTTCTACCCTCTTTTCGATAGCTGCTGGCTTACAGGCAGCTGGAAGGATCCTTCAGCGAGAAACAGGATGGGTAGAGATCGTGAACTTCATTGAAAAAAAGCTCGTGAAGGATGGAAGGCTAAGAAAATCAACACTCAGCGATGATGTTGATGCGAGTCTCATCTGGGGAGCTGTACCATTTGAATTGTTTCCACTGGATTATCCCCTCATAAGCAATACGGTGACTGTTATTGAGGAGAGACTATATTTCAATGGCGGATTGAAACGTTATTCGACTGATACTTACTATGGTGGAGGCAGCTGGATTTTACTCGCGTCGAATCTTGGGCAATATTATGCTAAGACAGGTAAAAGGGAAAAAGCGGAAATTATAAAAAAGTGGGTGGAATCTCACTTCGATGCTGAAGGGTTACCCGAGCAAGTGCCAGAATTTCTCATAGACGAAAGGAAATACCCTGAATGGGTGAATCTGTGGGGAGAAATCGCTAAACCATTGTTGTGGTCGCATGCTAACTATCTGGAATTGTTATTTGACCTGGAGGGCAAAGCATGAAGGGCAGGCAAGTTTTCAGCCTGATGCTTGTCATATTACTCTCCTGTTTTGGAAGTGCTGCCGTGAAGTTGAATTTTGATAAATCCTTTTACACCCCGGGAAGTGATATGAGATTATCCATCGAAGATCTGGAGAAACCTCTAGAATACAAACTTACAGTTTCAAAAGGAACGAAGGTTATCTTCAGTGAAGCCGGTGTCACTAGTGGGGTCATTGAAATAAAGGCTCCGGAAGAGACTGGGGGATATGGTGTAGATCTGATACTGGGAAACGACCAAACAATCAGCAGAGGGTTTTCGGTGCTGAACAATTGGACGGAGTCTCCGAGATACGGCTTTCTGACTGATTTCTTTCCGGAACGCTATGATATTAGCAAAACGATGGATTATCTTGCTCAATTCCATATAAACAGCCTTCAATATTATGACTGGATGTATGACTACGGAAAACTTGTGTATGATGAGGGCGAGGAATATAAAGATGCCTGGCAAAGAGTGAGAAAAATATCCAATACCACACTGAAAGAGTTAATAAAAGAAGGGCACAAACGAAATGTTGCATCTATGGCATACGTTGCTCTCTATGCATGTAACAGTGAACTTGGAAAAGAGCATCCTGAATGGCTCCTGTATGAGAAGAGCGGAGATAACTGGAAACCGGTTGATTTCTACAAGAAGATATTGATCACAAATACACTGAGAGATTCTGAATGGACTAAGTTCCTGCTGAATGAGTGTAAAAAAACAATCGAATTTGGCTTTGACGGAATACACCTTGATCAATACGGCTATCCAAAAGACTATACGTCTTATATGCTTAAAGACGGGAAATACCTTCCGTATAAAACTTCTCAAGGATTTCTCGAATTCATCAACTTGCTTAAAAAAGAGACCAATAGACCTGTACTCTTCAATTATGTGAACAACTGGCCCAATGAAATACAGGACAAAGCAAAAACGGATGCTGTATATATTGAGCCATGGGAAAGTTGCAATACATATGAAGATATCTACAAGATGATTGTTGAGGCTAAAGAAAGAAGCGGAGGTAAACCCGTGATTTTGGCAGCCTACATCGAAGGCATAAAGAAAAACAGCATATTATTAGCCGATTCCGTCATCGCCGTAAGCGGAGACAGAAGACTCGAAATTGGAGAAATCATGCGAATACTCTCCGGACCATATTTTCCTGGTGCGGATGCTGTAGATTTTAAATTCCTTGAAACCTTGAAAAGTTACTATGACTTCCAGGTGAGGTACGAGGACTTCTTGAAAGGAGATTTCATCGAAATACCAGAAGGAACCCTCGGGGAAATTTTCTCGACCGTTCCGAAGAAGAAGAAAATCTGGATCACCCTGAAGGAATCAGAATCGGGATTGATGCTAAATTTCGTGAATCTTACCAGTGCACGCAGCTCATTGTGGCGTTACAAACAACGAACTCCTGAAGAGCTTACCAATCTTGAAATAATTCTTCCAAAAAACATGTTTCCAGAAGATGCCAGGTTCTATTTCGTCACTCCTGATGGTCAATTAGTCCCTCAAGAAATTCAGGTAGAATCTTTGGACGATAAGATAAAACTTCCCCTCCTTTACTTGAAATACTGGTCGGCAATACTGGTTGTACCTGCAACATAAAAACGGGAGCGAAAGCTCCCGTTTTTATCGGAAGACGGTTGGTAGATTAGTAATCCTTCCTAAATGTTTAGTTGATTCTGTGAACAGCTCTTTCACTTTTCTTGCTTTTCGCCGAGATTCATGATAAATTCTTCAGAGTTCGCAATTCTTGCTGATGGAGGAGGATTCGCATGAAGTGCGCTGTTGCAGTCAACAAAATTCATGCAAGCAAAGAAGAGAATATTTCCTTTATCCGTAGCCTAATTGAAGAAGCCGCAAGAAATGATGCAAAATTAATTCTCTTTCCCGAAACTGCTCTTACCGGCCTTGTGAACACGGATTCCCCTGAAAAAGATCTTAAGCTGGGTGAAAGCATTTCTGGAAAGTATTTAGAAGAACTCTCGGCGATGTCAAAAGAACTGGGAATCTGGATAGCTCTGGGGGTTTTTGAAATCGAAGATGGGGTTTTGTACGATAGCGCAGTATTGATATCACCCGAAAGAAAAGTTGCATTGAAGCACCGCAGAACCGATTCGGGATGGCATTCACCCAATGCGCCTGCAGATGTTTATAAGGAAGGAAATAAACATGAGATGATCGAAACCCCATTTGGTAAAGTGGCTTTTCTGATATGCGGTGAGCTTTTCCAAGACGATGCACTTGATGCAGTGAAAAAACTTAAACCGGATCTTCTGCTTGTTCCCATGGCCAGAAGTGCTTACAAAATCGATGATGTGCAGTACTGGTGGGATACCGAGGAAAAATGGTTTTATGTGGAACGTGTTGCGGAAGTCAAGGCAAACTGCTTGGTCGCTAACTGTCTGGGTGATGGGGATATTGAAGACTCCTTCGGTGGGGCTATGGCGGTAGATAGAAACGGAAGATTGATTGCCGAATTGCAGCTCTACAAGCAAGGAATCCTTTATGTTGATATTAATTCTGAAATCTAAGATTTATACAGCCAGTGGAAAAAAGAATATGGACTTGGTTTCATCAAACTGGTGTATATACTGCCGGAAAGCTCGAAGACAAGGGACTCAGAAAAGTTGTAGAAACCTTTGAGGCGTTCATAGTTTCTCTTACAGCATAGGATTTTTTGAAGCATTTATTGATAAAACCGATAATTTATTTTTTCAGCTTTACAATAATCCATATCATAACAGAAAAGCGGGGGCTTTTGCTCCTGTTTTTGTTTGGATGCATTAATACGTCCCTAATACTCCATATCGCTACCACTTCTGCTGCTCCAAACGCTTTCGGTGAATTTGTATAAATAAGCATCTGAACAAGGCTTGGTTTTCAGAGATTATACAAAGATCTATCTTTTAATGTGAGGTTAAAGTTTAAAAAAGAAAAAATTTTTTCTATTATGGTCTTTTTAGATTATTCTATGATAACCAGGATTAAACGCTCGAAAGGGGTAATAAATGAGAATAATTGGATTTCTTTTTTTGATAGAGCAAGAGATATACTTCCTTCGTAAGAAAAAAATTTTTTTCAGGAGGGTTATATGCAAAAATTTGAAAATCCAACCTTTGAAAGAATAAGAAAAGCCTATAAGGATCTCAGTAAATCAGGAAAAAAGTTGGCTAACTTTGTTCTGGAAAATCCAGAAAAGGTCATAAGGATGTCCATTACTCAGCTGGCAAGAGCTGTTGACCTTAAAAGTGAATCGACTGTTGTTAGATTTTACAGAAGTCTTGGATTCAGTGGTTACCATGATTTCAAAGTATCTTTAGCTGGCGATCTGGCCGGGAAGTCAATAGTACATTCTTACAGAGACATTTATATTGACGATTCGACTGAAAGTGTGAAAAAGAAATTTCTAAGCAGCACCATCAGGGCATTCCATGATAATGAGAAAAAACTGTCAGATGATCTGCTGGAAGATGCAGTGAAGATAATCTCCGAGGCAGAAAGAGTCATTTGCATTGGTTATGGAGCCTCAGCAGCTATTGCTAAGTATGCCGCATTTAGATTTTCCGTAATGAGCAAGGACGTTTTTTTCTCTGAGGATTCCCATCTTAATGCTGTAGTTTTGAGCAAATTGAAGCCGGTTGATTGTGTGCTGGCTATCTCTTATTCTGGGGAATCAAAAGATGTGATCATACCACTGGAGCATCGAAAGGGTGCCAAAGTGATCGCTATAACCGGGAATAAGGAATCTTCTTTAGGCAGGATATCAGATGTTGTATTCGATGTTGGTGTTAAAGAAATAAGCATGAGAACTGATGCATTGATTTCAAGGTATATTCAGATGGCTATAGTTGACATTCTCTTTACAGTGTTAGCTGTCAGAGGTGGAGAAAAGGTCTTAAAAGAACTATCCGATACCAGGAGATGTTTTTCTCATCTGAAATTTTAACTAAAATAAGGGGGCACCTTGAATGACTAAGAACATAAGAGGGATTATACCACCTGTTGTCACAATTTTTAATGCTGATGGGAAAGTTGACGAAGCCGGGTACAGAAACCTTGTCGAATTCTTAACAGAGAAAGTTCATGGATTATTTGTGTGCGGTACATATGGAGCTGGACCGGCGATGACTCTTGAAGAGCGGAAGCGGGTAACGGAAATCGCAATCGATCAAGTCAAAGGAAGGATTCCTGTTATTGTACACGTGGGAGCAGCCTGTCCTGAAGATACGCTTGACTTGGCGTTGCATGCCAAAAACGCAGGAGCTGTTGCTGTGGCGTCGGTTGCGCCGTTTTACTATAAGTATAAGCAAGCCGATATTATAAGATTTTTCAATGAATTGATTTCCAAAGTAGATATTCCTGTTTTTTTGTATAACAATCCGAAGACCACAGGCCTTGAAATTGAAATTGAAACACTCAAAGAACTGAAGAAACTTGGCCTTGCCGGAATTAAAGACAGTACCTTTGATCTTTCATATTTTTACCGCGTAAAAACTGAGGTTGGACTGGATGATTTTGTCTATGTTTCGGGAACAGAAGCTTTTATTATACCAACAATTCCTCTTGGAGCTTCTGCGGCAATTTGCGGCCTTGCAAATGCTTTTCCTGAGATCGTCGTTGAGCTCTACGAAGCCGCAATCAATAAGGAATATGAAAAAGCTTTCGAACTTCAGGAAAGAGTAAATGCTCTCAGGCAGGTGCAACACCTTACAGATAGCATCCTTGGAATACATATAATGCTTAAGTTTAGAGGGATAAATTCTGGCTATCCCAAAAAGCCTTTAGCTTTGCCCGGTAATGATGTTGAGGAAAGAATAAAAGCAGCGCTCAAAAACCTTGATGTGAAATTGTGAGGCCTGGGGTGATCACATGAAAAAAGTTATTGGTATGGGCGAGATAATGATTCAAATGAATCCCGTGGAAAAGGGTGCGTTGAAATACCAGACATTATTCGAAAGACATGTTGCGGGCTCCGAAGCAAATATCATTATACAGATGCAAAAACTTGGCATTCAGACTTCTTTCATTACCTCTGTTGGAGAAGATCAGTTCGGTGAAGTTGTAATTTCTACATTGAGGTCGGAAGGAACAGATACCAGCGGAGTAAAAGTAGATCCTGAACATCCTACAGGTGTTTATTTTGTTCAAAGGAGTTATCCCATTCCAAAAAAAACGAAGGTTTTTTATTACAGGAAAGGGTCAGCTGCAAGCTTTTTATCTCAAGAAGATATAGATGAAAGCATTTTTGAAGATGTAGATCTCTTTTTGGTTAGCGGAATAACCCCTGCACTGAGTGAAAAGTGCAGGAACGCCGCTTTGAAAGCTCTGGAGATTTGTGAAAGAAAGAGAATAAAAGTCGCCTTTGATACCAACATACGGGTAAACCTTCTCCAAAATCGCCAGAAAGCTCTGGACACCCTATTACCTTTTATCCAAAGAGCGCAGATTCTCTTCACGGGAATTGGCGATCTTTATTTTCTCTTCGAAAGCGATTTAGCCAGCAGTATTGAGAATATAAAAAAGATCGCTGAGAGAGCTGAACTGCTTGTGATCAAAAAGGGTGAAGAAGGGGCCATGTGTCTTGACTTAAATTCTGGAAAGAGTTTTGAGCACTCATCATATCCAGTGGAAGTTATAGATGAGCTCGGTGCTGGAGATGCTTTTGATGGAGCATTTTTAGCAGCTTATCTGGAGAACTATTCGGTTAAGGAGTGTCTCAAATTTGCTTGTGCGGCTGGTGCCATAACGGTATCTCTAAAGGGAGATATAGAACCATTACCGTCTTGGAGAGATCTTGAGCTATTTATAGAGATCTTCGATAAGAAAGAAGAAAAACTCTTAAGGTAGTGTGAAGAAAGTGATCGAAGTTTACTGTTGGGGAGAACCTTTAGCCGGCTTTTACTCTAAAAACCCAAATGCGCTGGGGAAACCCGGTGAATTTAGAATGACATGGGGTGGGGACACATCCAACGTGGCTCTTTCTGTAAGAAAACTTGGGCATAGTTCTGGTTACATGACGAAAATCGGAAACGATTTCGTAGGACAGGGTTTGTTGAAACTCTGGAAGAGTGAAGGCGTTGATGTGACTAACGTTTTCTTAGATCGAGAACATTCAACAGGTATGTATTTCGTAGATTTTGATGAAAATGGTGAACACATCTTTTATTACAGAAGAAAGGGCTCTGCTGCTAGTACGATGAACAAAGATTTTTGCGAGTCAATACAAATAGACGAAGGGAAAATCTTTCATCTCAGCGGCATTTCTCAGGCAATAAGTTTTGAATGTCTTGAGTGCAGTTTTGATCTAATTGAGAGGTTCAAATCTAATGGATTCAAGATTTCTTATGATCTAAATTATAGAGAAAAACTCTGGTTAAAGAAATTTGCCAGAAATATCTACAGAGTGATCATTGAGGATTATGCAGACATTGTGTCATTCAACGAAAAAGAGGCTCTCATTTTGGATCTTCCCGACAATCCCTTTGAAGCTGTTTCACAGGTTTTGGAATTCGGACCCGAAATAGTTGCCTACAAGTTGGGTAGCAAGGGAGCAGTTCTTGGAATGAAAGAAGAAATAGTAGCATACAGTGCCCCTAAGGTTGAAGTCAAGGACACAGTTGGGGCGGGAGATGCTTTTACAGGCGCAGTATTAGTGGGTATTCTTGAAGAAATGTCAGCAAAGGATCTTCTCAAATTTGCCATTTCAACGGCCGCATTGACCTGCAAGAACACCGGTTCCGTGGAGGGACAACCGCGTAGGAATGAAATTAAGGATTTTATCAAGAAGATAGAATTCCAGGACCTTTTAAGGGGAGGTGTTAGTAAATGAAAAAGGTACTTTTTGTGATTCTGGTTCTCGTGCTTACCATAGGGATTTTTGCCGCTAAATACCCTACTAAGCCCGTAACAATCATTTGCCCTTGGGGTGCAGGTGGAGGTACAGACAGGCTTGCTCGATTCCTTGCCGATCAACTTTCAAGAGAGTTGGGCAAACCCTTTGTGGTTGTTAACAAAACAGGAGGTGGCGGCGCGGTCGGTCATGGAGCAGGAGCTTATGCCAAACCAGACGGTTATACCCTGACACTTGTTACTCTGGAAATAGCTACCATGCATTGGTTAGGACTCACCACGCTTACATACGACGATTTTGACTACATCGCGCAGCTAAACGTTGACCCAGCCGGGGTGATTGTGAAGGCAGATGCGCCATGGAATAGTGTTACAGAGTTGTTAGTGGATATAGCAATGAATCCCGGAAAGTTCCTTTTCTCAGGCTCAGGAGCTGGAACCATATGGGACCTTTCGAGAATTGGTATGTTGGATGCAGTGGGAATTCCACCTGATTATGTAATCTGGTCACCAACAAAGGGAGCAGCACCATCGATTGTTGAATTGCTTGGTGGCCACGTTGATGTTATAACCTGTAGTATTCCTGAAGCATGGCCACAAATCGCCGCGGGACAGTTGAAAGCTCTAGCGATTATGGCAGATGAAAGAGACCCGAGATTCCCTGACATACCAACTCTGAAGGAACAGGGCATTAACTGGTCTTCAGGTACCTGGAGAGGTGTTGCCGTTCCTAAAGGCACTCCGGACTATATAAAGGAGATCCTCGGAAACGCGATACAGAAGATTTACAACTCCGATGCATTCAAAGACTTTATGAATAAGAACGGCTTTGGAATGACCTACAAGAATTCTGAAGAATTCTATAATTTTGTCAAAGAGCAAGATGAAGTTTGGAAAGCCGTTCTTGAACTCGGTGGATACATTCACTAAATAGGTGAACCCCCGGTTTTTGCCGGGGGTTTTTTGAAACACGTTTTCTAAGGGGTGAATATATGAGGTTAAAGGACACTATCTATGGAAGCACCCTTATCGTTATTAGTATATTTGTTTTTGCTATCGGTTCGGGATTTCCAAATTATGTTGTGAGAGGCAAAGAACTTCCCGGCCCCAAATTTTTTCCTTTTCTAATTGCCTATCTGTTAATTTTTGCGGGAATCTATTTTATTATACGCAGTCTTCTTCGCTGGAATAGGACTGAGGGAATTAACACTTCTGACTTAGTAACCAAGCGGGGGATCATAAGGGTAATCAGCATAGTAGCTGGGGTTTTACTGTATGTTCCATTGATAAACCTGATCGGGTTTAAAGTTGGTACGTTCATCCTTTGTGCGGTATTTATGTACATGCTTGGAGTAAAGCTTTTAAAATCTCTGATATATTCATTAATATTGACCATCGTGATCATCTTGATATTCGGCATGGTCTTTTCAATTCCTTTCCCACAGGGATTTTTACCATTCTAATTTGATAGAGGTGGTGTCATGTGGATAACATCCTCGCTGCTTTACAACCAAATATTCTTATACCTCTTTTGATTTCCATGTTTTTTGGAATATTTGTGGGTGGAATTCCGGGTTTAACCGCCACAATGGCTGTCGCTTTGATTATTCCAATAAGTTATTACATGTCTCCTCTGGCTGGTTTGGCGATGGTTCTTGGAGCTTCCTTTACGGCTATTTTTGCCGGTGATATCCCCGCGACATATCTCAGGATTCCCGGGACACCTGCTTCTGGTGCAGCTGTTTTGGATGGCTTTGAAATGACTAAAAAAGGAAAAGGTGGATTAGCCTTGGCCCTGGATTTGATTTGCTCTGCCATAGGCGGAATTATCGGTGTCTTGCTGTTGATTCTTGTTGCTCCTCCTCTAGCGAATTTCGCGCTGAAATTTACGAATTATGAGTATTTCTGGCTGGGAATATTCGGACTAAGTATGAGTGCGGTCTTGAGTAGGGGAAACGTAATAAAGGGATTGTCTTCAGCATTGTTGGGATTGCTTATATCCACCATAGGAATAGATATAACCACGGGATATCCAAGATTTACCTTTGGAAACATCGAACTGATGGGGGGCATTAGTTTCATCCCGGCTATGATAGGGCTCTTTGGCATATCAGAAGTGTTGAAACGCATACAGGGTAGTGATAAAGATTTAGAGCTACCAACAATTGAGGAAAAAATGAAACTTTCTATTCCTCAAGCAATAAGAATCACTTTCAGAAAGTTTTTCATTGTCATAAAATCTTCGATAGTTGGTACTTTTATCGGGGCCTTACCTGGTGCGGGAGCTGACATTGCAGCCTGGGTAGCTTATGGTGTAGAAAAGAAAACTTCAAAGAGAAGTGATGAGTTTGGTACAGGAATAGTTGATGGTGTCATTGCGCCTACAAGTGCAAACAACGCAGCTCTTGGCGGGACATGGATACCCGCTTTGGTGTTTGGGATACCTGGAGACACGATCACCGCTATCGTCCTTGGCGCCATGTTGATGTATGGATTGAGACCTGGTCCCCTAATATTCCAAGAAAACGCTGACCTTGTTCAGGGAATTTTCACCATAGCTATTGCTGCCCAAATTATTCTGCTCTTCGTCGGTTATCTTGGGATAAAGGCGTATTCATACTTACTTAGACTGAAGACATCAATAGTGCTTGCAGCTGTAGTGATTTTTTCGATGATAGGTTCATACGCAATAAGAAACAGCTTTTTTGACATCTATGTGATGCTGATTTTTGGAGTTGTTGGTTATTTGCTGGAAAAAATCAAAGTACCACTCGCTCCTATGATTTTGGGAATAATCCTTGGCCCGATGATAGAAGACAATTTAAGGGTTGGCCTTACCAAAACAGGTGGGAACTGGTTACCTTTCTTTGATAGACCCATTTCTTTAGCCCTAATATCGTTTATTCTTTTCGTTTTCTTTGGTGGATATGTGATTAAGTTCCTTGCAAAGATATTCCGTAGAAGGTGAGAGAATGAAAGCAAAAATCTTTAAAAATATTTTTGAGAATATGGCTGGTCAGGATATAACTGTGCATGGTGGAACATACATTAAAATCGCTGAAATAGAAAACTTAGAAGGTGAACCTGAAATCCACGAGTCTTATACCGATGTGTATATTGTCATCGGGGGAAAGGGCATTCTTTATATTGGTGAAAAACTCAAATCTTTAGTAGAGATTTCCAGAGGGGAACTCAGGGGTAAAGAAATTGAAGACGCTGAACGATTTGAATTGAGCAAAGATTCTATTGTTGTAATCCCTCATGGAACCGCGCATAAATTAGATGTAAAGGGAAAGATGAAACTCATCGTTTTAAAAGTTAAATCTTAAAAGGGAGCGGAGCTCTCTTTTATAATTTTCTTCAACACTTCGGATAGTAACTATCACCGGTGATAGTAGCCAGGGTCTTACAAGAAGCTATCACGGGTGTTTTCATAGAATTGTTTTCACAACTGAATCCATCAGAGTGTAGCATTTGTTTTTTCTTCATAGGCTACGTTAAGATAACACATGTCAACGAGTCAGTTTAGTGCTCTTGAAAAAGTATCACCTGTAATTGTATTTTTTGAACTCAACAGCGGCTTTTATACCGCTTTGGTTATCTATTCTCGTTGCGATGATTTCGAGTATTTCTATATATCTCTCGCTGTTTTCACGGAGACTTCTCAATTCTTCCATAACGACGACTTCAGCACTATTCGAGGTCTTCTCTTTGCCCAATCATCTAGTGCTTCAAAAAGGTTGACAATAGAAAGCTCTTCGTCCTTCTTGCTCAAACTAATTTCAATGCCAAGTTTATTTATTCCTTCAATCTTTTTTAGCCAGTCAATCGGCATCTTATCCTTTCTTGTGAGTTTACTCAATTTCTTCAAATGCTTGTGAAAGCTCTCTAAGGCAGTTTCGCTTACTTTCCAAGCCTTGCAATCGGCAGAAATATGGGGATAGGTTGTTTCATTCAAACACTTTTGATAAAAATGTCTTTCGAAGCCTTCGAGGGCCTAAGATGATTACCATTGGGTCATCAATCTGATGAAGATCATTCAATTCCTTTTCTCAGTTAAACAAATCTCGCCTAATTGTTTTTTTGGCGGAGGATCAAAATACATAATATCACCCCTGATAATAACTATTACCAGTGATGTCATAACATGTGATTTGGAGTATCCAGCATTTTGCAAAGGTTGTTTTAGTTGCTCAAAGCGAAAAACTGGAGCATAGTATTCACTCAATAAATCTGTTTATCATAATGTTCTTCATGATCTTTGGAAATCTTGTCAGCTGAAATAAGCAATATCTTTCAGATACGAATCTACATTCACATGATTGGTGGGGTGGAATTTTACTCTTGGGTTAACACAACAAGTATTTTATTGATTTTTCTTTGATAAAAATGGTAGTATAACAACGATGTTTACTTATCTTGTTTTTTTGGCGCATCGTGTTACAAATGATACTTTCAAAAATATTTAGTGTAGGTAATAAGCTAGGTTTGCCCGACTTTGGGTAACACATGAGAAGTTGGAAGTTATTTTACATATTTTTATCTATTAGGATTTACTTTGAACACCAGGAGGGAAAGATATGTTGAAAAAAACAGTGATAAAATACGTTATTTTCTTAATTTTTGTTAGCTTGTTTCTTCTGGTTACAGCTTGTTCAAAGATGACTGTCAGCGTAACAATTCAAACCGTTCCCGTTTCTACGGGACTCAAAGTAGATGGTGTCGATTACATTTCACCAGTAACGTTAGAAATGAAGATCAACGATAGTTATGTTATCCAAATAATGGAAAAGATTGAAGACAGTTCGAGTGCGGTTTCAGGTGATGACGTTAGGTATTCTTTTTACAGATGGAATGATGGAGTAACGGCAAATCCCAGGACAATAAAAATTTTGGACAATACTACTTACGTAGCTGAGTTGAGATCTGAATATAAAGTCGAGACAGGAACAAAGCCTGCGGATATAGCTACAATAGCAGGAGCAGGCTGGTATGAAGCAGACACTACTCAAACTTTCACTGCACCAACAGTAACGGGCTATACCTTCGATCACTGGGAAGTGAATGGAATTAATGCGGGTACAGTGAATCCCATTGACATTACCATTGACTCGCCGAAGAAAGTCGTTGCTGTGTACAGTTTGAACAGTTATGCACTGACCATCACCACCTCACCTGATACTGGACTTGGAATTGTAATAAACGGCTCAAATTACACTTCACCAAAGACGCTGAACTTTTCCTATAACACTTCTGTGACTTTTGGTGTGACCACACCGCAAGAAATGGACAAAGAGCCGGCCGTTACAGGAGCAGACACACGTTACACCTTCGATCAGTGGAACGATGGCAATACCAATCCAAGCAGAACGATAACAATGACAGCAGACATCACCTATACAGCAAAGATGAAAAAGGAATACAAAGTCGAGACAGGAACAAAGCCTGCGGATATAGCTACAATAGCAGGAGCAGGCTGGTATGAAGCAGGCACCGTTCATGTTTTCACCGCACCAACAGTAACAGGCTATACCTTCGACCACTGGGAAGTGAATGGAGTTAATGTGAGTTCAAGTTCTTCATTGAACCTAACGATAGATTCACCTAAGAAAGTTGTTGCTGTCTACACTTTAAACAGTTATGCACTAACTATCACCACCTCACCTGATACGGGACTTGGAATTGTAATAAATGGCTCAAATTACACTTCACCAAAGACGCTGAACTTTTCTTACAACACTTCTGTGACCTTCGAGGTGACCACACCGCAAGAAGTGGACAAAGAACCTGCTGTTACAGGAGCAGATACACGTTACACCTTTGATCAGTGGAACGACGGCAATACCAATCCAAGCAGAACGATAACAGTGACAGCAGACATCACCTATACAGCAGAGATGAAAAAGGAATACAAAGTCGAGACGGGAGCAAGCCCTGCGGGTATAGCCACAATAGCGGGAGCAGGCTGGTATGAAGCAGGCACCGTTCATGTTTTCACCGCACCAACAGTAACAGGCTATACCTTCGACCACTGGGAAGTGAATGGAGTTAATGTGAGTTCAAATTCTTCATTGAACCTAACGATAGATTCACCTAAAAATGCGGTAGCTGTTTACCAAACATCTTACTACATCGAAGCCGATAATGAAACGCATTATACCGGTAAATGGGCACACATTACAGTGACCGTTAGAGATCGTTTTGATAATCCAGTTCCTAACATACCGGTCGCTTTTAATTTCAGCTCTTCGAGTTCACAAATATTGAATCTCACAGATAAATCAAAAGTAGATGTCGACCCGATTGTTTATACAGATAGTAATGGTATAGCAAGTTTGGATGGATATTTCAGTGAAAGTAGTGTTGAAACCGTAAAGGCATACCTTGTAGATTATCCCAATATTTATAGCAATTTCCAAGTAAACGTACTGACTCCAAATTGGATATTCTTGATTCTAATGGGAGCAGATAACAATCTCGAATCTAGTGCAATTTTTGATTTGATTGAAATGTCTACAACAAATCCCGGAATAGCAATCGTAGGAATTGCAGATGTTTCATACTTAGAGAGTGGTGATGGTCAACTTTCAGGAGTTACAGATGATTTTCTTTTCATGCTTGACGAAGCGGGAACAATATACGACGAACCTTTGGGCATAGAGGTAGATTCAGGTTCTCCTGAGACCCTTGAGGCTCTCATAAGTGGTTTTTACGGCATTGAGTCGAATTACAAAGCATTGGTGCTCTGGAATCACGGTTTTGCGTGGTTTGATGAAAACGAACCGCGTACCAGAGGGATTATTTACGATGATACCAACAACACATTCCTGAGAATCAGAGATGTCCAAAATGCCATTATAAGCGCCACCAATGGTGCTGGCTTTGATATCCTCGGAATGGACGCCTGCCTTATGAGCTCTGTCGAAATTGCTTATCAGTTGAAAGATACGGCAAGTTATTTTGTTTCATCTGCTTTTACAGAACCCGGAAGCGGTTGGGATTACAGTTTTCTTGATGATATCGAGGCTTATCATTCTCCTTTCGAAGTTGGCAAGTTGATAGTTGACTCTTATGTTGCCTCTTTGCCCACAACACCGAAACTGAGTCTCGCGGTTTGGGACCTGAGTTATCTGGATGAACTCTACAATTCCATTAATGCTTTCTCTTATGAATTAGATAGCATTCTCGATGATGGCATTAAGTCAAAGATTCTGAACGTGTATTACCCGAATCTCACTCAGTATTATGATGGTTCAAATTTGATAGTTGATCTGGGAGATTTCCTCGGGTATATATATTACGATGATGAAGTAACTCAAAATGTTAAGGATTTGGCTTTAGAAGCCTGGTACGATCTAACAGCCGCTGTTCCCTATTCTACTGTAAGAGGAGGAACGAATAACTCAAAAGGAACAAGTATATTCTTCCCTGATTCCCTTAACGTATATAATTCATTCTATGATAGTTTTTACGAACTTGATTTTTGGTGGAATTGGTGGGAAATATTGGTACGACATATTATCGACCCCGATTGGGAACTCGGTGTTGACTTGTACGGCCCGAACTATTATGGGGATATAATTCTGCTGAGCAATGAATCAGTGGATGGGGATAATTTCGAACCTATTGGAACGTTAAATTCGGAGGGTTCGAAATCTTTAGAAATCCCGAAAGGTCTTCCTCTGGGAGCGTACAGAGTCGACTATCTATTTGAACTTCCCGAAGATGCGACTGTTGATAAAATAGTGGGTCCTAATGAAAGAAATAGAACCCCAAGTAAAATAGGAGTTGCAAGATACTTTTGGGTTCATGACTTTAGAACAAATAGTGACTACTTGCTTGAAGCTACCTTACAAAGCTCTGGAAATTATTGTGAAATTTGGGTTGAAGACCCTGGTGAAATTAACACAGCGATGGCAGACCAGTTAGCCGCTGAATTTGATAATATAATCTATTCTCTTATTGTCAATAATTTCTATACCCCTTCAGATGTAAATGCTGATGGAAAGGTAGCTATCCTTTGTTTTGATATCCAGGACAACTTCGAAACGGTGGGCAGTTATACTGCTGGCTATTTTAGTCCGGTTGATTTGTATTCACAGGACTATTATCCAACTTCAAATGAAATGGAGATTTTCTATATTGATACTTACCCTACCATGCACTATCCCTCTACTGATCCAATTGATGTGAGTAAGGCTTATTCTACACTTGTTCATGAGTTTCAGCATATGGTCAATTTCAATAGAAATGTCTTTGTAGAATTCGGTGCTTCTATGGATACATGGCTAAATGAAGCACTTTCAATGGCTGCCGAACATATCTATGAAGGTGTTCAAACTGACAGAATCAGCTATTATAATGCTTCTTCAAGCATATCCAATGGTCACTCTTTGCTTTATTGGGATAGGTATGGTGATGTCTTGTCTAACTATGCTCTTTCATATTTGTTTGGCCAATATTTAAGAATTCAAGCTGGGGCCGGAAATACCATTTTCAAAGAAATTTTGATGGATTATAACAACGACTATCGGTGCGTTGAAAATGCCATTCACAACCATGTAGATTCTCAACTCGATTTTGGAAGGTTCATGACCTACTTCAGACTTGCCTTGAATCTAAGGCAAGAATTTGGATATTTTGGTTTTAAAGGGGATCCTGATTTTGCCACTATTGAAACAAAACTTTTTGAAACCCTTCCAGAGTCTATCAGAGGTGGTGGAGCGATCTTGGTTTCTATATTATCCAATCCATATGTAAAACCTTATGATTCAGGGGAACACATAAAACCTGTTGGTATCGATTTAGAAGCAATAAACTTTTGAGTATTTTACTAAGCCTTTTTAGTTCTTATAGTGAGGTGTTTATTTCGCTGCTAATGAGCCGAAAGGAGGGTACGCTGTATTGCTAGGATGGATTGACGACTATTATGATGAACTTACAGGATATTACGGACCTGTCTGAATATTAAAAAATTCATGGGGAGAAGACAGAGGACTTTCAGGATATTGGATACAGCTTTTTGCAACTTGGAGTGAATTCTATGGTGATTATATTCCCAACTGGAAAATAGAATATAAACCCGTGTATGTACCTCTTTTTGAATGAATCAAAAATCTCTTGAAGCCATATAACACGAGGGGAGGGGAGATTTATGAAATTAGTAAAATGGTTGATTTTAATCGTAATGCTAACAACAGTAATGCTATTTACTTCGGGCTGTGGACTATTTTTGGCGATGGTATCTGGAGAAAGTGGTCCAATAGTTTTGCAAGGAACACAATTTGAGCAAATTACCAGCACAAAAAAAGAGTACGAGGTATTTCCAAGGCTTCTCGATGAAGAAAGTATCATTTTCACCTCAGTTACTGAGTCTTCAAGGAAAATCGTTTTGATGAACCTCAAAAACAAATCCACTTCTCTTCTTAGGGAAAACGCAACAGCTGCTTGGCCAATCCCAGAAGAAGGCAAGTATGTTTTTGGTTTAGTAAAAAATGATGGAATTTTTTTGTGTGAAGGCTCGTTGACCTCACCAGCGTACACTTACTTGACCATGACACCTTTCGCTACACGAACTAATCTGCAACCTTCCGTCAGTCCCGATGGGGAAAGAATTGCATTCCACTTTCTTGATCCAAGTATGACCGCGTATTTGGGCGTGATAGAAAGAAATAGACCATTCTATTCTGTTTTATGTGAGGGAACATCACCAACTTGGTCAAAAGATGGAAAATACATATATGCAGACCATGAGTTGCCCAATGGCAACTACGAAATCATAAGAATTGATGTGCAAAATGGTCTGGTTTCCACTATACTTAGCGGCAACAATAAGAATTATACATTTCCCGTGGTATCTCCGGATGGAAAATGGCTAGCTTTTCAATATGGAGAAGATAGTATCGCATTTTCGGATTTATATGGAGGAAAGCTTACTGTAATTGTAGAAGGACTTGAAGATCTGTGGTCGATTCATTGGGGTTCAGATGGTTTTATATACTTTTCTTCGAAAGGTGATATTTACAGAATCAAACCAATCCTTCCAGAAGAATGAATGTTTTGAATGGATATTTTAGGGTTTAATACAGCATAAAACGGGAGCTTTCGCTCCCGTTTTTATTTGGGGGGTGTACGGGAATTATCTCTGGCAGTTTCCAGGTCCGTAGCTGCCTCTGCTGCCGAAATTGCCACGTGCTGGTGCGTTCCTGAAGTTACCCTGCTGTGGTGCATTCTGGTAGTTCCCTCTGCCTCTGGGGGCATTCTGGAAATTGCCTCTCGCTCCATGGCTCCTGCCGTGGGATTGTGCCTGATTCATCATCCCGCCTCTCATCCAGGCAGGGAAGCCCTCGTCTGTCCTCAGCACTATCTCCGTTCCGTCTATCGTTATCTTCGAAGGTACCACGAAGCTCTCTTCATCGACCGTCACGAGCTTACCCTCGATAACGACACTCTGTCCCTCTGCGAACTCTATGCCAGAGTACATCCAGATGGGGCCCGTGTGTACTTCCACGATACCGTCTGCCGTCTCCACTTCGATTTCCATGGGCATGTATTCGACTTCGATGATGGTGCCTTCTATTGTAGTGTCTTCACCGTTGGAATAGATGTCGTCGCAGTCCTGATGGAGAGGTTCGAAGTCCTCGTTGGCCCTGTACATCATGTTGCCCCTCGTCTCCGGCGCTGCCTGGTCGTTCCAGCGTGGACCGAAAGCGAAGATACTGACGCTGAGAACGAGAACCGCCACTAATGTCGTTACAATGATACCCTTTTTCATGTTTTCCACCTCCGTTGGGGAATGTTGATCTTCACCACTATGATAGTGGCTCTTCCTTAGAACAAACTTAGACCATCCTTAGAGTTCGCTTAGAGTTTTGAAATTAAATTCAGATTGCAAATTTTCGGTGCAATTTCGGGTTTGTTCGATATCTATCGCTTTGGAATGCACGGTTCTGTAATTCAAAAGTAAATCCTGGTTTGAAAAACATAGGTTTTTCCGGATATAATATTTATATATTCGAATATGAGAATATAAATCTATCCTGGAGAGATGAGTATGAGTGAAGAGAGACTGGATTTTTTCAGCAAGTATCTGTCTATATGGGTAGGCCTCGCAATGATCTTTGGGGCGGTTCTGGGGAATCTTTTCCCCGAATATGCCAATAAGCTGGGTAGCTGGGAGATCGCCAATGTTTCGATACCCGTTGCTGTGGTCCTTCTTTTCATGATGTATCCAATCATGTTGAAGATCGATTTCAAAGAGATAATCAACATTAAGAGAAACTCGAAGCCATTGTTCGTCACCCTTGTAGTCAACTGGACTATAAAGCCCTTTACCATGGCCTTAATATCCTGGTTGTTTATGAAATTCATCTTCGGGGGGATAATCCCTGAAAGCCTTGCCAATGAATACGTGGCGGGGATGATATTGCTTGGGCTCGCTCCTTGCACTGCTATGGTTCTTGTCTGGACTTATCTCGCCAGAGGCAACATAAACTATGCTCTGGTGCAGGTAGCGGTGAACGATCTGATCATTCTTTTCCTCTTTGCACCACTGGGAAAATTACTTATAGGTGTGTCAACGGGTTTTCCGGTACCTTTCTCCACGATCTTCTGGTCCGTGGTGTTCTATGTGGCGATTCCCTTGACACTGGCAGTGTTAACGCGGAAGGGGGTTATCAGGAGTAAGGGCAAGGCTTATTTAAATGGAAAGTTCATTCCCCGCTTTGACCCATTCACAAAGCTCGGGCTTCTACTTACCCTGGTATTTGTCTTCATGTTTCAGGGCAAGACGATAATCGAAAACCCTCTGCATATTCTCCTTTTAGCCATACCTTTGATGCTCCAGACATATCTGATCTTCTACATTGGTTATTTAGCCACCAAAGCTCTCAAGATAAATTATCCAGAAGCTGCTCCATCTACATTCATAGGAGCTTCTAATTTCTTTGAGCTGTCCATAGCCGTTGCGCTTATACTCTTTGGTATGGATTCTGGAGCTGCTCTCGCCACCGTCGTTGGCGTTCTTGTGGAAGTGCCCGTGATGCTCTCGCTTGTTGCTATAATGAAAAGGAATAGGGAAAAATTCCTGTTCGAAAAATTGGCGTACGGAAGAGGAGATACCCGATGAAATCGAGAGAAATTTCACTATCGGAAGTTTTAAAGGTCCTGAGCAAAGAGCTGAACCTCAAGATACTCGCTCTCATAGACACATATGGTGAGCTGTGCGTTTGTAACTTCAACAGTTTGCTCAACGTGCCCCAGCCCACAGTTTCAAGGCACCTGAAGGAGCTACTCGATATGGAGCTAATTGGAGTCAAGCAAGTGGGTAGATGGAGATATTATAGCCTTGCGGAATTACCGGCGGCTTTTTTGAAGGAGATCATAGAGTTGGCGAAGAAAGAATATTCAATATCAAAGAAAGAGTTGAAAGGGCTCTGCCACTAAGGGAGGTTCAATATGAAGCTTGCGTTCATTTCAGATATACACGGAAATCTGGAAGCGCTGGAAGCGGCACTTGAAGACATCGAAAAACGTGGAGTGGATCAGATATATTGTTTGGGGGACCTGGTGGGATATGGGCCTGACTCGGAAATGGTTGTTCAGAGAATCAAGGCTTTGAATATCCCTACAGTGATGGGGAACTACGATGACGCTGTTGCTTATGAAAGGGAAAGCTGCGGCTGTGCCTACAATCTAGGTCGCGAGGCGGAAGTAGGCGATATCACTCTGAACTGGTCCATCGCCAACACGTCCCAAGAGTCAAAGACGTTTCTTAAATCGTTACCACACAAGTTGGAATTCGAGGCTGAAGAGGTCAAGTTTCTCCTGGTGCATGGAAGCCCTCTGAACCATCTGCTGGAGTATATAAAGCCAAACACTCCTGCGGAACGACTTGTGGAGGTAACGACGGGAATATCAGCCAATGTGATAATCAGCGGACACACCCACCTACCCATGGCACGTTGGGTAAACTGCAAGCTCATTTTCAACACCGGCAGTGTCGGCCGTCCGAAAGACGGAGACCCCAGAGCCTGTTATTTGATTGTCGATGTGAACAAAGGTTCCTTGAAGCATGAATTTGTAAGGGTCAGCTATCCGGTAAAAATAACGATAGAAAAGCTGGCAAAGCATAAACTTCCTATGGAACTTGCCACAGTCCTCGCCTTGGGAACGACCTTCGATATGGGAGAAAGTAGAAAGATGGAAAAACGAGGGTTCTTTGTTTGAGTGATATAGAAAAGGTTTTGATCATAAACCATGCCCTTGAAGGGGCATGTTTTTTTGGAGAAAGGTTTACAGAGCAAATAAATAATAAGCACTCCCAAGTTTTATAATTTATCTGGGGGTGTTTTCTTGAAGAGCTTCGTAATAGTTGCCACAGTCTCAGACAAGAAACAGGTGGAGTATCTTATCAACGGCGGTGCAGACAGGTTGAGGATAAATTCTTCACACCTGAGTATTGTTCAGCTTCTGGATTTTCTGGACTTCTTCTGGAGCATGAAGAAACGAGTTTCAGTGTATATAGATCTCAAGGGTAACAAGCTCCGCCTAAGTAGGTATCAACCTGAGTTGAAACTTTTAGCAGGACAGCAAATTGAACTAACCACTGATACTTCAAAGAGCAACTCTCTCATCGTTGATGAGCGAATCTTGAAGTACCTGTCACCTGACATGACTTTGTCGCTTTCTGACGGAAAAATCAGGTTAAAAATCCTCTCTGTTGAAAGGGACGTCGTTCGAGCCCTAGTGCTCAGAGGAGGCACGGTTGAGGGAGCGAAAGGTCTAAACATTTCTCCCCATCCGCCAGAACTGACCGGTCTTACCGACATAGACCGCTTCATCATCGAGAAAACGAGAGGATACGAGTTTGTCAGATACGCCCTCTCCTTTGTCTCTTCACCACAGGAAGTAAAAGAGCTCAAGGAACTTTCAGGTAGGTTCGTTGTTGCGAAAATAGAGAGGGAGTTGTCCATAAACACGGTAATGGATATCGCTTCTGCAGCTGATGAGCTCTGGCTCTGCAGGGGTGATCTCGGAGCTCAGCTTGGGCTTGGCAGGCTCGCGCGATTCTACCGCCGATTTAACCAGCTGATGCCGAAGTTCTCCGTTCCTGTGCTCATGGCAGGCGGAGTTCTCGAGCACATGATAGAGCATACAGCGCCAACGAGAAGTGAGGTTTGCCATCTAATTGATCTAGTGGGACACGGTTATTCCGGCGTCGTCCTCTCGGACGAAACAGTGGCAGGTAAGTACCCGATCGAGACGCTCAAGATTATTCGGGAGGTTACAGGATGAAAGAGAGTATAGATTTTTCAGCGGAAATAGCGAAGGAACTCGGTATTGCAGAATGGAAGGTGAAAAACGCCATTGAGCTCCTTGAGGACGGTAAGACAATCCCCTTCATAGCAAGATACCGTAAGGAAAAGACTGGTGAACTCAACGAAATCCAACTCAGGGAGATCTCTGACCTGCTGGAGCATCTGAAAAAGCTCTACGAGAGGAAAAATGAAATAATCAGGCTTGTGGAGGAACGGGGGAAACTCACTCCTGAACTGAAGAAAGCATTCCTTGGTGCGAGGAGCCTTCAGGAACTGGAAGACCTGTACGCTCCATACAAAAGTAAGAAGAAGACGCGAGCTGACATTGCGAGGGAGAGGGGCCTGGTTCCCCTCGCCGAACTGCTGAAGACGAACCTTGAAAAAGCAGATGAGAAGATCAGGAGCTTTATCGACCCGGAGAAGGGTGTTGAGACTGCTGAAGACGCCATCGCTGGTGCGAGAGACATAATCGCCGAAGAGATCTCTATAAACCTCCAGGTTCGAAACAGGCTCAGGGAGATAATAAAAAGACGTGGTCACCTACGTTCAGAACGCGCTGACGGTGAGGACCAAAAAGGTATATACAGGGATTATTACGATTTTAGCCAGCCCATCCCACAACTTGTTCCCCATAGAGTCCTCGCCATATTCCGCGGGGAAAGAGAAAAGGTGCTAAAGGTCAGCGTAGAAATTTCAGGGGATCTCACACCGATGGTTTTGAAGCTTCTGAATTTCGATGAGCGACTCGCTTATTACGACGAGCTGGTCGATGCCGTCAGAGACTCTCTGAAGCGCCTGCTGCTGCCGTCTATAGAGAGAGAGATCAGGAACGAACTCAAAGAGATGGCCGAGAACCGTGCCATAACGGTCTTTTCGAAAAATCTGAAGAATTTGCTCCTGCAGCCTCCGCTGGGTTCCAAAGTCGTTATGGGCATCGATCCCGGATACAGGACAGGCTGCAAGCTGGCCGTTATAGGAAAGGATGGTTCTGTTCTTTACTATGACACCATATATCCCACCCCTCCGAAAAACGAAATCATTCAGGCAGAAATGAAGGTAGTAGAAGCAGTAAAGCTGTTGAATGTCGAGATAATCTCCATCGGGAATGGTACCGCCTCGCGTGAGACGGAGTTGTTCATCGCCGAAACGATCAAGAAAAACCATCTTAGCTGTAAATATCTCATCGTTTCTGAAGCTGGTGCGTCGATCTATTCCGCTTCAAAGGTGGCTATCGAGGAGTTCCCGGATTATGACGTGACCACCCGTGGAGCGATTTCCATAGCTCGCAGGGTTCAGGATCCGCTAGCAGAATACGTGAAGATACCACCCGAATCTATCGGGGTGGGGATGTATCAGCACGATGTCAATAGCAAAAAACTCAAAAAAACCCTCGATAGAGAAGTAGAATCCGCAGTTAATTACGCTGGTGTCAACCTGAATACTGCCTCAAAACATCTGCTCAAATACATATCCGGTCTGAACGAAAAGAGTGCGGATAACATTGTGAAGTACAGGGCAGAGAACGGGCTCTTCAAGAACCGAAATGAACTCCTCAAAGTTAGCGGTATTGGTCCAAAGGCTTTCGAACAAGCCGCAGGCTTTTGCAGGATCATAGGCGGTGAGAACCCCCTCGATAGTACAACGGTACATCCGGAATCTTATCACATTGCGACTGCCGTACTGGAAAGTGTTGGGAAGAGACCGGAAGACCTTACTACAAACAGAGAAGAAGTAGAAGCTCTACTGAAAGAGTTTGATATTGACGCCTTTTGTGAAGAGACGGGTTTTAACAAGATAACCGTCCGTGATGTTGTGGATGCCCTAAAGAAACCTGGGCTCGATCCCAGGGACGAGCTTCCCAAACCCCTACTGCGGGACGATGTGCTCACCATGGAACAGCTTTCACCGGGTATGCTGCTGGAAGGAACTGTCAGAAATGTCGTGGATTTCGGTGCGTTTGTAGATATTGGTGTGAAACAGGATGGTCTCATCCACCGATCGAAGATGGGTAGAAACATAAAGGATCCATTGGAGATCCTTTCGGTGGGTCAGATAGTCAAGGTCAGAGTTCTCTCTGTGGATCTGGAGCGTGGAAGGATAGCTTTAGAACTTGTCCGAGAAGAAAACTAATCTCTTTTTTCTATAACGCTTGCAGGTTCCGATATGATAGGTTTTCCCTTGTAGGAGCTTTTCCGTGTTGGGGTTTTCACTTTTGTTGTGATGCTGAAACTTAACAATGTTGGCACAATGAAAAGCGTCATAACCACTCCAGTGGCAACCCCCAGCACGAGAAGTATGGCGAGGTCGGAATAAATCTTCATGGGTGTGAAGAAGAGGGAACTGAAACCAGCGACGAGGGAGAGACCACTTGCCACGATGACGGGGCCTATGTCGTCCATGGCCTTTTGTATCGCTTCTGGCTTATCATAATGCTTTCTCAATATCCGATACCGGAGCATTAAATGGATGGAATAATCTATTATCAGGCCCATAAGCATACCGGCCACGATAGAGGTGCCGATATCGAGAGTCAAACCAAAGACAGTCATATACGCGAAATTCAGTATGGTCGTACCAACGATGGGGACGATCGCTATGAGCGTTAACCGAAAACTCCTGAAGATAACAAGCAGTAGTAGAAATATCATGCCAAAGGCCGTGAATATTGTCAATATCTGATTTTTCGATGTGTTTGTGTTCAGCGAAGCAAAGTTCAATAAAGGTGAACTCACGATATAATCATACTGCGGGTATTTTTGCATGACTTCATCAATGGCTCTCTTCAATTCTACAGCGCCAATGGCGTCTGTTTGTGGAGTCTTCACCATTATCCTGAGGGTATCACCATCCACAAATTCGGAGAGAATCTCCCGCCCCTGTTCACTTCGAGAGAAAATCATCATAATAGGTAAGGGTACATTGAAACTGTCAACTATGTCCATGATTGAGTTTGTTCCCCTAACACCCTCAACGGAATTGAGATCACTCAATATGTTCTCTATAACCGGAGCATCTTTCGCTGTGAAACTTCCTTTAACCTTATGGAGCTTAACATAAAAGGGAACCACCCAGCCGAAGTATTCTCTGCTGGTTTCTGCGGATTTCACAATTTCAGAGCCCTTCTTGAAAAAGCCGAATTGATCTGAGTTAACTTTCAGGTTTTTTATGAAAAAGGGTGATATCAACAGCAATATAAAGAGAATGGCTGAGACCATTACGCCTGTTTTTCCCCCGAGTTTGAATTTCACTGTAAGCCTGCTATGGTGTGTTTTGAAATCGATTAAAGAGATAAAGGCAGGTATGACGAACAGGGAAAAAACAAAACTGAACCCCACACCAAGGGAGACGAGTAGGCCCAGTTCTTTCATGGCGGCCATGGAACTGAAAAGAAAGGTCAAGAATCCAACAGCCGTTGTGAGTGCCGATAAGAAGAGCGAAGGCGCCTCATCTTTTATGGCGTGCACGAGAGCACCTGTGTGCCCCTGTTTCGAACGGAATAATAGGTACCTGTCAATTACATGCAAGCCGTATGAGGAGCTGACGACAATGACGAATAGTCCTACCGTTGAAGTCAGAATGTTCAGTTTTATTCCAATGATAGCGGCAATAGCGTATGTCCAGCCCGCTGCGAGAGCAGCGAACAGAGGCGGAAGCAATGCTGCTCTCGCATCACCGAGTCTGAAAAAGTAAATGAGCCACATCAAGAAGAAGAGGACTGGTGGAAAGATGTATATGAGCTGGTTCACAGATTTTTCTATGCCGTAATCCACAACGGGTGTTCCTGTCATGTTGTATTCGAAGGATTTCGGGAGTTCATTCAATATTTCTTCTACTGCGTGCAGGTCCACAGCTTTGACGTCGAGAGCGATAAAAGCTACCTTGCCTTCCGAATCAATGAGGTTACCGACGTAGAGGGGATTGGTCAGGATTTCAGAAGCGTTTTTTTCGGGAATACCTTCGTTGAAGTAGGGTTTTCCATCTATACTTAATCCTCTCAGGCTAATATCCGCTGCATCGAAAATGGAATTGACCTTCAGGACGCCATCGACCTGTTTGAGGGCTTTCACCACATTATATAGCAAAACTGAATTATCCGGATTCAAGATATTAGGAGTCTTCACGATTATCAGGAGTTTGTCAGGGAGATTATCAGAAGTTTCGCCCTCTCTGAAGGTGAGTTCTTCTGTGGAACCATAGCTGAGTCCGGGCAGGAAGGAAAAAACGATGATAGAAAGCATTACAAAGGAAATAATGACAGCGGTTGAAGTTTTTTTGCTCACGCTTTGTACCTTCTTTCGATAGTTTAATTATTTAATCATTTAAATTATAAACCATAATCAATTTAGAATTACTAAGTGAAAAGAGAGCAGAGATTAAATGAAGGTAATGATATCCGAAACAGCAGCTGAAGTTTTCGAAGCCATTACGTCTCCGTTTTCTGGTTGAAAGGTAAAAGGAGGGGTTCTAATCTTCCAACCAGAAATTGTCCGTATGTATGAAGACAGTTGGGCAGTCGTATCCCAGTACCTTTTTGGCGTTATCGCTTTTTATTCCTTTGATTTTTTCGATTTCGTCGCTGTTGAAATTGACAATGCCTCTACCAACTCTGTTATTATCAGTGCTTATAACGTCCACTATGTCACCGGTGTTGAATTTTCCACACACTTCAACAATGCCAATGGGTAAAAGACTTTTTGAATTCCTGAGAGCCTTTTCGGCGCCAGCGTTCACAATTACCCTACCGGAGGAAGAAGAGAGAAAACCTATCCAGGCCTTTCGCGAATTGATGGTTTGTCTGCTTCTGAACTTTGTACCGACATTTTTTCCAAGAATGAAATTTCGAAGATTTGTCAGTTTTTTGCCATGACATATACAACTCTCCACCCCCGCCGCGGAAGCCGCTCTCGCAGCCCTGATTTTTGTTTCGATGCCCCCTGTACCCCAACCATTTCCATGAAGCCTTTTCAGTCTTGTGCCGGGGTTGAATTCACTTATCTTTTGACCAGTTTCGTCTATAACACCGTCTACCGTGGAGAGGAGGAAAAGATAGTCGCTCTTCCAGCCGATTGCGAACATGGCAGCAAGGACGTCGTTATCTCCGAAACTTATTTCCTCGGTAGAAACAGTATCATTCTCGTTCACAATGGGAAGAAACCCCATTTCTAGCAATCCAATCAGGGTGTTCCTCAGGTTCAAGAACCTTTTCCTGTTACTGAAGTCGTCCCGGTTTATCAAAAGTTGCGCTACTTTTATATCGTACAGATCAAAAATTGTTTCATAGAGTTTCATTAGTTGAACCTGTCCTATGGCGCACAAAGCCTGTTTTATGTAGAGATCCTGATCTACCTCTACACGAAGTGCGAGACCATAACCCGCGGCCTTCGCACCCGAAGTTACCAGAACCACCCTGTCGCCTACATGCCAGAATTCAGCCATAGTTCTGGCAAGCTCTATCATATATTCTTTGTCTATCGTTCCATCTTCTTTTACCAGCAGGTTGCTTCCAACCTTCACCACGATTTTCTTCAAGCTCAATCCCTCACCTTATAGTTGCCCAGAACTATGTATTTAAATGTGGTTAGCTCTCTTAGCCCTACGGGACCTCTGGCATGCAGTTTTTGTGTGCTTATCCCTATCTCTCCTCCAAAACCAAACTGTTCACCATCTGTGAAGCGGGTGGAAGCATTCACATAAAGAGCAGCGGCATCTATCGAGGCTGTGAACTTTCTCGCATTGCTGTAACTTTCTGTTAGTATCGCTTCAGAATGGCCTGTTGAATATTGCTGGATGTGTTCTATGGCCTCGTCGAGGGATTTGACCACTTTTACAGCGAGAATGAGATCAAGGTATTCTGTGGACCAATCCTCTTCTGAAGCTGGTTTTACCTCTATGAATTTTGCGGTTTTCTCGCAGCCTCTCAACTCCACGCCTTTTGCTCTCAACCTTTCTGCCATGGCTGGCAGGATTTTTGCTGCAATCTTTTCGTGTATCAAGATCGTTTCCACCGCATTGCAGGTGCCGGGGCGCTGAGTCTTTGCGTTATCGATTATTTCGATGGACTTTTCTATATCTGCGCTTTTGTCAACGAAAATATGGCAGTTGCCAACACCTGTTTCCAGAACGGGTACCGAAGAGTTTTCAACGACGAATTTGATCAGCCCCGCTCCTCCCCGGGGAATAATCAGGGAAAGATAATCGTTGAGATGCAACATTTCTTGAACGTTCTTCCTGTCAGTATCCTCGATGATCTCCACAGAAGTCTCTGGCAGGCTTGATTTTTTTAAGCCTTCTTTTATAGCTTTTGCGATAGCCAGGTTAGACCTGATTGCATCGCTCCCGCCCCTCAGCAAAACAGAGTTGCCAGCCTTTAGGGCTAATATTGTCGCATCCAGAGTCACATTTGGTCTGGATTCATAGACCATCCCAATAGCGCCCAGAGGAACCCTTACCTGGGCGATCCTGAGTTCATTCTGGATCCAAGAATCAATGACTTCTCCCACGGGATCCTTGAGCCTCGCGATTTCGTGGCAAGCGTTGATCATGCCGTCTATTCTCTTGTTTGTGAGTTTGAGCCTGTCGATGAGGGATTCCCGCAAGCCACGTTCTTTCGCTTTTTCTACATCGGCCTCGTTTTCCTCGAGTATTTCGTCTCTTCTTCGGTCCAGAGCCTTCGCAATGGCTTTGAGAGCACTGTTCTTGTCTGAAGTAGTGGCGACGGCGAGTTCTCTGGCGGCGTTCTTCACGTGTAAAGCCTTTTGTATGATTTCATTCATGCTATCCCCTCCAGAGGAGTTTGTAAATCCAGGTTATTTCACCAATTATAGCACCGTACCCACGAGATATAATGCCAAAAATCCCTGTCTCCGGGTAGAACGGTAAGAAAAGGATTCAAGTTGTTTGCATTTTTCCCTGCTCAAGATCTCGGGAGAGCAATATATGATAAAATGTCAGCATGCATGGGAATGATAGAGATCTCGAAAGGAACATCCCACTTTTTTACATATACCATTTCATCTCGCAGATCAGGGTCGACAATGTCCTGTGGCTGCTGTACATGCAGTACAGAGGGCTGGGCTTACTGGAAATAGGGATTTGCGAATCCATCCTGCATGTAAGCGCCCTTGTGTTCGAAATACCCACAGGTGCAGTGGGCGATCTGATTGGGCGCAAACGTTCCATGGTTATAGGAGCATCGCTTTTTGTGTTAACTTATACTCTGATGTTCTTCGCGAATTCCTTCCTTGCCTTTGCTATTGCCTTTTTCCTGTTTGGCTTCTCCATGACATTCATTTCAGGTTCTGATACCGCATTGATTTATGACACGTACAAGGCGCTGAAAATAGAAACAAACTTCAAGAAAGCAGCGGGGACGTTCATGGCACTGCTTGTACTGGGAGAGCTTTTTTCCAACATGAGTGGTGGCCTACTATCGCGGATCAATTGGGCTGCTGTCTATATTGGTGCGATAATTTCGAGAAGCCTGTATCTCGGGTTGATCCTGTTTCTAGCAGAGCCACCGTATAAAAAGAGCGACAAAAGCCTGAAAGGATATTTTTCCCTCATAAAGAACGGAACCTTGCAGATATTTGGCAACACTTTCCTGAGATGGATCTTCATCTTCTGGGTCGGGATATCCTTCCTCGGGGCTTCCTTCAGGATGTACTCGCAGACGTACCTTGGCAGCAGGGGGCTAAGTCCTTTCTGGGTAAGTGCTCTTTTTACTGTGGCTTCGTTGCTAGGGATAGTCATAGCCAAGACAGCATGGAGAATAGAGGAGGCAATAGGCAGGCGGAATTTCTTCCTGCTGACGGGGCTTTCCCTCGCGATCCCCATGGTCTTCTATGGCTTCGCTCCTCTGGGAGTGGTTATTGCTCTGTTTTTAATAGCAGGTAATGCAGAAAACTTCCTCGACCCACTCATGGGGTATTATATAAACCGTGAGGTGGACTCTGCGTACAGAGCGACGGCGAATTCGATTATCAACATGGGATTCAGCATCTTCATGGCGATATTTTTCCCGCTTATGGGGTATTTTATGGACAGGGCTGGCTATTCTCCTGTCTTTGGTATGATGGGATTAGTAGGGATAGTTATTACGCTTCTTTCGTTGTGGAAATTCAAGAAGTTACGCCATCTGTGACCTGTTAAGGGGAGAGTAAAATGGGTGGTAAAAGTTCTTTGTATAAGAGAATTTACGAGACGGTGAGAAGGGTGCCACGCGGAAAAGTGGCTACATACGGTCAGATAGCTAACATCGTTGGCTGCACACCACGGATGGTAGGGTTTGCCCTCGCGGCCTTGAAAGCCGATGATGTTCCCTGGCACAGGATCGTTAACAGCAAAGGCACCATCAGTCTGAAGGACTCAGATTGGGGTGTCATACAACGGCAAATGCTGGAAGACGAAGGTATTGAATTCAACGAAAAAAAGATAGACCTCGCCAGGTTCGGCTGGCAGGGAGATGAATATTGACATTGCTTCCTATAGTCTGTTGACTTCCATCCATTCAACGGCAAAGTCAACGAGCTCACGCTGAGGCATCAGTCTTGAAGTGGAATATCCCACTTTGCCTATCCTTACAAGCCCGGAGAACTCTCCTTCGAAAGCCTTTCCAATTTCTATGAAATCATCTGAGTCGGTATTTATGTCCGGAAATTCCTTCCATACCCTCCTTCCACCTTCAATTACCGGTCCACCGCTATTAGTTATCTTCTTTGAAGGATAGTTAGCCCTATATTCAGCCAGGTGGATCGAGGTGTTCCTGTCATAGCCCACTCCGAGCAGGAGTGCATAACCGTGAAGCTCATAAATCCTTGCAAGAGGTGAACCCTCACCAAGTGAGAACTCGAGGTTGTGGTCTTTAGTAATCAATTCGGAGTGTTTTCCCCATGCCGCGAAGGAGACCTGAGTATGGTAGCTCCTCAACACACCGGGTTGTTTCCGGAAGGTCTCTGGAATTCTTCCCATACTCCGAGTCGGAGTGAGTTCCGGGTTAAAAGCCGGCATTGATTTCTTGATGGTGGCACACCATTCTTTTGGCACAGGCGGGTGCTGCCACAGTTCCGGTAACGAGTAATCTCCGGAATGAGTTGGCATTACCAGCGTACCCTCTTCAGTCAAGACTTCCTCAAGGGCTTTGATAACCGCCACCGATCCTCCGCAAACCCACCCGAGAGAGCTCAGAGAGGAATGGACAACGACGGTCATACCCGCCTTCAATCCAAGCTTTTGCAGGTCTCCCTTAAGGGACTCTATCGTAACTGGACCATCTGAAGATTTTTGAATAGCGTCATTTTCGCTCATTTTTCAGTTCCACCACTTTTCCAGCTGCAATAACATGCTCAATTTCGAGAGTTTCGGCGTTAAATACTATCAACGAGGCGGGTGCTCCTTTTGATATTTTCCCATAGCCGAATCTGTCTAGCCCGAGTGCTCTAGCAGGAGTTGTACACACTGGCTTGAGGGCCTCTTCGATGCTGAATCCTCTATCGAGCAATCCCTTGAATGTCTTTAGTAGTCCGTCAACAGGTGACGTCCTGACGTCTATCAAATCACCTTTTTCATCGAACACAGGTAAGCTCCCAAGTCCATCTGAAGAGACGCTCACATCATCGAGATTTCCCAGTTCTGCCTTTAAGTTTTCGAGGATTTCCGGAGTCTTTTCACTGGCTGTCAGGTCAATGAAACCCTCTTTCTCCTTAACCCATCTTATACCCTCTTCCAGGAGCCTTTCGTTTCTCGAGACATGAGTAGGAATGAGATGCGCCACGGGGAGTGAGCCATCTTCCGTTGCCTCGAAGAGCGGTTTCATACCTTCAAGTGCACCGCCCATGTGACAGATAACAACAGCTTTCTTTCCAGAAATCATGCCCGCCACACGCGTATCCATCGCAAGGCGCTGAAGTTCTTTTCCGGAAATCGCACTTCCTCTGTGATCGGACACCGCTAGCTCACCAACACCTATCACTTCAGGAATCAACACGATGTCTTTCATGTGGTCACCGGTTATGGTCTTGACGGGATACCTGTACGAACCGCTGAGAACCCACACGCCGATTCCCTTCTTCTGGAATGCTCTCGCCTTTGCGAGTAAGGAGACGTGGTCACGAGTTATCCCGTCGGTACCAAGCAAACCGACCATTGCTGTAGTGCCGCAACGCAGGAATTCTTCAGGAATACCTTCGCGGGTGCGGGTATTGAAACCACCCTCGCCACCACCACCAATGAGGTGCACGTGCCCATCGATGAAACCTGGTACAGCGAAGTGCTTTTTTGGATCGAAGTGAAGGATCTCATGTTCAATTCCTTCAAGGGTAATGTTCTTAGAAATCCCTTCAATACTTGATCCGCAGATGAGTAAGTCATTAATACCTATGTTAGACGGTGAATAGATGACCAGATTTTTTAGTAAAAGCACATCAACCACCCTCCTTGTAAGCATACGATTTGAGTTTACCATGCTGATGGATAAACTAATACAGATTTAGTTTCCACTTACCTACCTTCGCTGAAGTCCAGATACCCATCGGAAAATCTGAAAGGAGCAGCCAGTATTCTGCTGGCTGCTATTTTTCTTTACTATGATGATGTCTAATTGACTCACTTTCTTTAGTTCTTCAAACCTTGTTGTGATTGATGATTGTTTGGGAATTGATATATGAAGTTGTATAGTAAATTAAGAGAACAGTTAAAAATAAACTAAGTCTTAAATGAAAAGACTTATGGGGTTGTGGTCAATTTGAGAAGACATTTCAGTGTTTCGGGACTCAAGAGGACACTAAAAGTTATTGTCGCCTTTTCGTTGGTAATTGTGGGGTTTGCGTGGAACTGGGCGGTTGTGCTTTTTGCACTTGTTTTATTAAACACCAAAACCCTTTACAGAGCTATTTTAGGGAAACTCCCACTTGATGTTTCGGATAATTCCTTTACCGGACCTGAAAGTCATGCCTATAGGCGTGAAGGGAGTATAAACCTGAAATTGGATATCTTCTACCCGAAGAGTGGATATAGAATGCCGGCTGGTGGTTATCCGGTCGTTTTTTTTGCTCATGGCGGTGGTTGGATAAGCGGATTCAGGAGACAAGCAAACAACATTTCATGGTGCAGATACCTGGCTTCAAAAGGCTTTGCGGTCGTGAATATTGATTACCGCTTTGGTTATGTGTCTCATATTGAAGCCATACTCAAACGCTACTCCGATGCCCTGAATTTTGTTCGAAACCATGCCAGAGAATTCAGATTAAACCCTGAAAAAATAGCCCTTATGGGACTTTCTGCCGGGGGACATCTTGCGCTTCAATATGCGACATACAATTCCTATCATGACAACAGAGATAACATGAAGGGGATAAAGTGTGTTGTGGCATGGTACGCACCTTCTGATCTGATGGATCTATGGGACGACGATGTGGAATCGCTATTTGCTCGCTTTGCGGTAACTACCACTCTCAAAGGACTACCGACTCGGAGTAAAGAAAGTTATATTCGCTACTCTCCAATAACGTGGGTTTCAGAGAGAATGGTTCCGACTTTCCTGGTCCATGGTAGTAGCGATAAAGTGGTTCCAATGAAGTCTTCAGTGAAGTTCTTCAAAAAGCTTCTGGAACATCATGTCGAAGCTTATCTCAAGGTTTACAATAAAGCTGACCACGCTTTTGAATTCGAGCTGAAGACCTCAAAGACTATACAGTTCATTAAAGAAACGGTCAATTTTCTTCATTTGTATCTAGAACGGAGGGGAGTGGTATGAATCCCAATTTTGATTATGAGAAAAAAAGGATAGATTATTCCAGCGGCTATATCTTTAAAGGAAAGCATTACAGATGTTCGGTCATCAAGTACAGAACGCTATATGAAAGGGCACTGAAGGGTACCGAGACCGTGGAAATATACCATTTTGCACCCAAAGAAGATATTGCTGGTTCCATACTAATTCTCCACGGGTTGGGCTCTTTGAATATTCCATTTCTGTTTTGGATGGGGAGCCATCTAGCGAGTGCAGGACTTCAGGCTTCCATTTTAATATTGCCCGGTAACTTCACCAGAACGGCTAACGGTTCAATGAGCGGGAAGGATTTCTTCTCGACAGACCTTGATCGGCTCATAACTTTCTGGGAACATGCAGTGATTGACACGAGATCGACACTGGATTTACTGGAACAGGAAGGCATCTGGCAAAAAAACAATTGCGTTCTCGGTTACTGTCTTGGCGGAATGGTATCGGTAATTGCAAGCGCCATTGAAAAAGAGAGGATTAAACACACAATTCTTATGACAGTGGGCGGCAATATGGCGAGAATTTTTTGGGAATCTCCCACTGTGGCTTTTGCGAGAAGGGGATTCAGGAGTGGTGAAGGAGAAAAGGGCTTTCTAAACAAAAGAGAAGAGCTTATAAATACCTTTGATAGAAATATAGAAAAGCTGAAGGGGTTTTCTGATGTCCAGGAACTCCTGAGCTCTGATGTCCATCCATTGTTTAAAATTGATCCACTGGCTTATGCGCAATTCATACCCTCAGACAAGGTTACCATGATCGAAGCCTTATTCGATAGAGCTCTGCCGAAGCAGAGTCGCAAACTGCTCTGGAAATTACTCGGAAAGCCTAAAAAATATATCGTTCCAGTTGGTCATGTTACTTGGCTCCCCTTTGAATACGCTCTTGGTCGATACGTGCTGAAAAAGCTGGGTATAAAAGAAGCAAGAAAGCAGATGCGCCTCCTTGAACCCACTAAGGTAGATGATACGATCGACGAAGAAAACGTTTAGTTTTCTTCGTAACATAAATTACTTTGCGCATCTATTGGAGGAAAGTATGAAAGCTCTTTTTGTGGTTCTTCTGGTAGTAATGGTTCTTCTAATTTCCGGTTGTGAACTACCCCGAGAAGGGAGTCTTGAGTACTTCACTCTCTCGGATATTTTTTCGTATATGTACAAGCTGACCATCGGACCGATTTTTAGAAATTTACCTGAGAACTTCTCGATGGAAAAAGTTACCGAAGCTTCTCATGAAAAAAACGAGCTGATTTTCTTTACTCTGATAGGTGATATTATGTTTACCCGGGATATCGATGTTCGACTGTACGAATTTTATCCCGAGGTACTGAAAGACTCCGACCTGACGATCGCAAATCTTGAATTCCCTATAAACCCCTCAAAAGGCCCCTCAGGGTTCCACAGGTTCAACGGCACGGAAGAGTTCTTTGACAGGGTCGTTCTTCCGCTTGAACCTGATGTGGTCAACATTGCTAACAATCACTGCCTTGACCAGGGAATAGAAGGACTGTACTCCACCATGGAAGTCCTCGAAAAGCACGGCATTGCGTATACGGGAGTGAGAAAAGAAAGCAAAAGATATATCACTCTCGAGTGTAACGGGATAAGAGTAGCTGTAACTGGGTTCACCTTTTCCACAAACGGCCGGAAAGACCAGGGAGACGAAATGGTGAATAGGTTGAGGCTTAACGCTTACGAAGAAGTTGATAAAGAAATATCTCCACTTCTTGATATTATCAAAAAGATGCGCGAAGAAGCCGAAATCATTATCATCATTTTGCACTGGGGCTTTGAGTACGAATACACTCCTACCAAGAATCAGGTACATATAGCTCATACATTCATAGATGCCGGTGCTGATCTTGTTATCGGGCACCATCCTCATGTCCTTCAGGATTTTGAATATTACAAGAGCGCGAATGGACACAGCGGGATGATCTTTTATTCACTGGGAAATTGGACCACAGCGATGAAGCCTGTATACACGCGGACCACGGCTGCGATTCGTGTTAGTCTCGACAAAGACGGAAAAGTGATAACACTGGATGCCTATCCATTTCTCTACACAGAAGGCAAATTTGTCCCGCTGAAAGCTGTGGAAAGTAACAAGTATATCCCTCGCTCCATAAAAGATTCTTCAGTCTGGTAGAATGTATTCAAGAGAGCCTCCTGACTTGTCTTTGAGCATATAATATTATGAGGTTCAAAAGGGGTGGACATATGAAAAAAAAATATGGAATGGTTTCACCAGAGATTCTTGTGAGCCTCGCAGTAGTACTTTTTTCTGTTCTGATTTATCTCTTTCCATTGACACCCATTCGCCCGCCAGATGGTCCGTATATAGTAGGCTTCAGGACCTTTGAAATAACCAACCCTGAACCTATGGTGATAGAAAGCACAGGTTATAAGGACGGCGACAGAATAAGGCTGGATATATGGTATCCAGCTCAAAATATTGAGGCTTGTGAACGAAAATCCTGGATTGACAACGATCCCCGGCTCTTTGAAGGCTTTGAAAAGATCACAGGTTACCCGGTGATACTTTTTCAGCATTTGTACCAGGTAAAAGCCAATTCTTATATTGATGCACAGCCCGCAGAAACTGGTAGGAGATATCCGGTCGTCATCATTTTACCTGGCTGGTCCTCAATCAGTGAATTACATACTTCTTTCGCCGAACTTCTGGCGAGCAACGGATACTTGGTGGTCTCGATAGAACACCCAGGGGCATGTACCGTTGTTTCATTTTCCAATGGCAGCACATACTATTTTTTGGGAAACGATGCGATAAATGACTTCGAAAGAATAGGAATGAGCATGGAAGAGATAATCGATATGCTCGCTGCGTATCTGGCAAAGGATATCGATTATGTGCTTTCCTTCCTGAAAGACATGAACACAAATAGCGACTCAGAGTTTTTGCATAAGATCGATCTGGAGAAGATAGCTCTGTACGGTCACTCGGGTGGTGGAGCGGTGGCAGTGGAGTACGCGCTCCAGCATAATGTGGGAGCGGTGGCTCTTGCAGACCCAACAATGACGCCATTTAGCTTTAAAGAACTCGAAAACGGGATCTCGATGCCGGCACTATTCATAGAATCAGACGAATGGGAAGGCGGGCCGAAACACGAAAAGATGGTAAAACTCTACGAAAACACTCACTCTCCTGCCTATTATCTAAGGGTGCGCGGGACAAAGCATGTGGATTTCGCCATGGTGCGTAGACTTTCCCCCCTGACTTATTTCTTTGGAGAAACAGGTAAGTTCATGAACACCAAAAACGGGCTGCATTATATCGATTTGTCGATAAAGATCTTCTTCGATTCCGTGTTCTTCGATACCCCCATCACCCTGCTGAAAGAGCTCGACAACAGGATACCGGAATTCGAGCTGGAGTCCAGCGTTATTCAATGATGTTCTTTATTGAATGTCTTACAACGTCGATTCCTTCACAAGTGTCTAAGAATCGGGGGTGATATGATGAAATGGTGTGTTCTTTTGTTCTTGGTCGTGCCGTTCTTTGCTCTGGGGGTACCACTGATCATCCCGATAGATTTCCCGGAAGATGAATCACTCTTTCAGAGTTTTGGTACGAGAAGCGCAAACATTCAGATCGCAAATCTTACCGTCAACAATGCAGCTCCATATGTCCTTGTCTTAAAGGGTTGGGTTTTCCTGCCAGCGAAAGGTAGGAAGCTATCAGAAGCTGAATTAAAGATATCGGGAGATGATTTCGTTTACACGAAGAAAATTCTTGTCGAACGAAAAGGTTCTTACTTTGAAGTCTCTCCACAGCTCCTGATACTACCAGGATCTGTTGATAGAATCGAGCTTTTCGGTGTGGAGATCGAGATGGTAGAGCTGGTAGGAGTCTCACTGCCATATGAGATTGTAAACTTACCCCACGGTGTGAAAGAAGCGGGGATATTTGCTGGTGTTTATTCAAAAGGCGTATTTCAGTTGACAGACAAGCCATCCGGAGCGCTTTATCTCGTGATCTCAGCCGGAGAGAGGTCCACCGGGGGATATTCACTTGAGGTGAAGAAATTAAAGCGGTTCGGCGAGAAAATTGTGGTGGAAGCAACGCTGACTACCCCGTCAAAAGGTGCTTTCGTAACGCAGGTGATTACCTTTCCTTCGATCGTTATTAGAGTAATGGATTTACAACCTGGGAAATACGAACTTGAGCTGATTTTGACTACCAGCGATAACGGTATTCTAACAAAAAATTACTTTCAACGGACTATAAGACTTGAATGAAATCAAGAAGTTATAGCGTTATTAGAAAATTTTTCTTCTTTTAAGAATTTTTTCAACAGCGGATGCGTCTGCAGGTTTATAGAAGTAATAACCCTGTGCATAATCACAACCAAGACCGGCAAGGAACAGCCTGTGGAAATCTACCTCTACACCTTCGGCCACCACAGAGAAACCGAGACTGTTTGCGAGGGTGATGATCGACTTTATAATGCTGATACTCTTTGGTGTGATGTTGGACTCTCTGGTAAGGTCCTTAATGAACGATCTGTCTATTTTTAAAAGGTTGACGGGCATGAACCTGAGGTAGCTGAGGGAAGAATATCCTGTTCCGAAGTCGTCGATCGCAATAAGCACTCCCATTTTTCTCAACTGCTCAATTTTCTTTCTGCCACCTTCAGGGTCTGTCATAAGGGCACTCTCCGTGACTTCGATACCCAGCAGGTTCTTCGGTAGATTGTACTTTTCAAGTGTCTCTCTAACCTGTGAAATAATATCTTCTCTCTGAAGCTCTTTGGCAGAAAGGTTCACGAACACTGGTATCTGTATCTTTCTTTCGAACCATTTTTTAGCCTGCTCGCTAGCCATGTTGAGTACTTTCCTACCGAGCTCGTGGATAAGACCTGATTCTTCAGCAACCGGCACAAAAAGATCCGGTTTAATGTATCCAGCTTCTGGGTGAATCCAACGTGCGAGAGCTTCGACGGAAGAGATCTTTCCAGTATTAAGGTCTATTATAGGCTGGTAGTGCAAAGTTAGTCCCTTATCTTCTTTTAATGCTCTGAGCAGTTCCTGTTCGATGAAGACCCTTCTGCTTAAATCTAAACTGAGTGTTTTGTCGAAAAAGAGGATGTCTTTTTCTTCCTTTTCAGCTGTGTGGATTGCGATTTCAGCATTCTGTATTAATTCAGCAAATGATGTTCCGTCTTCCGGGTACATAACAATACTCATCACAGGTCGGATGGTCATTCCGGTCTTCATTATTCTGAAAGGCTCAGAAAATGCACGCCTGATCTTATTAGAAAACTTCATGGCGGATTTTCTGTCTCCTATAGGAAGCATCAGTACGAATTTTGCTCCTTCCAGTCGGCAGATCTGCTTTTTATTCCCTAATATGTTTACCAACTTTTCAGCTATATCTACCAAAACTGCATCACCAAACATGTGCCCCATGACCTCGTTTATCTGCCTGAACTTACTGATAGAGAGATATATAAAGGCAAAGTGTTCATGGGAGAACTTCAGTCTTTCAAAACGCTCTTCCAGATATCTCCTGTTGGGCAATTTCGTCAAAGAGTCGTGGGTGGCCAGATACTTGTATTTTTTGTGTTCTTCCCTAAGGTTGCTCTCTAGTTGAAGTCTTTTGTAAATGATGGAAATCTGTGATGCAATGAGCTCCAAAATTTTCCTGGATTCCTCATCGGGGGTTTCGTTTTTTTGTATACCCAGTGTAAGGCAGCCCACTTTATTGCCTTCGCTTTCAATGGGAACAAACATGGCTTTTTCGGCCAGCTTAATCCCCCTGTTTTCGATAACGGTTAGAAATTCACGGGGTAGGTATTCCTCAACTTCAGTAAATTCGATCACAGCGGGTCCAATATCACTATAAATGTTCAACAATTCCTGAGGTAACTTTAAACCTATTAATCTCTTGTTAGAGGTTGAAGCCACAATTTTTAATTTGCTTTCCCGTTTGAGCAAAAGGGTCGCTCTGCCGATCTCAGGGATAGCTTTGGACATCTTTTCCAGAAAACGTTGATAAGGGTTCGTCTCGACAGGAGAAGATAAGATATCGTTTGTACTTTCTGTGAGAACTTTCCTGAGCCTGTACAGTCTCGCGAGCTTTTGTTGTGCCCTTTTCTGTTCGGTGAAATCCCTCACCACCAGAAGAACCTTACGATTGTCTATGGGGCTAATTCGAGCCTCAAAGAACCCTTCCCCTGCAGGAGTGTCGAGCCAGTAATTAACCGTTTGAAGTTTTCCGGTTTCCAGGGCTTCAGCGATCGCTTTTTTCAAACTCTTAAGGCTTTCGGGAGAAAAGCCCGCGTCATCTATATTGCTCCCAATGATTTTGTCAGGAGAAACTGCGAGTTTTGAGCTGTCTTCGGCCTTGAAATCCAGATAAACCCCGTCTTTCGAGATGACAAACATCATATCTGGTAAAGCATTGAGCATGCTTTGGGTGTATCTATCTTTTAATTCCAGCTGTTTTTGGTTTTCTTTCAAAGAGGTGATATCCAAGGCAATGCCTATCAGCTTTAAGGAATTATTAGAAGAATCCCGTTCATCCACCCAGAGATAAACTTTTGACCATTTCCACGAGCTGTTGCAGGCCCTTACTCTAACTTCCAACGTCGTGTTGGGTTTGCCGTTACGGAGCTCTTCGAGAGCTTTGTTGATCAGAGGGACTTCTTTAGGGTGAATGAGTTTTAGAAGGGAGTTGAGATCCTCTGGGATTTCTTCGGGATCATAGCCATACTTTTTAAAGAATTCTGGTGTCATGGAAATCGAGCCGCTCGGTAAATCAAGCTCAAAAAGAGAAAGGTCCACCGCATCAAAAACAAACCGGCAATATCTTTCCGGGTTTTTCAACATATTCTTAAAATTAGAAAACCCGCTTTGCGTTGAAATCTTCTTTGGAGTGGAGCTTTGGGAAGGATTTCGCGAACTGTTCTCAATAAATCTGTTCTCCATACGCCTGCTTCTAGTTTAGGTTAAATTCAGTATATGAATTTTACAACACAAAATCCCTAGATTATCATCAGGCAGGCGATTGTTACACAAACGTACCATACGATTAATTTAAAATTAAGAACAAATCTTTTGATTTAATAAATATTTTATGACAATATACCCGATCTAATTTTTCTAAAGGTGGCCAGGGCAAAAAGTATAGAAGTGCCGATAATGAGTGATATGTCTTTAAGCATGTTAGACCAGGTTTGCAACTCCAGCAGCAGATTTTTCACCGAAACGAAGGTCCAGTATGTAGGAGCCCAATAGAGAAAGATGTGGCTCTTTTCGGGTAATGTCATTGCCAGGAATACAGGCAACACAAGCACGAAAAAGCTTATTTTCATGTTCGCGATTCCGTTCATTTGGTTAGTGCTGATGACTCCGATCCAGAATCCGAAGACAACCCCTATCACAGAGCCTGAGATAGTGATAACAAGGAGCATTAAAGGATTAAAGTTAGAAATGCCTAGTATCCATACCACTACAAAGGCATGAAAGATCGGTGCGAGAAAGCCAATCAGGCTTCTCCCGGTGATGAAATCGAAGGTCCTCATCGGCGTAACCCGCAGCGCTTTCAACGTCTCTTGTTCTTTCTCTTCTATAATGTTGAATCCAATGATCATGCCGCCAAAAAGGAATGAACCGAGTATGACCAGAACAAAGCCGTATAGGGAAAGAGGAGGAAGCTTTCTCCCAAGCTCGGATTCGCCAACAGTGAAAGAATCCCCTGATGGATTAAAGGATTGCACCAGTATTTCCGAAGCGAGGGAAAGAAGCTCTTTCGACTCATTTCCCTGGGCGATAAGTGTTATTTCCCCACTTTCCATGCGAATGCCGAGAAAATCGTCATACTCTTCAATGCGTTCTATGAGCTTTTCAGTATTATCGAAAAAGGTAATCGGGGCGAAAGTTTCGATTTTTTCTACAAGCGCTTTATTTATGGGCTTTACAGCGCCGAATTCTATGGACAGGTCTTTTACAGCGGGAATGAAAGCTCTGAGCAACAGCGCGAGCAATATGGGGGCTATTAAAATGAAAAGAAGCATGCCATCCCTGATACTGTTCTTCAAATCTCGCTCAAAGATTTTTATAAGCCTTTTCATGTGCTCACCCTCTCCTTGCGTTTTTTGTATAGAGCGCAGTTGCCAACCAGAGAGCCACTAACCCCGCGATCAGGGGATACAACATGGATTGCAGGTTCACTGGTCCAAAATACTCCGGGAAAGTTGCCGCTCTTAAAGCAAGCAAAATCGGGTATGTGGGTATTAACTTAAAAAACAGGGGCCTAAAAGAAGGAAAAAGATAGCTAACCATTGGAAAAGCAAAGAATAGCGCCACGGCTACCATAGGAAAAAGGGCTTGTGACATGTTGTCATAATAAGTAGCAAAAATCAGCGCAAAGGAAGTAGCAAAAAAGCTTCCAATAGCTATCACAAAAGTGAGAAACAGGTAGTCGGCGGTCATACCCACCACAAGGGGTGTGAGAATATATGTGAAAAGAAGCCCCAGGATCTCAAAGAGAATAACCTTTCCAAGGAGGTTTTCCAGTGCCCTTCCTGGGGTAACCATGTAAGCAGTCTGTGTCCTTTCTACTTTTTCGCTGATAGACATGGCAAAAACTAACACGGTTCCCAACAGCACTGCTTCCATCAAAAGTAATACCGGCAAAAACCACTTGTTCATTGGTACCTTTTCAGAAGATTCAGGCTTAAGGGTTTCTATGTTTATGGTTTTTTCTGTACCATTGCTAAATAGCTTTGAAAGGGCGAGTTTGGCGATTTCTCTCGTTCTTTCGCTTTCATATCCTTGAAAAACCAATTCGACACCCAGATTTTCAGATGCCCTGATTATCACGCCGATAATATTGAAGTCTTTCTCCATTTCCTTTTCCAGATTTTCCCTGCTTCCTACAATGATCAGATTTTCAGATTGCGGAATGGACATAGTACCAGCTTCATCATAAATAACCAGTTTAAGCTCTTCTTCTATGTTCTCTGGAATAACAAAACTTATAAGCAGAAAATAAGCAAAGGCAACCCCGATAACTATCAGAAAGAAGTAACTACGCCAGCCCAGTTTGATATCCTTAACCACATTTGCCAGAATTCGCCTGAACATTATACCAGCTCCCTGCCCGTAACCTTGATGAAAATATCTTCCAGGGATGCCTCCATGCTATGGATGGTTTCTAGTTTTCCAGAGCTTATAAGGGTGTTGAGTTTTTCAATGTCGGCGGTTTCGGTCATGGAAAGAAGTTCCCTTTTTATTTTGCCGTTGGATTTGTATTCTACCCTGACCAGTCTTTCGCCATAGCGGAGCTTCAGGTTTCGCGGGGTATCTATGAGAATGATTTTACCAGCGTTTATAAATGCGACTCTGTCGCAGAGCTCTTCTGCCACATGCATGTTGTGGGTGGCGAGGAAAATAGTGACTCCCTCTTCCTTTTTGTGTTTTATGAGTTCTTTTATTTGTGCAGCTGCGGTTGGATCAAGCCCTGAAACAGGTTCATCCAGAAACCAGATCATAGGACGGTTTATGAGAGACCTTACAAAGACCAGTCTCTGAAGCATACCCTTGGAGTATTCTTTTGCTTTCATGTTTGCTGCATCCTCAAGGCCAACAAGCCTGAGTAGTTCATAGGGGTCTTCTGTAGGCACATCGAACATGCTGGCAAAGAACTTCAGGTTTTCATATCCGGTTAGCTTCATATACACGTTGGGTTGTTCAAAGGAAACCCCTATCCTGTTGTAAAAGCTCTTGGAAACTTTCATTATGTCCTCTCCGGCGATGAAGACCTTCCCTTTTTGCAGTGGTAAAAGCCCTGTGAGGACCTTTTGAGTGGTGGATTTTCCCGCGCCGTTGGGACCAAGAAAGCCAAGAATTTCTCCTTCATTGATCTCAAAGCTTATGCCCTCTACCGCGTAGTTTTCATCATGGCTGTAAGAGTAATATAGACCTTCAACGCTGATCATTTGCCCCACATCCTTTCAAGCCATTTTCCAGTATGTTTATTACCTGAATGAATAACTCTTTCGACCTTTCCACGCTCAGGTCTCCGGATTTTTCATAGATGTAATCGCCCATCACCTGAAAGACAGCCATTATTATGCGAGCCAGAACCTCCGGTTCGAGTTCTGTCTTTAGTTCGCCTCTTTCGTAACTGCGAAGGATGAGCTCTTCCATGAAACTGTTACTTTCTGGGGCAAAATCGGCGAGGATTTCCTTCTTCAGTTCGGAATCGGCCATGAGTCTGTTCGCTATTGCCGTGTACTTTGGATTATCTTTTGCAAAAGCCACCGCTTCCCGGGCCATCGCTCTTAGTAGGTCAAATAGGCCGGTGCCATCGCTGAAAACCCCATGAAGTCTTTCAACCTTATCGGCGTAGATCAGTTGAATAAGGTAACGAAAAAGATCCCTTTTGTCTTCAAAATACTGATAAAAACTTCCTTTTGGGATACCTGTGGCCTTAACAAGTTGGTTTACACTGACAGCATGATAGGCTTTTGAGGAAAAAAGTTCTATGGCACCCTGAATGATCCTTTTGCGTTTATCTTCTGGTAGATTGAAAAAAGTATCTTTAGGCATTCTTCTACCTCCTATATGACCGTTTGGTCATATGACCATATGGTCATATCATACCACTGTTCAAATGAAATCTCGAACGGACTCAGATAAGGATGTTAGAAGTCTTAGTTGGATTGATCGTTTATGGATTTCTTTGTAAACCTAAAAAAGAACAACACGACAGCGGCTAAGAAGCCTGAATACGAGAAGTAGATATAGAGAGGCGAAAATTCCGTTGTGAAAGGAAGATACCCCATGAGAAGGGGGAAAAATACTATCTGCCAGGCAAATGCCCAGAAAACTGCCCTAATTTTATGCACAATCCCAATATAGAACATCAGATAGGTAAAGCAGAAGTAAAGCAGTGAGTCCAGAAAGAGATGTGCCAGAGCCCCAAAATGCTCCTTGAAGATTCCTCGAAGCTGGGTGTATGAAAAGGTAAGGTAAAATGTCAGCAAGATCATCAATGCAAAAGAGGGAAAGCGTTTAGAAGTTTTGAAAATATAATAACCCAGCAGCACTGTTCCAAGGCCGGTGAGATTCGAGAAAATATCCAATCGATCGTAAACCCTGTACTTCAAAAACCCCTGCAGTATCTCAAGAGCGAAGGTGGAAATAATTATCGCGATGCTAAAGAGTATGAATAACTTTCTGTTTCCGGATGTTTTCAAGAAAATCAGCAAGATCCCCCCGGATGCAAACATGACAAAATGAACAAGTTTATCCGAGTTTTGCCCGCTGGTCGAAATACCAAGAGGCACAAAATACAGAAATAGAAGAAACGCGAAATATACAGCAATTATCAGAATAGATATTTTCCGTGTCATATGTTTATTTTATCAGTTTTACAGCGCATATTTTCAACAATTATTACCAAAACTCTTCTGGTGATTCGCTCCTGTAGCTGATATACTCATAATGAGCGGCTATCATTTGAAATATTGAACAAAGGATGGTGTTCAAATGAACTACAAAGAGGAATATGTTGTTAAAAAGCTCGTCGATCTGGTGAGAATCCCCAGTCCCTCGGGTTTCACCGAAAAGGTAATAAAGTACATCAGCGATGAGCTTTCAAGACTGGGCTATGAGCCACAATTTACCAACAAAGGTGCGTGTTATGTCTGCATAGGCGGGAAAGGGGATCCGGTAACATTGGCAGCTCATGTCGATACACTGGGTGCAATGGTAAAGTCCCTGAAGGGAAACGGCAGGCTTGAGATAACTCCTATAGGGGGCTACATGATGAACAGCATCGAAGGCGAGAATTGCGAAATTCACACGAAGGCAGGCAAAATCTATACAGGTACCATTCAGACCATTGCACCTTCAGTACATGTCTTCGAAAACGCCAGAAAGCTGGAAAGAAAAGCATCCAATATGGAAGTTAGACTCGACGAAATCGTCAAGAGCAGGGAAGATCTCGAAAAACTCGGCATAGAAACCGGTGACTTTATCTCCTTTGATCCGAGAGTTGTTGTAACTGAGAGTGGGTTCGTCAAGAGCAGGCATCTCGATGACAAAGCCAGTGTCGCTATACTTCTTGCGGTGGCAAAAGATGTGAGTGAGGGAAAGCTAAAGCTGGCTAGAAAAACCTATCTCTTTTTCTCTAACTATGAAGAAGTTGGTCACGGTGCTTCCAGCGGTATCCCAAAAGATTCCATCGAAGTTATCTCTGTAGACATGGGTGCAGTAGGCGACACCCTCGGTACAGATGAATACGTCGTTTCCATCTGTGCGAAAGATTCTGGTGGACCTTACGACAGCAGACTCGTGCGCAAATTGGTGGAGAAGGCAAAAGAAGCCGATGTTGATTACTCAGTTGATATATATCCCTTCTATGGCTCGGATGTTGAAGCTTCATTGATAGCCGGTTACGACGTGGTTTTCGGACTAATTGGTCCCGGTGTGGAGGCCTCTCATGGATACGAAAGAACACACTATAAAGCTCTTGAAAACACTATAAAGCTGATAGAGGCGTACCTGAAAGACTGAGGAAAATTCAGATACAGACGGGGGATTTCCCCCGTTTTTTTCATTTAACCGGGATTATTTTGCTCTCAAACTAGATGATGCTCTTCCAGTGTCGATAGAACCATTTGTATTCAGCCTAAAGGGGTGGTATTATGTCAATATGTAACCGGTTCCATATATGAAGGTGATAACTTGAGGATAACGATAGCCAAAATAGCCGAACTGGCCGGTGTATCAAAAGCCACCGTTTCCAGGGTTTTGAACAACAGTGGATACGTTGCTGAAAAAACGCGCAGGAAAGTAATGAAAATAATTGAAGAGTTCAACTTCGTTCCGGATTCAAGAGCCGTGAACCTCAGCAAAAGCATGACGAGGACGATCGGCCTTGTGATTCCCACCACGTCAGGTCCTTTCTACATGGAAGTTATTCGCGGAATAGAAGATGTTCTAGCGGCAAATGGTTATTATATGCTGCTGATGACCTTTGAGGCTTCAAGAGACAAGAATGAGACGAGGAAAAAATACCGTTCCCTGCTGGATGAGAAGCGTGTCGATGGTCTTATTGTCTTCGACCCTGAAGCAGATGAAAGCTTTGTGCAAGAGATGGCGAATGCGAAAAAGCCCTGCGTGTATCTAGGTAGGGAATACCCAAAAGTCCCGATAGATACGGTTTCAGCCGACAATTTCACCGGCAGCCGCCTGATGATGTTACACCTTCTCGAACACCACGGATTTAGGAAGATAGCCTTTGTGAGAGGACCGCTGGATAGTTACCACGGTCTTGAAAGGCTTAAAGGGTACAGGAAAACATTGAGGGAGTTCGGAATTGGGTACGATGAGAATCTGGTGTTTTGCGGCAATTTCACCAGAGAAGGAGCCGAAAAAATTGCGAAGAAGATTTTCGCTGTTAACCCCGAAGCAATTTTTGCATCGAATGACGAAATGGCTCTCGGAATAATTCATAAAGCTAAACAATTAAAGATACCTCTTTCAAAAATACCTATTATTGTAGGTTTTGATGATGCCCCATGGGCGGAACACATAAATCCGGCTCTCACCACGGTTAAGCAACCCATGTATGATATAGGTAAAACTGCTGCAAGGATCATGATGGATAGGCTTTCCGGTGATAGGAGTAAGGTTCCGATGAAAGTGAAGCTCCACACCAGTATCGTTATAAGAGAGTCCTGTGGTTGTTTGAAGGCTGCTTTTGAATGAGTGTGGTTTTATGTAATGTGTGTAACCGGTTTCATATAAAAATGAATTTGCACAGGAGGCTTGGACATGTTCGATAATGGATACGGTTTTTTCTCAGATGATTATCGCGAATACATAATTAAAACACCGAAAACACCACGTCCATGGATCAACGTTATCTCCAATGGGGACTACGGCGTGGTTGTATCCAGCACGGGCTCTGGATACAGCTGGCGAACACACGCATCTTTGAATAGGATAACGCGCTGGAATCAGGACATCATAAAGGATGACTGGGGGAAATATATATATATCCGTGATGCCAGTACAGGGTTTTTCTGGTCACCGACGTGGAAACCCGTATGCGCTGAACCACAGTCCTTTGAGCTTTCTCATGGCCTGGGATATTCGGAGTTCAGGACACAGTATTTCGACATCTTTTCCAGGTTGAGGATATTCGTTGCAAAGAATGATCCCGTAGAGATCTGGCAGCTCACACTGAAGAACAACAGCAACAAGGAAAGAAAACTCTCATTATTTACCTATCTTGAATGGAACCTTGGTGCTGCACCCGACTGGCACAGGGAGTTTCACAGGAGTTTCATCGAAACGGAGTATGTTGAGGATAAAAACTGCATTCTCGCGCGAAAGAGATTATGGGAGCTAGTAAACGAAAAAGGTCAGCACTGGAACAGAGACTGGGAATACACGGCCTTTTTCGCTTCGAACATTACACCTGTATCTGCAGAGGGATCTAAAGAACACTTTATCGGCATGTATGGTAACGTAACGAGTCCAAAAGCTGTAGTGGAAGGAAAGCTCTTCGGTGTATTTGGAAAATGGGAAGACCCTATCGCTTCACTTCAGCATGAAATCACCTTGAAGCCTGGCGAAGAAAAAACGCTAATATACCTTCTCGGAGCCGTAAAAACTGATGAGTCTCTTGAGGAAATTCTCAGGATCTATTCTTCCAAGACGAGAGCTGAAGAGGAACTTGAGAGCGTCAAAACGTACTGGTCAAAGCTTCTGGACAGGTTCAGCGTTGAAACACCGGATAAAGCTTTCGATATTATGAACAACGTCTGGTTGAAATATCAAGCAATCTCCGGAAGGCTTTGGGGAAGAACTGCATATTATCAGACCGGTGGAGCGTATGGTTTCAGAGACCAGCTTCAGGATAGTCAGATCTTTCTGTACCTTGATCCCGAACAGACAAAAAAGCAGATAAAGCTCCATGCGGCTCATCAATTTTCCTCGGGTATCGTCTACCACTGGTGGCACCCCCTGAGCGAAGAAGGAAATGTTTCCGGTTATTCCGATGATCTCCTCTGGCTTCCCTTTGTGACCGTTAGATATCTCAAAGAGACTGGAGATATTGCCTTTTTAAAAGAAAAGGTGCGCTTCTGTGATGGAGGCGAAGGAAGTATCTATGAGCACTGCGTAAGAGCAATAGACAATATACTTGGACGTTTCGGGAGTCACGGGCTCCCCCTCATAGGCACTGGCGACTGGAACGACGGCATGAATGCGGTTGGAACCGGGGAAAAAGGTGAAAGCGTCTGGGTGGGACACTTTCTATACGGTATACTGAAAGAATTTGAAGTGGTCTGTGAGCTTGCAGGGGATGCTGAAAGAAAGGAAGAATACAAAATTCGTGCGTTTGAACTTAAAGAGGCAATAAACAGGCATGGTTGGGATGGAAAGTGGTATCTCAGGGCGTATAAAGACAGTGGAGAGCCAGTAGGAAGCTCGCAAAACCAGGAAGGGAAAATCTATTTGAACGCGCAGACATGGGCAATATTAAATGACACAGCTTCTGATGATAGAAAAAGACTTGCCTATGAGTCTGCAAAGAAATATCTCTTTAGAGAATACGGTCCTATTCTCTTTCATCCAGCGTATTCTATCCCCGATCCAGAAATTGGCTACTTGACCAGATATGCTCCAGGTATGCGTGAAAATGGTGGGCTTTACACCCATGCCGGTACCTGGGCAGTGCTTGCCGCTGCCAGAATGAATGATCCAAATACGTATAGCATCTACCGTAGCTTCATGCCAGTGTATAGAGGAATGGAACCTGACAAATATTTGGTCGAGCCATATGTGACTCCGGGCAACGTTGATGGCCCTGATTCTCCCTATTTTGGAAGAGGAGGCTGGAGCTGGTACACGGGTTCAGCAGCGTGGTATTTCATAGCTGGGGTCGAAGGAGTGCTGGGCATTCTGCCCACCTGGGAAGGGTTAAAACTTGACCCCAAGATTCCCGAAGACTGGGATCAAGTATCCGTAAAACGTCTGTTCAGAGGAGTTGAATACAGGATTGTTATCAAACGCACCGGGCGTAAGGAGATCATTATCTCGGGAGAGAAAATAGATGGGGACGTTGTTCCACCTTTCAAAGATAGAAAAAGTGTGGACGTAGAGGTCCATATTTGAAAAGGAGGGGTACGTATGAAGTATCTGAAGTTAAATCTCTTTCTTTTTCTGTTGCTGACTTTGTCGGTCTTTGGAGCAATGGAGGTAGTTGAGCCCTTTGATTCAACGGCAGCTCTCAGCAACGATAACACCGGGGCCCTTTTCCTTCAAAGCAGCAACCTCGCTGTAATCGGTAAGTACTCAGTAAAGGTTCTTCCGAGCGGAGAGGCACCTGAGACCAAGATCGCGATTACTCTAGAAGGGGATCCTCTTTCAAAGCTCGCAGGCAAAGATATACTAAAGTTGTCTGTCTTTGTATCTCCAGGCGCCGAAACAAAGCCAAATAAGTTTTTCCTCGGCATGGCTGATGTTAAGGATGGCTGGGCATGGATTGATGGTGTGTTTGCAGAAACAGAAATAAAAGATGGCTGGAACACGGTGGTTTACCGGCTTAGCAAACCTATGCAGAATATCAAGCCAGACGGGAAATACACGCTGTATTTCTCTTTCTTCGAAGAGTCCGAAGGTACAAAAACACCTCTGGCTGACGCTTTCTATGTAGATGCCCTTGTCGCCGACAGCACCGAAGAACTCACAGAGCGTGTTTATATCTGGGGAATGGACACAGAGGAAGAAATATCTGGTTTCAGCAACGATAACACCGGAGCAGTGTTTAGCCTGTCGAAAAAATACATCGCGCAGGGTATTGCGTCAATGGAGGTTAAGCCTTCAGGAAAGGCCCCAGAAACAAAGGTGGCATTGCAAATCCCTGAAGAAAAGGTAGCAGATTGGATAGAAGCCGAAGGAATAACAATGAATCTCTTTGTCCCATATGGCAAGAAACCCTTCCCGACAAAATTCTTTATGGGTATTGCAGACCTCACAGAAGGCTGGAACTGGGTTGACGGCGTATTTTCTGTCGATACCGTTAGTCCTGGCTGGAACAGGATCACCTTTGAATTCACGGACAAAATGAGAGATCTAAAAACAAACGGAAAGTACATGGTATATCTCGCCTTCTTTACTGAAGACGAAAATGGCAAGGTTCCGCTTCAAATGCCTTTCTATGTTGACGGCCTTTATGTTGTGAGACCTACTTTAGGTGCAGAAGAAGTGGCAGAGAAAGCTGAAGTTGTAGAAAAGCCTGTTCTGACTGTCGAAACTCCGGAAGGGCTCTATATCTGGAGCATGGACACGGAGAAGGAAATCTCAACATTTAGCAACGACAATACAGGGGCAGTTTTTGAACTGGATACCGAAAACTTCATACAGGGAACGGCTTCTATGAAAGTTATTCCCTCAGGGAACGCCATAGAAACGAAGGTGGCGCTCAACATTCCTGAAGAAATGATAAAGGCCTGGGCAAATGCCGAAGAGATCGTTCTCAACCTTTATATTCCAGAGGGTACGAAGCTGCCACCATCTATGTTTTTTATGGGTATGGCAGACCTTAGTGACGGCTGGGCCTGGGTTGATGGTGTTTTCTCGGAAACAGAAATCGTTACAGGATGGAACCAGATTGTCTACGTCCTTTCGGATAACATGAAAAAGGTTAAAGAAGGCGGGAAATACACCATTTACCTCGCATTCGCCGCTTTTGATGAGACTAACAACAAAGTACCCTTGACGGAATCTTTCAACATTGACGGTTTGTTTATCAGGGTTGAAGAGCAAGTTGTTCGCGATTACATCTGGTCAATGGACACTCCCGAGGAAATCTCCGGTTTTGATAACGATAATACCGGTGCTACCCTTGAACTCTCGGATGAGTTCGTTGTTCAGGGAACCCATTCAATGAAAGTTGTCCCATCAGGTGAAGCACTCGAGACAAAAGTGGCCATGGACATTCCGCAGGACAAAATTGAATTGTGGAGCCGTAGCAACAAGATAACTATGAACCTTTATATTCCAGAAGGAACTGAGCTCATCCCCACCATGTTCTTCTTTGGAATGGCGGATCTGACGGAAGGTTGGGCTTGGGTTGGCGGTGTTTTTTCAAATGATGAGCCACAATATGGCTGGAATCAGATCAGTTTTGAACTCGCCGGTAGCATGAAAGAGATCAAGCCTGGCAACAAATACAAGGTTTATCTCGCCTTCGCGGGATTTGATGCTGAAAAGAACAAGATTCCCCTTACCGAACCCTTCTATATAGACGGCCTTTATGTAGAAACAACAAAGGTGATCACTTTCGAAGATAGGTTAAAAATGGCCGATTCGGCAATTGTTAAAGAAGTCAATGATCTGCTGGACCTCGATGATGACGACCTACTCGCTGCAGTCGAAAAAAAGGCTTTCTATTACTTCTGGAATGAAGCTAACCCAGAAAACGGACTTATAAGAGATAGAACGAGAAAAGACTCACCAGCAAGCATAGCGGCCGTTGGCTTCGGATTGACCGCGATACCCGTGGGAATTGAAAATGGCTGGATCAGCAGAGAAGAAGGATACGAAAGGGTGCTCACCACTTTAAAGACCTTTGCGGAAGGAAAGGTGGAGGGCAAGAACGGCTTCTTCTACCATTTTGTGGACATGAATACCGGAAAGAGGGCCTGGAATTGTGAACTGTCCTCGATTGATACAGCTCTCCTCATGGCCGGTGTACTGTTTGTTAAGGAATATTTTGCAGGTACAGAAGTTGCAGACCTGGCGGACCAGTTGTACAGAGCTGTGAACTGGCAATGGATGTTGACAGACGATGGGGTTCTCTCTATGGGTTGGAAACCTGAAGGAGGATTCCTGGGAGCCAGATGGGATTCCTTTAACGAAGGAATTCTCGCTTACATATTGGCGATCGGTTCTCCTACCTATCCCATCCCTGCAGAATCCTGGGATAAGATTTACCGTCCGATACACGACACGTACATATCGCTACCTCAGGAAACACTGTTTGTTTACCAGTACCCAAACGTCTGGGTGGACTTCAGGAATAAGGAAGACAAATATGCGAACTATTTTAACAACGCAGAAGTTGCCACCAGATATAACTGGCTCTTTACCTTCATGAAGAGATTCGATTACGAAACCTATGATATCGATGTTTGGGGATTAAGCGCCTGTGATGGCCCCAACGGTTACAAGGCTTATGGAGCGGCTGAAGATAATCATGATGGTACAATCGCCCCTTACGCTTCCATCGCATCCATTGTTTTCACACCAGACCTTTCTCTTTCGGCCATAAGGGGTATGCTTGAAAAATATGGTCCCATCATTTGGGGCAAATATGGTTTTGTTAGCGGCTTCAACGCCGACGCGAACTGGGTTTCTGAAGAGTTCGTAGGAATAGATGTTGGAGACATAGTGCTCATGATTGAAAATTATCGCAGTGAACTGATCTGGAAGTATTTCATGAAAAATGAATACATACAGAACTCGCTCAAGGCTCTTGGTTTTGTGGAAAAGGAAGCGGATTACGCGGTAACTCCGTGGTATCAGGAGGAATTCGAAAAGCTCATGCGCGCACCGGCGGAAAAAGTTGCTTATGCGATTAAGGCGGAGAAACCGGTGATAATAGATGGCGACCTCACCGAATGGGAAGACGTTCAGGGCTATGTCGTGAACGAAGAGATGAATGTTCCTGCTGGAGGTATAAAGAAGGTCGACAAGAGCAAGCAGATACTCCATAGCACCTTCTACGTGATGTGGGATGAGGAGAATCTGTATATGGCTGCGAAAGTGTACGATGAATATCTGGTGATCAATATAGAACCAACTGATTTAGGCGCTTTCTACCGGACAGACTCCGTTGAGTTCTACATCGATCCCTCGAGAGCCGGATCTGACGCTGGGATCATGAAACTCGCGATACTGCCCTTCGATACCGCTGGTAACCCCCAGATAGTCAGGCACGAAGACGCTAATCCCGGAAAGATCTCCGATGTCGCACCAGATATTAAAGTGGCTACAAAGAGAACTGATTACGGTTATGACCTCGAACTCATGGTACCGGTAAAATACCTGAATCTGAAACCGGCTCCGGATATGAGCATTGGGTTCTGCTACACTATCCACAATTCCAACAAGAAAGACGCGGGTTTAGGTGAATACGTGAGGGAAAACATCATTTCTTGGAATAACCTACCAGAGATATGGGCCAACCCCGAGGACTGGGGCACACTGACGCTCAAGTGAGGAGGTTGGAAACATGAAGAGGCTAATTACTATTTCTTTGCTGATCTTGTTTACTCTCTCGCTTTACGGTACAACACTCAAGATCTGGGCGATGGGTGAGGAAGCCAAGAAGTTACCACTTGTTATAGAGGACTTTGAAAAGGAAAACCCCGGTGTTACTGTGAAAGTGCAAGCTCTGCCCTGGAGTAGTGCTTTCGAAAAATTGCTCACTGGTGTTGCCGGGAGACAGTTACCTGATATAGCACAAATGGGAACCACATGGATGTCGAGTTTCAGCGCGATGGGAGCTTTTCAGGATCTGAGGAAGTACATCGCAAAGTCCGATGTGGTTTCAGAAGAAAAGTTCTTCCCTGGTTCCTGGGCAACCTGTGTCTACAGAGGAAAGGTTTATGGCATACCGTGGTATGTTGATACGAGAGTTCTGTTCTACAGGACTGATCTGCTTGCAGAAGTCGGATACAATGAAGCTCCAAAAAACTGGGACGAATTATATGATGCGGCAAAGAAGCTGGCACAGAGACCGGAGATGTACGGACTTACGCTTCAGACTAACGAAATACAAGAATTCATTCCCTTTGTATGGCAGAATAACGCCACAGTGATAGATGAAAATAACGAACTCAGAGTGAACGATCCGAAGTTCAAAGAAGCCCTCGATTTCTATGCACGTTTCTTTGAAGAGAATATAGTACCCAAAGCAGGTAGTGGGAATGTTTTTCAGGACTTTGCTACGGGGTTCGTTCCTATGTTCTTCACCGGTCCATGGATGGTTTCTATGATGCATGAACAAGTTCCTCAAATCGATGGGAAATGGGCCGTGGCGCTTATGCCTCAGAAAGTCACCAGAACTTCCTTCATGGGAGGTAGCGATTGGGTCATATTCAAAACATCGAAAAACAAAGACCTCGCCTGGAAATTCATTGAATTCATGTCTAGACCGGATGTGCAGTTTAAATGGTACCAGATTCTTAAATCTCTTCCAGCCGTCAAAGAGGTCTGGGAATATCCAGAGCTCAAAGACGACCCATTCACATCTGTTTTCGGTGAACAGCTGAAAGACGCGAGAGCGACACCGAACATCCCAGAATGGGAAAAGATAGAATCTATTGTTGAAAGAAAGCTTGAAGAAAGAGTTCTAGGAAAAATCACTACTGAAAAAGCTGTTGAAGATATGGTTAAGGAAATCTCAAAAATCCTCAAGTGATGTTTCACCGTCCCTCCGTTGGGAGGGACGGCTTATTTTGTCGGGAGAGGAGTTTGATATGAAAACGCGCTTGAGTGCTATTTTAATCTTCATAGGTCCTGCGCTGGCCATCATGACTATTTTTATACTCATTCCCATTGCACTGTCGCTGTTGATTTCGGTGACAGATTTCAATGTATACGCTATTTTTGATTGGAGAAACGCGAGCTTTATCGGGTTCCAGAATTTTGTAGATCTCTTTCTTGATTCCATTTTCTGGAAGGCCCTTTTCAATACCTTTTACGCTCTAGGAGTGGCCATGCCGCTAACGATAATCTTTTCTCTTCTCTTTGCATTGCTCCTGAACAGAGGAGCCACACACTTCAAAAGCTTTTTCCGATTGAGCCTGTACCTACCTTCGATAACCAATACAGTTGCGATCGCGGTGGTCTGGGCCTGGTTGCTCAATCCCAGATATGGTTTGCTGAACTGGTTTCTTGGTATTTTTGGTATTCCCGGACAGAACTGGTTATCCGATCCGAAATGGGCAATGCCATCCATAATCGCTCTCGTTGTGTGGAAGGCCATTGGTCCGAACATGTTGCTGTTTCTCGCAGGTCTTCAGAACATCCCGGATTTTCTCTATGAGGCGGCTGAACTCGATGGTGCGAATCGATGGAAACAGTTCTTGCATGTAACGCTACCATCTCTACGTCCGCAAATGCTCTTTGTGAGCGTGATGCTGGTTATTGGTTACTTGCAGTTGTTCGAAGAACCATATATGCTGACCAAAGGTGGTCCTTTGAACTCAACTATTTCGATAGTTCTCTATTTGTACAAACAGGGCTTTTACCAGTTTAACTTCGGTTACGCCTCTGCTGTAGCGGTAGTTTTATTCGGCATAATCCTGACACTTACAGCCATTCAAATGCGTCTCAGGAAGTATCAGGAATAAGGAGTTGAAATCATGAAAAGGAAAAAAATACCCTTAACAGAACAACTGGGTGTACATACAATCCTCTTCGCGGCCTTTCTGGTGATGGCCATTCCCTTCTTCTGGATGGTCTCTACTTCCTTCAAAAATCCAGATGAGATATACATTTTCCCACCGAGGTGGATTCCTCACAGGCCAACTTTGAGCAACTATATAGAACTCTTCGAAAGCGTAGATTTTGCCAGGCCGCTGCTAAACACGATTATCGTCGCCGTTGTTTCCACATTTCTCTCCGTGATGCTCTCTGCCATGGCGGGTTATGGGTTTGCCAAGTTCAGGTTCAGAGGTAAGGAGAAACTGTTCTTGATGGTGCTCGCTACCCTGATGGTTCCGGGGCAGATGACCCTCATTCCAGTCTATTTGATATTGAATTCTATGAACCTGCTAAACACTTACGCGGGTCTCATCCTGCCGGGAGTTGCCAGTGCTTTCGGCATATTCTTCATGCGACAGTTCATAATGAGCATACCGGATGAACTCATAGACGCGGCGAAGATAGACGGTGCCAAAGAATTTTTCATATTTCTGAAGATAATTCTCCCGCTTTCAAAGCCAGCTTTAGCGACACTGACCATATTCAACTTCGTTGGAGCGTGGAATTCTTTCCTTTGGCCATTGATAGTTGCGACTGACGAGAAGATGTATACCTTGCCGGTCGCCATTTCTGTCGTGCAGGGACAGTATGGAGAAAAAATAGCGCTGCAGATGTCTGGTTCGTTCATAGTAATCATTCCCATAATTATTGTGTTCCTCTTCGCACAGAAATACATTATAAAAGGTCTTTCGATGACAGGGATGAAATTCTGAGGAGGCTATATGCATGAAGGTGGCAACGAGTCTCAACGGCAAATGGGAAGCTTCACAAGATAAAATACACTGGTCAAAAATCAAAGTTCCTGCTAACTGGTATTTAGAGGGTCTCGAATATGCCGGTACGCTGATTTACAGGAATAATTTTTCCTTTGAGAAAGATGAACGGAAACACTACTACCTGAAATTTCATGGTGTCGACTATCGGGCAAGGGTATGGCTGAACGAAAGATATCTCGGTGAGCACGAAGGTTATTTCCAGAACTTTGTATTCCATATAACGGATTATTTACAGCGGGAGAATGAACTCATAGTCGAAGTGAATTCGCCGTTGGAAAAACCGGAAAATTGGCCTGAGCAGAAAGAGCTAATAAAGGGTGTGCTGGGACACCATGACTGTAGACCTGGTGGCGTTTCAGAACGCGGTCAAGAGCACAACACCGGTGGGATCTGGAACAGTGTTGAAATCCTTTCTTCAGGCGGAATGGCGTTTGGAACGATGAAAGTATCCTCTATTATTGGTGGGTCAAGAGCTACGCTGAATATTGAAAGTTCTATAAACAGTCATTTTGAGAAACCGGAATCAATATTGATCAGGTACACATTGAGTGGAGAAAACTTCGACTGTGAGTCCATTTCATCTGAACAGGTGATTGAACTGAAAAGCGGTGTGAATAGGGTAAACAAAGTGCTGTTTATAGAAAACCCAGAGCTCTGGTGGACCTGGGATCTGGGTTTCCCTGCACTGTACAAATTACGCATAGAGATTTTTCACAATGAAGAACTGCTTGATGAAATACAGGAAGTCATTGGAATAAGAGAACTCAAAACGGATGACAAAATATGGTATCTGAATGGCGAAAAGATATTCATTCGTGGCACAAACATTATACCAACACAGTGGCTTTCCGGTTACACGAATGAAGCCATTGAGAAAGATATGGAACTGTTAAAAGCGGCAAATGTTAATGCCGTCAGGGTCCATGCTCATGTCAACCGAAAAGAATTCTATGACGCCTGCGATAGGTACGGTATCCTCGTGTGGCAAGACTTCCCCCTTCAATGGCAGTATAAAACTTCTGAAAAATTTTACGCTAACGCTGTTAAACAGATAGGCGAAATGGTGGACCAGCTTTACAATCATCCTTCTATCGCTCTCTGGTGTTGTCACAACGAACCAGAGAAGGGCGGTTATGATCTTGACCGCCTTCTTGAACTCGAAGCGAAAAGGCACGACTCCACAAGGGGTATTGTTCCCTATTCCGGAGTGGACTCTCATCCCTATCCTGGCTGGTACTGTGGAGATCTGCGAGATTTCATCTCTTTACCCGGTGCGCCTTTTGTTACAGAATTTGGTGCCCAGGCGCTGCCTAATCTTGAGAGTATGAAGAAAACTTTCTCGAAGTCCGCGCTCTGGCCCCCGAAATATGAAGAGTGGAAATACCATAACTTCCAACCTGACCAGACTTTCAATGTCGCAGAAATCCTCACTGGAGATAACATTGAAACGTTCATTACAAATTCCCAGGAGTATCAGGCGAAATTACTTCGCTTTGCGATAGAGACTTACAGACGTGAGAAATTTTCGAAAGTAAATGGCCTATTCCAGTTTATGTTCGTAGATCCCTGGCCTTCCATAACATGGTCTGTTGTAGATTACTTTCGAGTTCCGAAAAGGGGCTATTATGCCCTTAAAGAAGCTTACCAACCGGTCTTTGCGAGTGTTTTTGTCAACAGAGAAAAGATTCAAAAAAGCGATCTGAAACACTTTCTTTTTCTTTGGATTAAGAGTTTGAAGATTATCAACGATACGCTGAACCGTTATGAAAAGGCTACCGTTGAGTTAATTCTCGAACAGACAAAAAGAGTGATAGCAAAGGTGCGATTTCATACAACGATCCCGCAGAACAGCAATATCAGTCCCTTTGAAAAAAGCGAAATGCCGAAAATTGAGTATTATGAAAAACCAACCTCCGGAGAGGCTGCGATTTCGCTAAAGGTGTTCGATGAAAGCGAAAATGAAATATGCAGAACAGTTTATAGAATCAAATTTATTTGAAATTAGAACCAAGAACTACTTATTTTCTATTCATCGCTTGAAGAATCATCGGATTCGTTCTTAAACAGAATTTCGTGATTTGCTTTCAATATCTGCTTTTTTCTATAAATCAAGCCTGTCAACGTTAACCCATCTATCAAATTGTGGATGATTATAGGATATAGAAGGCTGTGTGAGATTTGAAAGGTATATCCTAGAATGAAAGAAGCCAGGAGTCTCGGCAGAAAATCCCTGCGAAAGTTTCTGAAAGTTTCTGCCTTCATCAAAACATTGCCAAGGTGCACAAACACAAATACAAAGCTGGCTATTACTGTTGATACCTCAACCGTTAAAAAGCTCAGTTCCAAATGTTTGCTAAGGCTTCCCTGAAAGAAACCTCTGTATAGCAATTCCTCAACAATTCCGACGACCAGCCAGCTGTAAACCAGTTGAGGTACGGGTCTGCTGACGTTACCATATCTTATTCGCATAATCCACACTGCGGGGGCACGGAGGATACTGTAAAACGAAATCAGAGCCAGAGGAATTGACAATCCGACAAAGGATATTCCCCATGCAAAGTTCCCAATTGTCATTCCGAGTTCCTGAGGAGAGAGTCCTATAACTGCGGCGAAAAAAAGGGTTAGAGAAATATTTAGAGGAGACAGAACAAGTAACAGCGTAAATCCTCTAAAAGTAGTCTTCCGCTCCAGTATTTTTCCAACAAAAACCATAATGTATATATGAAATATGAGAAAAGCAAGAGACAGATAAGGCACATTTACTCCCTCCTTCTCAAGGATAGCACGGGAAAACTTACCCGCGACGATATGATAAAATACTCAAGAAAGGTCAAAATAGTTGGAGGTGCTTGAATGCGTATCTTGAGCGGAATGAGATCAACAGGAAAGCCTCATCTCGGCCACCTCATCACCCTTGACAAATGGGTAGAACTTCAGGAGCAGGGTAATCAATGCTATTATTTCGTTGCAGATTGGCACGCCTTGACATCTCATATAGACAGCACAGAGGGCTTCAGAGAATGGACGATAGAAATAATAAAGACCTATATAGCCGCAGGCCTTGACCCTGAAAGGTCTGTGCTTTTCATACAATCGGCGATCAAAGAACACGCCGAGCTCTTCCTGATATTCTCCATGCTTGTTCCAGTTCCGAGACTCGAAAGGATGCCGACATACAAAGAGCAAAGAGAACAGATTACAGACAGAGACCTTTCAAGCGCAGGTTTCTTGTTGTATCCAGTTCTTCAAGCTGCTGATGTACTTATATACCTCGCGGATGGTGTTCCCGTTGGAGAAGACCAGGTCTACCATATCGAACTCACGCGTGAAATCGCTCGCAAATTCAATAACCTTTTTGGTGAGGTTTTCCCCGAGCCAAAACCTATTCTATCGAAAGTCACAAAACTGCCAGGTACAGATGGTAGGAAGATGTCAAAGAGCTACAATAACTTCATTCTCATAGACAATGACGATAAAAGTCTCTGGAAGAAGATAGCACCTATGATGACCGACCCCGCGCGCAAACGCAGAACGGACCCGGGCGATCCAAAGAAATGTCCCGTATGGCTCTACCACAAAGCCTTTACCCACTCCGAAGACGAATTGAATTGGGTAATGGAGGGTTGCAAGACTGCTGGTATCGGTTGTCTGGATTGCAAGAGAGTACTCCACAAGAATCTTGTTAATAGATTGCAGCCTGTATGGGAAAAATTGAGAGAATTCGATGAGCACCCAAATATCATTATGGATATCATCGAGGAAGGGAACAGAAAAGCGAGAGAAAGTGCCAGGGAGACGATGGAAAAGGTCAGAGACGCTATGAAAGTGAGCTGGTGATATGGAACAGCTTAAGCTCGTCTTTTCGTTACCAGAATTCGAGGGACCGCTGGATTTGCTCCTCTTTCTGGTGAGAAAACACAGATTGGACATCCGCTCCATTCCAATCACAGTTATTGCTGACGAATTTATGGTCCACGTCGATAGGATGAAAAAGCTCGATATGGAGGTTACCAGTGACTTTATCGTCATGGCTTCGACGCTTATGCAAATGAAGTCCAAAGCCCTCCTGCCCAGGCTAAGCCCTCAGGAAGCCGAGGAACTCAGAAAACAACAGACCCAGCTCTATCGCCAGATAGAGGAATATAAAACTCTGAAAGAACTATCAACGAGGTTCAGAGAAAAACTGTACGAATCGTATTCTTACGAACGGGTAAAGGTCGAGGCTTCGGAAGAGGATGTGGAAGTGGAGTCTCTTCCTGAGAGGCTTGTCCAGAGCTTTAAGAGTATATTGAAAGAAACGATCGAAAAGGAAAAGGTCTATACAGTAACCGCGGAACTCTACAGTGTGGAAGAGTGCATGGAAGAAATCGAAAGGGAGTATCCAGAAATAAAACTCCTGGAACTGCTGAAAAACTGTGAGAGTAGAATAGAAGCAATTGTCACTTTCCTTGCTGTACTCGAACTTATAAAACTTGGAAAGTATGAGATCGTAACACTGGAGCCAGATCCCCTCATACGAAGAGTTGTGGTGAACATTGAAACTATCGCGGGTCAGTTTGTCAAAAAACAGAAAACGGAGAGGGTGAAGTAATGAGCGCCGAACTTACGAAAAAGGCCGCGGTCGAAGCGCTTATCTTCGCTTCAAAACAGGGGATAGAACCAAAAAAAATCGCTAAAATCCTCGAAATGAAACTCAATCAGGTAATGATACTGATCGAGGAACTTCAGGACGAATACAACAGGCCCGGACACGGCGTTAATTTGAAAGCTGTTAATGGCAAGTTGCGCTTCTATACAAAAAAAGAGGTTCAGAAATACGTTTCTCAACTGAGTAAAAGGCCGATAGTCAGCATCACAGACTCGCAGATGGAAGTGCTTGCCGTGGTGGCAATCCGTGGTCCGATAACAAGGGCTGATGTAGAACTCATAAGAGGGAGGTCATCCCAATCCCAATTGCTTGAACTCACACGGATGAAACTCATAAGAAAGTCAAAATCCAAACTCCCCGGTCGTCCTTACCTGTACCGAGTAACGAACAGATTCTATGATACCTTCCAGATAAACGATCTCACGGAAATCGTTCAAGGGCTCGAATTGCCTTCAGGGGAGGTTGAGGGAGCTGAAGGAAAAACTTCAGAGGTTCCTCCAGAGGAACACGAACCTGTCCCGAAGGAAAGCGGGTGAAGTTATCAAAGCCGGTCGTGTCAAAGTTGATGACCGGATTGTTACAGACCCCTGGTTGGAGATCGATCACTTCTCGAAGGTCTTTCTTGATGGCAAAAAAGTGGTGCCTCAAAAAATTGAAAAGGTCGTATACGCCTTGAACAAGCCTGTGGGCGTACTCACCGCGATGAAAGATGATAGGGGACGCCCAACGATAACCGACCTGATAACTGGCAAGATAAAAGAAAAGGTCTTCCACGTGGGCAGACTTGACAAAGACACCGAAGGCCTCCTGCTGTTGACCAACGATGGAGAGTTCGCCAATGAGATAGCCCATCCTTCTTCGGAAATTAAGAAAACTTACGTGGCAGTGATAGCGGGAAAGCTCTCTATAAAAGACATCAAACGCCTTGAAGAGGGAATCATCCTGCAGGATGGCTTTAAGACTTCTGGTGCTGAAGTCAGGGTTTTAAACGAAATGGGGAGAAAAACCGTAGTGGAACTGAAAATCCACGAAGGACATAAGCGCGAAGTCAGGGAAATGTTCAGGGCCATTCACAAAAAGGTACTTGCCCTGAAAAGAACGGCAATAGGTGGATTAAAACTCGACGTTGTTCCAAAACCAGGAATGATTAAAAAGCTTGGTAAAAGAGAACTCTCTCTAATAAAAAATGGGGACCGCTGAGGTCCCCGAGTGCTATCTATCCAAGGGGGGATAGGGGGGTCGCACTCTTTATATATTATGAGCATGAACTATTACACTATGATTTTGTGTAAATAAATTTTATGAACAAAGATATAGCAATGCTGTTTACATGCCTTATAAATTTGCTCTGGCAGTAAATTTTCTGGAAACATAATTTCCGAGATTACACCGTTTGCCGTTGTCCGTCTTCCGTCATCCGTTAAGAACCTTCTTGGAAAGAACGGGTTTAGGGTATGGGGTCTGGGGTATAGAGATATTCGAGACCCGAGATCCGTTTGACGTTGGCCGACAAGAGCAAAAGAGCGATGTTAGATGTTGGAGACTGGAACCCACAACCTACCACCTACAACGGTTTCTTACATCTGTCGCAGGCACGCCCCACTGATGAAATCAGTCGCACTCAGCAGGTTGTCGGTTGTGGGTTGTAGGTTGTATGAGAAAAAACCGAGAGAGCGAGAAGGCGAGAGTCAGAGAGAACAAGCGATATGCTGACTCTGTCAGGATATGCACACTTCGTGTGGACAAGCGCTCCTACGTCGCGGACCTGCGGCTCTTTGAGCCGGTTTATGACAAAGCTCTTTCCGCCGAAGGCGCATAGCCGTTCCGCAGGAACGCATATCCACTTCGAAGAAGTGCTAATCCCTGGTGTAGCTGAGCTTACCCACGCGCCAGCGTACTTACTATCGTTGTCGGTTGTGGGTTGTAGGTTGTTCGTTTCTTTTTTTTAAAACTTTATTCTTCAGTCCCGTTCTCTCGGCTCTCGGACTTTTGTTTTTCTCCATACCCTAGACCCTAAACCCCAGACCCGCTCTTTCGTTTTATTCACCTACAACCAACAACCTACCACCTACAACGGTTTCTCTCGGTTCTCGGATCTCACTTCTTAAGACTCATGGCAAGCAGTTTACCGTGGCCAGAGGCGTATGTAATAGACCTTGTATGACCAGAACAATCACCAATGAATTTCAGGTTACTGTATCTATTGTTATTGATTTTGTTCGAATAAAACTTCACTTCTATGGCATACATGAGGTTGTCGGGATAAGCCACGCCGGGAATAACCCTGCTGAGTTTTTCTATAAACTCCGTTATGGAAACTGTTATCCTGCGCGGGAGCACAAGGTTTATGTCGCCGAGGATATAGCCATCCTCAGGGAGTGTTGGTTTTACACGCCCCAGTCTCTTTGTACGCTTCGTATTGAGAAAGTCATCGTATGTCTGGAGTATTACCTTCCTGCCACCGGCGAGGATATTGCTTAGACGGCTGATGTATGCTCCATACCCGAAGGGGTCGTTGAAAGGTTCCGTGAACCTCGTTGTACAGAGAATCGCAAAGTTAGTGTTTTCAGAACTTCCTGCAGAGTTCGAGTGCCCGTTGACAGTAACGAAGTCGTCGTAGTTTTCCAGAACCACTTTTCCAGAAGGGTTATTGCAGAAGGTCCTTACTGTGTAACCCGTTTTAGTGATCAGCCTCACCTTGAATTCGTACATCTCGTTGTTTATAGCTTCTACGGCATGGTCTGGCAGTTCGTACCTGACACCTATGTCCACAGTGTTATTTGCGGCGATGAGCTCCGGGTGCCTTTCAGTAATCTTTTTGACCAACGTGTGCCCACTTCTACCAACGGCCACCACGAGATAATCGTACTCTTCTTCAAAGTCATTTCCCCGAGCTATTACTTTATCTCCAATGAGTTCTATATCTTCCACTTTTTTATTGAAATGAAAGTGGATATTAGGTCTTGTGGAAAAATCTTCATACACCTTCCTGAGAATTGAACCAAGCTTGTCTGTACCTATGTGCCAGAACTTTGAGTTAACAGGCTCAAAGCCTTCAGAGTAAAAGTCTTCGAAGTAGATGGATTTGCTGTCAAAAGATATTCCTGTCTTGACACTTTTTCTGTCTTCTGGGTCCAGCTTGCTTATATAGAAGTTTACAACTTCTTGCTGAATGTGGAGCGGGATGTTCATATCACCACCCATGGTGCTGGACACGAAGATCTTTCCATCGGATCGGATACCGCTGATGCTTGAACTGTAAACATCTTTTGAGCGTTCAAGAATATGGATTTCATGCTCCTGATCCTTGAGTTCCTCAATGAACCCGATTGCCGCAGCTCCAAAGCCTATCACACCTATTTTCATTCTTTCGGCGCTCCGAAATACCTGCGCCTCCACCTCCTTGCCGAAATTTCCCTATTTCTGTACAACCAAAAAACGACACCAATATATAGTATGCTTGCATTATTTCCTGAATGCGAAGGTAAGTTGACATATTTAGAAAAATCGGGGTATTGTACCCTTCATGTAGGTAATCAGGAAAGATTTGATTCTGGTCGATATGCTATACTTACATTGAATGGTGTGCAAAATATTGCTGAAACCCTGCGGCACTGGTGTGCTGAGGCAGGGTTATATTTTTTGGGAGGATGAAAAATGATAGAGAGATATGCTCTTTCCCCCATAAAAGAAATATGGGAAGAAGAAGAAAAGTACAAACGCTGGTTGGAAGTAGAGCTCGCTGTAATAGAAGCTTTCGAAAAGCTGGGTGAAGCTCCAGCAGGCACAGCTGATACCATAAGGAGAAAAGCCGTTATAGATGTTGGAAGAATACAGGTGATCGAGGCAGAGGTAGATCATGATGTTATAGCCTTCATCAAGGCTGTAACAGAAAGACTGGGAGATGAAGGAAGGTATTTCCACAAAGGTCTCACTTCTTCCGATGTAGTAGATACAGCCCTTTCTCTGGCATTGAAGAGAGCAGGTGAGCTGATAGCACAGGAACTACGCAGATTGATAGAAGACCTTAGAGAAAAGGCTTTGAAACACAGAAACACCGTGATAATGGGCAGAACTCACGGAGTACACGCCGAACCCACATCTTTCGGGCTCAAGATGCTCTCGTTTCTTGCTGAGGCTGAACGGAACCTCGATAGACTGGAAAATTGCATTGAAAATCTGTCTGTGGGCAAGATCAGCGGCGCTGTAGGTAACTACGCTAATGTATCACCCGAGGTGGAAATGTTCGCACTTGAAAGGCTGGGGCTCAGACCAGCAAAAGTCTCCACGCAGGTCATTCCTCGAGATCTCCACGCTGATTTCCTGAATGCGCTGGCACTCATTGGTTCAGGAATAGAACGAATAGCCGTAGAAATAAGACACCTCCAGAAAACGGAGGTCCTCGAGGTGCAGGAGCCTTTCAGGGAAAAGCAGAGAGGGTCATCAGCAATGCCACACAAGAAGAACCCAATACTCGCCGAAAGACTCAGCGGTATGGCGCGAATGCTGAGGAGCTATGTGATCGTGGGTTATGAAAACATCGTTCTCTGGCATGAACGGGATATATCACATTCTTCCACGGAACGACTTATTCTCCCGGACGCCACGATGCTCACTTTTTACATGCTCAGAAAGGCAACGTATCTTGTAGAGAATCTCGTGGTATATCCTGAACGAATGTTACAAAATTTCGTCCATTCAAGGAACCTCGTCTTCTCCCAGAGGGTAATGTTGACTCTTGTGGAGAAAGGGTTGAGTCGTGAGGACGCTTACAAAATCGTCCAGGCTCTGGCGGAGAAGACCTGGCGAGAGGGTGTCGATTTCAAAAAAGTCGTTTCCAATAACCCCGAAATAAAAAAACTGTTAAGCGAAGCCGAACTCGATAGACTTTTCGATGCTTCATATTATTTAAGGAATATAGATGAAATTTTCAAGAGGTTCGACCTCTGAGATAGGAGGGCAATTATGAAGAGCATAGCCGTGATTGGGGCCCAATGGGGTGACGAAGGCAAGGGAAAAATCGTGAATTACTTCGCCAGAGACTATCACTGGGTCGTGCGCTTTTCAGGTGGCGCAAATGCCGGTCACACGATATATGTGAATAACAAAAAGTACGTGAACCACCTGTTACCGTCCATCGATCCGCGCACAGAGTCTCTAGGATTTCTCGGAGCAGGAATGGTTATTGACCTTGAACAACTCATCCGTGAAATTGAAACATTGGAATACGACTTTCCGGGTATCGGCAGTAGATTTTATATAGATCCTGAAGCATTCGCTGTGCTTCCGTGGCACAAAGAACAGGATAGACTGCTCGAAAGTATGAGAAAAAAGCCAATAGGTACGACAGGAAAGGGGATAGGGCCAGCCTGCACCGACAAGGTCTCCCGCGAGGGGATAAAACTGTACTTGCTGGAAGATGAGCCTGCTTTGAAGGAAAGGCTTGAAAACATGTATACCCTAAAGAAAGAACTATTTGGAGGCAGGTTGGGTATGAACCCGGAAGAGATGTTTGGTTATCTATTGAGCCTTCGAGATAAATTGATTGAAATTGGTGTGAATTTTACCAGCTCAATAGATCTTTCAAAGAGCTTCAGGGAAGGCTCCGTACTCTTTGAAGGGGCGCAGGGTGTAATGCTGGACCTCGATTTTGGCACCTATCCCTTCGTGACCTCCTCGAGCTGTACCGTCCACGGTGTGACATCGGTAGGCTTCTCAGCTTCTGAGCTTGACGCCGTTTTTGGTGTCATAAAGGCTTACACTACAAGGGTCGGAAGCGGGGTGTTTCCCACAGAAGAGGACAGCTCTATAGCAGACACAATCCGTGAGCGCGGCGTGGAGTTCGGAGCGACCACCGGTCGACCGAGGAGGATTGGCTGGCTGGACTTGCCCGCAATAAAGTATGCCATCGCTAGATCCGCCTTTACTCACCTGATCATAACCAAGGGAGACGTGCTTAGCGGTCTGGATGAGGTGAAGGTATGCGTCGCGTACGAAATCGATGGAAAAGAAAAGGCCGTTCCTTCCACATCTCACGAACTGTTCAAAGCCAGACCAGTCTATCGTACACTGAAGGGTTGGAGTTCCATAAGCGACAGAGCTTTTGCTGAATACATTCAACTTATAGAAAGTGAAACGGGCCTGCAGGTAAGCCATATCTCGTACGGCCCGGGAACGGACGAGATCCTGAAAAGATCAGAACTCTTCGATAGATAAAGGATGCCTGGAAAGGCATCCTTTTTATATTTATATCTGCCCGAACAGAATGGAAGCGTTGTGCCCGCCGAAGCCAAAAGAGTTGCTCAGTGCGTAGCGGACTTTTTTACTCACAGCGGTATTAGGGGTGTAATTGAGATCACACTCCGGGTCGGGTTCCACTAGATTTATTGTGGGAGGAATTATAGCCTTTTGAATGGCAAGAATAGTCGCCACGGCTTCGATGGCGCCAGCGGCACCGAGAGCGTGTCCATGCATAGATTTTGTAGAACTGATATTGAGTTCCATCCTCTTGCCGAATAGGGTCTTTATAGCTCTCGTTTCCATGATGTCATTCATCGGGGTAGATGTGCCATGGGCGTTAATGTAATCAATGTCATCAGGTGAAACCTTCGCTTCATCGAGGGCGAGCTTCATTGCCATCATTGCCCCTTTTCCTTCAGGATCAGGTGCGGTTATGTGGGAGGCATCGTCTGTGGCTCCGTACCCAAGTATTTCCGCGTATATTTTAGCTCCGCGCTTCTTCGCGTGTTCGTATTCCTCAAGAACCAGTGTTGCGGAACCTTCAGCCATTACAAAGCCATCTCGGTTTTTGTCAAATGGCCGGGAGGCAACATCTGGTGACTGTCTTGAAAGCGCGTTCAAAGAGTCAAAACCTGCTATGGACAACGGCGTTATCGTCGCTTCGGAACCTCCAGCAAGGGCGATATCGAGCTGTCCGTATTTGATAGCTCTGAATGCCTCACCCAGCGCGTTAGTGCTCGAAGCGCAGGCGGAGACCACTGTAATACAGCTTCCCTTCAATCCATAGCGGATGGAAAGAGTACCTGCTGCCATATTCGCTATGGTCATGGGAATCAGAAAGGGGCTCACCCGTTCTGGCCCTCTTTCGAGCAGAGTTTTGTTTTGTTGCTCGATTACCTCCATCCCGCCAATGCCGACGCCGTAGATAACGCCAGCTTTCCAGAGATCCTCACTATCGAAGTCAATACCGCTATCTGCGACCGCTTCTGCCGCGCTGGCAATAGCAAGCTGGACGAAGCGCGACGTGCGCCGCGCTTCCTTCCTGTCCATATATTGCGTAGGATCAAAGCCTTTCACTTCACCAGCGACCTTCGCTCTATACCTTTCAGTATCAAAGGCTTTAATCCAATCTATACCGGAAATCCCTTTTTCAAGTGAATTCCAGAAGTCTTTAACGCTATTTCCTATCGGGCTCACAACTCCAAGACCTGTTACCACGACTCTGCGCATTTTATCCCTCCGAAGTCAGTTTTTTTATAAACTCAATTGCGTCTCTCACGGTTTTCAACTGTGCCGCAACTTCATCCTCAATCTTGACGTTAAACTCGTCTTCGAGCTTCATTATGAGATCGACGAGGTCGAGGGAATCAGCACCGAGGTCTTCAGTGAAATTGGAATCGAGACTCACCTCTGAAGGGTCAAGTCCAAGCTGTTCTGCAATTATTGAGATAACTTTCTCTTCCATGTTACTCACTCCTTTTTTTATTTTATATGCTCAATCCACCGTCAATGGTGAATACCTGACCAGTAATATACGAGGCGGCGTCACTGAGAAGGAACACCGCGAGTTTTGCAACTTCTTCTGGCTTTCCAAATCGTCCCATCGGAATGTTCTCAAGGAGCCATTCTCTCCACTCCGGGCGAAGTGTGCTTGTCATGTCTGTTTCTATCATTCCCGGGGCTATGACATTGGAGGTTAGCCCCCTTTTCGCCACTTCACGTGCCAGAGATTTGGCAAAACCTATGATACCGGCCTTTGAAGCGGCGTAATTCGATTGTCCCGCATTTCCACGCATTCCAGAAACGGACGAGATAAACAGTATCCTGCCCTTTCTCTTCTTCAACATATTTCTCAAAAAAGCCTGTGTGACGAGAAAGCTCCCCGTAAGGTTGGTCTCTATCACCTCCTTCCAATCTCGGGTACTCATACGTAGTAGAATAGCGTCTCTTGCTATCCCTGCATTATTTACAAGGGCTGTTGGTACACCGAAATCAGACAGTACCCATTGGGCGAAGTCCTTTACAGAATTTTCATCGGTGACATCGCACATCGCCGTGTGCACTTCCAATCCTTCCAGCTCTTTCTGAAGAGCCTTCGCGGCTTCTCTATTTTTCCTGTATGTGAATACAACACTATAACCCGCTCTAGCTAACTCCTTTACAATGGCTCTGCCTATGCCCCTTGAGCCTCCGGTAACCACCGCCAGTTCGCTCATCCAATCACTCCTTTATACTGTGACATTGGTAAAGTTGAGCCTACCGTCTGTATAGTCGGTTACCACACGCCTTTCAATTCTCTTGTTCAGACCCGTGAGAACTTTGCCAGGCCCCACCTCGAGGAAGTAGCTCGTACCCATAGCGATCATCCTTTTGATAGATGCTTCCCACAGGACAGGACTGGATGCTTGTCTGGCGATCAGTTCCCTGATTTCGACAGTGTCATCTGGATATGGTTCAGCTGTGACATTAGAGATTACAGGTATCTTTGGAGGCTTTATTTCTATCTCGCGGAGCGCTTCCTTTAATTTTTCACCGGCGCTCACCATGAATTTTGTATGGAAAGGTGCGCTTACCTTTAATTCCACGGCACGTCTGGCACCCATCGCTTTTGCTCTTTCAAGCACAAGAAGAACTTCATCTTTCAAACCGGAGATGGTTACTTGCCCTGGAGCATTGTAATTCGCTACGATGACGTTCCCTTCCGGGGAGACCTCTTTACAGATGTATTCGATCTGTGTTGCATCCAAACCCATAATGGCCGCCATGGTTCCGACACCTGGAGCGATTGCTTCCTGCATTGCTTTTCCCCTAAGTCTTACCAACTTCAACGCATCATGGAAAGATATCACTCTCGCTACGACAAGGGCACTGAACTCTCCAAGGCTGAAACCTGCCACGACGTCCGGATGTTGACCGCTTATTCTCAATAGTTCCGCAGTAGCAACACTGTGGAGCAGAATGGCGGGTTGGGCATTTTCTGTTAACGTCAATTCTTCCTCTGGACCCTCAAGCATGAGACTGATCAAATCAACTCCAAGCGCCTCGCAAGCTCTGTCCATAAACCCGCGTGTAATATGATGATCATATAAATCTTTTCCCATACCAACGTACTGTGCACCCTGTCCGGGAAATATCCACGCTTTCATTTTTCAACCCCCATTTCCGCAAAATTCTGAAAAATCTTTTCAACACCTTCAAAAATTTCCTGTATGATCTCTTTCACCGGCTTAATCTCCTTAATCATTCCGGCTACCTGTCCGGCCATAACAGATCCTGTCTTCGTATCGCCTTCTCTAACCGCGCGTCTCAGACCACCCACCGCGAGTCTTTCGATTTCTTCGAATGTTGCTCCTGAGACTTCCAGTTCCAATAGTTTTTTTGTGAGAGAATTCCTGAGGGACCTCACCGGGTGCCCCGTGCTTTCACCGGTAACCACGGCGTCAAGAGAGCTAGCAGAGAGCACCCTCTTTTTGAAATTCTCATGCGCTGTGCTCTCAAGGGAACAGGCGAAGAGTGTACCTATTTGAATACCCTCGGCACCCAGGCAAAAAGCTGCTGCCGCTGTCCTCGCATCAGCAATACCACCAGCTGCAATTACAGGGATGGAAACAGCATCTACGACCTGTGGCACAAGGACCATCGTAGTCAGCTTACCTATATGACCCCCGGCCTCCATACCTTCGGCGATCACTGCGTCTGCGCCGAGCCTTTCCACTCTCTTCGCAAGACCAGGAGAGGCAACTACGGGAATGACCTTTATACCCGCTTCCTTTAACCTGTCCATGTATTTTCCAGGATTTCCCGCTCCCGTGGTTACAACGGGGATACGTTCGCTGCACACTATTTCTACCTGCTCCTCTATATAAGGCGAAAGGAGCATCAGGTTTACCCCGAAGGGCTTGTCTGTCATTGCTTTCGCCTTGTCTATTTCAGCCTTAAGCTCAGAGGGAGTGAGGTTTCCGGCCGCTATAATACCAAGTCCACCGGCACGGGAAACAGCCGAAGCGAGCTCGGCGGTGGCTACCCAGGCCATTCCACCCTGGAAAATAGGATATTTTATTCCGAGTAACCTTGAAATACGCTTTCCAGGATACAACTTTTGTCCTCCTTTCTGTTACGCCAATCAATTAATATAGAGCTCCAGCTCAAACCCGCTCCATAGCCTGAAAGCAATACTCTGTTCCCCTCTTTCAACTTGCCTTCTTTTGCGGCTTTGTCTATAGCTATTGGAATCGATGCAGAAGCGGTGTTCCCGTATGAGCTTATATAGGAAATTATTTTTTCTTCCGGGATTTTCAACTCACGGTTGACAGACGCGATAATTCTGGCGTTTGACTGATGTGGAATGAAATAGTCCAGTTCATCAATAGTGATGTTTGCAGCCGCAAGGACTTTTAAGATGGATTTACCCAGTGTCCTGACAGCAAAACGAAAAACTTCCCTGCCATTCATTCGGATAACATTCCCGGTCATGTTATCTATGGTAAGATCTTCCGCTTTCTTAACGTCTGTCCCAAAATCCGATGCTAAGATGAACTCATCGGAAGAATCTCTCTCAACGAATAAAGCTCCTGCTCCATCACCAAAGAGTATAGCAGTATCTCTGTCAGTAAAATCGATATGTTTACTCAAAAGTTCCGTTGCAATCATGAGAACATTATCGAGTTTTAAATTTTGCATCACAGAAATTGCGGAAATCAGGGTATGTAGAAACCCTGTACAGCCAGAAACAACGTCGTATGCGAGAAATGGATTCAGTCCCAATTCTTTTGAAACCATGGAAGCGATGGAAGGGAATCCATTCTCGATTGTTGACGAATGAACTATAACGATTTGAGGCTTCTTTTTAGAATCTTTTAATGCCTCTTCCGCAGCTCTCAATGCAAGTTCTAGAGGAGTTTCATCTGTCGCAAAACGTCTTTCCTTTATGCCCGTACGTTTTTCAATCCAGCCTCTTTCGAGATTCAATTTATCTTCCAATTCACTGTTTTCTACGATGTTATCTGGTAAATATGAGCCCGTACCGATTATCCTCAGAACGATCCCTCCTTTCAGAGAATCCAATTAAACTTTAGCAACTTTGTGCCATGTGGTTTTCATTCATATTCGTTCAAAAACTGCACGCTTTTACACACAAGCGTACGAATTTTACACATTGATGCCAGCAATAACTATGGTATCGTTTTTCATAGGCAAATCTGGAGGTGATAGTGTGAAGGACATAGAATATGTAAAAAAAATCATTCCACACCGTGCGCCGTTTCTCCTTGTAGATGGTGTTATTGAAGAGGAAGAGAATAATATAAAGGCATTCAGGGATATACATCCAGAAGACCCTGTATTTCAGGGACATTTTCCAGGTTATCCAATTTATCCAGGAGTCCTCATAATCGAAGGCCTTGCGCAGACGGCTGGCGTGCTGCTTATGAAAGGAAAAGAAGGTGTACCATTATTTCTCGGCATTGAAAAGGCGAGGTTCAAGGGCGAGGTAAAACCTGGCGATAGGCTGTATTATGAGGTCAGAGTCATACAGGAACGCCGTGGCATCATATTCGCTGAAGGTATTGCAAGAGTGAACGATAAAAAAGTCTGCACCGCAACACTGATGCTGGGAATGAAGGAGAATTAAATATCCTAAAGTTCCCTTTTGGATAACAATGCTGATAAAAAGAAAATTCAGGACATACAGGGAAGTGGCTGAAAGCTTCTGCTGTGTGATTTTGAAAGGAGTGTGAAAATATCAAATTAAATATCGGTGGATTAATGCCCAGGATTCCTCTCATACAGGGCGGAATGGCTGTTGGAATATCTCTAGACAAACTCGCTTCAGCAGTTGCGAACGAAGGAGGAATAGGAGTTATAGGCACAGCAGGCATTGGAATGATAGCAGGGGGAAACAGGAGAAATTTTGAACAAGCAAGCATCGAAGGTTTGAAGAGGATTATCAGAAGAGCCAGAGAGAAAACCAGCGGCATTTTGGGTGTAAACATCATGGTTGCTTTAACCAACTATGAGGATATGGTTGTCACGGCTATTAAAGAGAAGATAGATGTCATAATCTCTGGAGCTGGTTTACCACTGGATTTACCCTCGTTTTTGAGCAAGGGTTCAAAGACCAAATTGATTCCGATAGTGTCTTCGCTGAGAGCTGCCCAACTTATTTTCAAAAGATGGCTCAAAAGGCATAATTACATACCGGACGCTTTCGTAGTCGAAGGGCCAAAGGCGGGGGGACATCTGGGGTACAGTCTGGAACAACTCACTGATCCAGATTTTTCACTCGAAAGTACTATTCCTCAAGTGCGTGATTTTACCGAGAAAATCAAAAGAGAATACGGTAAGGAAGTCCCTGTTATTGCTGCAGGAGGAATTTGTAGCTCTGACGATGTAAAAAGGGTATTCTCACTGGGAGCCACCGGAATACAGGTGGGAACTCCTTTTATTGCGACAGAAGAATGTGATGCTGATATCAAATTCAAAGAGATGATCGTTAATGCAAAAAAAGAGGATATAGTGATCATCAAAAGCCCGGTTGGCTTGCCTGGCAGAGCAGTACGGAATAAATTCATTGAAGACGTTGAGAGTGGGAAAAAGAAACCTTTCAAATGTCCGTTCCATTGTATAAAGACATGTAACTTCAGAGAAGCTCCTTACTGTATCGCGGAAGCGCTTTTGAACGCTTCGAAGGGAAATTTTGAGAACGGTTTCGCTTTTATTGGAGCGGAAGGATATAAGATCAACAAGATCTCAACCGTAAAAGAAGTAATCGAGAACCTTTTTAAGGGTATTCAATAATCTGATGCGGTGAAAAAGCAAGTATTTGTAGCAAATGGCTTGTAGAATATGGCATATAACGATTGGTGCGTAGCACATGAAAAGTGAATAGTCTTCGAGAAGCATATCCGTCATTTGTAATGTTGGGTTTGTGAAAACCTGTACTCCCTACGGATTTGCGCAATAGTCTTTCCGGAACTATTGCCATCTTTTATTCTTGCTTTTCTCTGTTCAATTCTTTAGGGGAGTAGTACGGGACATGTCATCTCGAAGTAACCATCGAAGCCAAAAATCTTGCTCCATGGACGGGGGATTTTATGGTGTTTAACGGTATAAAATCCCATTCGTTCATATAGTTGTTTCGCTCTTTCGTTTTTGTCTATAACGTACAACCTGATCCTTTTTAGCCGCTCTTTTTTCGCGAAGGCGATCGTATGGGCCAGCAGTTTCGTTCCGACTCCCTGGCCCCTCGCCTCTTTCGAAACAGCAAGTACATCGAGAAGCAAATCTCCCTTTAACCTTGTCGCTACCAGAGGTAATCCGACAACAGCAACTCTAAAAAGGGACAGACCGAACTCCCTGATAGCATCAAAAAGATTTAGCTTCAACCAGTTAATATTGTCGTATTTCAAACCTGCTACACCGACGATCTCGCTCTCTTTTCGGACAACAAGGATATGAGAAGCGTCGAGATATTTAGAAAAAACTTTGAGGCTCTTTTCCTTTGAGCCGAAAACAGGATTGAGCTTTTTTGAAAAAGCCTCGTATAGTATTATTGAAACTTTTTCTCGTTCCTCGCTGGAGATTCCGAAAGATATATTCAGGTCCTCCATATTTTTTCCCCTTGAGCGAATTGCTTCAGCATTTCAGCTAGTTCTAAAGCCGGGAAAGGTTCTCCATGTGATGGATATATTATCTTTGCACCGGCGTCTAACATTTTTTCCCAGCTTTTGAAGACGCCGTCGTAATCATATGCAATCATGGGCCTTTTCTTTAATCCCAGAAATCCGAGAAAGTTCATGGCGATATCCCCGACTATCGCGGAGCCATCGTCGAGGAGCACGGATATTGAACCTTTTGTGTGCCCGGGCGTATGAAGGATCTTCCCCTCTATGCCAAAATCCCTCAAAATTTCACTTTCGTTTTCCATCACTATGTCGCATTCGCGGAGCTTCACAGGCTTGAATCTTGAAACCAGGCTAAAAGCCATTGCGATCTTAACCCGGAAATTCAGGGGCTTAAAATCTTTATCTATTTTCCCCGCCTCTAAAAAGGGGACCTCCTTTTTGTGAATTATCAGACGCGCTTCTGTTCGCTTCAGCACATCTGCAAGAGCGGCAACGTGATCAGCGTGATGGTGGGTTATGAGAATCACGTTTATGTCTTTCCAGTTGATTTTCTCATTTTGAAGCACCTTTTCGAAATCAGTGTATCTATACCCCGTATCGACAAGCAGATAACCGTCTTTCCCCTTTAGCAGATATAGATTTATTATTCCGGACTTTATCCTGAAGATACTGACCACCCCCATTTTTCCATTCTACTTGTTGTTCTTTTCTTGTCCAAACTTTTTAGAGGGTAAATTAAAGAACGAAATTTGATGTTGGAGATTGGAGATTAACTTCGAGAATCCGAGAAAGCGAGAGTCCGAGAGAACAAGCGATATGCTGACTCTGTCAGGATATGCACACTTCGTGTGGACAAGCGCTCCTACGTCGCGGACCTGCGGCTCTTTGAGCCGGTTTATGACAAAGCTCTTTCCGCCGAAGGCGCATAGCCGTTCCGTAGGAACGCATATCCACTTCGAAGAAGTGCTAATCCCTGGTGTAGCCGGGCTTACCCATGCGCCAGCGTACTTACTATCGTTGTCGGTTGTGGGTTGTAGGTTGTTCGTTTCTTTTTCTAAACCTTACCTTAGACTCTAAACCCAATTTTCTATAGTCTCGACTCTCGAGTCTCGGTTCACGGTTGTCACGTACAACCCACAATCAACAACAGTTTTTCTCGGCTTTCGGACCTTCGTTTTTCTCCATACCCTAGACCCTAAACTCCAAACCCGCTCTTTCGTTTTCTTCACCTACAACCAACAACCTACCACCTACAACAGTTTTTCAGATCTCGGTTCTCGATTCTCTGAAAAAATACTAAAAAACCAGGAAATTCATGGCATATTCTATGATTTCGACTATAAACACGAAACATTCCTCCTGTATCATTAAGTAATTAAAATCTGGGGGTATCGATATGAAAAAGGGGAATGGAATAATCGCGGCGACAAAAATACTGAAAAGTGTTAACCCCGGTCTTGCGAAGGTTTTTGTCCCCTGGTTGCTGAAGAACCCATCATATTTGAAGGAATCTTTCAAGCTGGTGAAAGCCTTCAAAAAAGCAGAGTTCCTGAGAAAAGAAAATCTTAAAAAGGGTATACTGGTTCCACCAGTTCTGATACTCAGTATAACTTCAACCTGCAATTTCAGATGTTCTGGTTGTTTTGCAACCGAAGTAGGAACTTTGGGAGATGTATCTGGTTCTTTGAATAAGGCCGACTGGGAATCCATAATCGAACAGGCCCGCGAACTTGGGGTATTCTGTTTTCTTATAGCTGGTGGAGAACCCTTCATGTTTCCAGAACTTCTTTCGCTGAACGAGAAATATTCTGACAGTTTCTTCGTTATTTTCAGCAACGGCAGTCTCATAAATGATGACAAACTATCAACCTTGAAACACTCAAAAAACACCGCCGTGATAATAAGTATAGAAGGTGGCAAAGAGCTCACAGATAGGCGCAGAGGAAAAGGCAGCTTTGACAGAGCGCTTCTCAGCCTTAACAACCTCTCGAAACAGGGAATATTAAACGGAATTTCTGTGACAATCACAAGAGAAAACTACAAATACTGGATGGGGGAAGAAAACATAGATTGGTTTATACAGAACGGAGTGCGCACCGCCTTCCTTACGGAATACATCCCTGTAGAGACCTCAGAAGATGCACCTCTGTATAAACAGCCGCTCCTAAATTCTGAAAGAAAAGCTTTCAGAGAAAAAGTCCTGTACTATAAGAAAAGCAAAAACATCTTTATCATACATTCCCCCGGAGATGAAGAAGCTTTCGGAGGTTGTGTGTCTGCCGGAAAAGGCTTTGCACACGTAACACCCTATGGTGACCTCACTCCATGCCCCGTGTCTGACATTGCCATGCACAATCTGAAAAGAGACAGTCTTGCAGAAGGACTTGCCAGCACTCTCTTCAAAGAGATAAGGGACAGCGAAGGAATACTGGAGAATACAGAAGGCCCCTGCGCTCTCTTCTCGCATCAAGAAGAATTGGAAGCACTCAGAAAGAAGCTCGGGGCATACAAAACGGGGAAAACGTTATTATAAAGATGTTTCGCATCGAACTCTAACATGTACACACGAGGACAAATTCTAAAAGAGTCTATGCATCTATCATGAAAACATGTAAGGTGAAACCTACTCTTCAAAGTGCTTACCCATATCATTGAAGACCTTACTGGCAAGTTTAATAGCACTATCCAGATCCCTTGGGCTTAGCATTACAGGTTCCAGTACAAAAACTATCTTCAGACTCAAATAACACCAATGCGAGAAATATTTTGACTATTTTGCGCCAGGTATAACCAGTGACAATAAGACTGTAGAGAATTGTTTTTTTGGAAATTAGTAGTGGTATAATACAGTATACCAACAAGTATTTAGCACTGTTATGCTGTTCCATGGTTCTCAATATTTATAAGGAGATGATTTGGATGGAACCAAAGATAGTGACTAAACCTGCGTTCAAAGCTGTTGGAATGAGGTACTACGGAAAGAATGAAAAGGGAGAAATACCGAAACTCTGGGGCGAATTTATGAACAAAGTTTCTGCCCAAGGTATTGATGAACACTCTTTGAAGGAATGTTATGGGCTAATGGGGATAATGGATAATGAAGGTAATTTCGAGTATATAGCATGTATACCTGCCGAAAAGTTTGACGGAATTCCTGAAAACATGGTGAAGAGAGAAATTTCGCAGTCAAGATATCTTGTATTCAATCATGTTGGAAGCCTTGAAGCACTGCATGACACATTTGATTACATATACAACAAATATCTTCCTAAGTGTGAATATGAAGTGAGACCTAACACATATCATTTTGAGTTCTATGATGAACGCTTCAACGATTTTAAGGAAGATAGTGAAATAGATATATACATCCCAATTAAATAGTTCAGATCCCTCTATTCGTATATTCATATTTGCATGCAGTTTACTCGCTAATAGTAAACAGCACCGGCATCACAACGGTGCTGTTTTCTTTGCTTTAGCCATCTCATCTTTTGTTCTTCAAAACCAAACAATTATGAAATTGAATAACGAGTGAAGCAAAAGAAATTCCTAAACGTCCTGTATTCCTTCTACTCTCTGCAAAGAAATGTAATTCTCCATAAGCTTACGAACATCCTCAGCAATAAAGGCCATCCCAGACTGGGGTTTTCAAAAATGTTCTTGAGTTCACCTTCAGTCATAATATTTATTTCTACAAGGATCATATCCACTAGAAAATGTCTTGATTTAGCCTCCTCTTAGTGTCTGTTCCTCTCGCTGTTGAACCATGATACAACAGCAGATGAGCCTCTCACTCGGTTCTGTTTTCAGTTCCTTTACGAGCTTAAGAGCCAATTCATATCGCTTTTATGTGTCATAGAATACTTCTATCCTTAAAATGATACACTATTAAAAAGTTCTCAAGTAAGGGGAAGAAAAATGGAGTTCGAAAAGCTATTTCCAAGACTGAAAAATTACGAAAGAGAGAAAGTAGATCACGGTTTATCCGGGGATACAGTTTACAAACTAAAAAGGAACGGAAATGTATTCTATCTAAAAATCTCAAGCCCAGATAGAAAAGATTTACTTGAAAGGGAAATTAGAAATATCGAATGGCTTGGCAATTATCTTCCTGTTCCAAAAGTACTTGATGTGGGTACAGCAGAAAGTAACATGTACGTTCTTATGAGTGAAATTCCGGGTATTCCGCTCCATCTTTCTGATGAAAAGCCACAAAAGCTTATATCAATCATGGCTGATGGATTGAAACTATTTCATTCTGTGGATATTCCTAACTGTCCTCTCAACCAAAGGCTTGAGGTAAAGCTTGCAGCTGCATTTGATAACATAAAAAAGGGACGTGTTAACACAGACTTTTTTGAGGAACGTAATCGCAATAGACTACCTGAGCAAATATATGAAGAGCTACTCAAACAAAAACCAGATGAAGATCTTGTCCTCTGTCACGGAGATTATTGTCTGCCGAATATCCTCGTGTATAAAGGAAAACTGTCAGGATTCATCGACCTGGGATTGAGCGGTGTATCTGACAGGTATCAGGATCTCGCAATAGGAGCAAGGAGCATCGCATACAACATCGGTGAAAAATATATCCAGCAGTTTCTTGAAGAGTATGGTTTAGAAAATCCAGATGAGCGTAAAATGCGATATTACAGAGATCTGGATGAGTTGTTTTAGCAAATTAACTAATTAACCATTAGACCAAAAAACTCGCATTTGTTTGCTATCAGTTCAAAGAGCGGTAGCAATTACATCTACAAATTTGAAAGTGGTAGGAGTCACGGGCAGCTTGTCAGGTCGAATACCCATAATCTCTGAAACGGGGGTGGGTTCTACCCTTGCGCTAATCTCATTTTCGAAACTGACTTCCCAACCCGTTTTCTCAAGGGCTTTCTTGAAGTATTTGCCAACATGCAAGGTCTTATCACTAACATAAGCCAGGTTCGGATCTCCTTCTTCCATAAAAATACACACGGCGATGAGTTTTTTAGATACTCTCCTGAGCTCCTTAAAGGTCTGCATGCCGTTTTGCATGTTCTGAAAACCCACAGCGGTAGTTATAACATCGATAGACTTGTCCTTAAAGGGCAGTTTTGCGGCATCTGCGACAACCTGTACCACCCTATTGTCCCAGCCCTTATAACTTAAGTATTGCCTGAGTCCAAAGCTGCTCGTTGGGCTTATATCAACGGAGATAATGTCCCTTGAAGATACCGTAAGAAGGTCGTTGAGAAAACCACCCATACCAGAAGCCAGGTCTACAATGCTCCCGCTCTCTTTCTGAAGAAGCTCGATGGCATAGTCCGTAACGCTCTTCATAGCACTATTGTATTCAGGCGTGTAAATAGCGGGTTGTGCCTTTTTCATAATCCTTTCAAACTGAGGGAAATCTCCTTTATACCAGAGCATAATAGCCTTTATCAGGAGGTCAGAGGGTGATAGCTTGGCCTCGTCAGTTTCAAGAAAGCGCTTCTCCCATTCTTCCTGGCCATTCATAAAACCATTCCCCAACGTTGCCCACTGATCTTCGCCGGAGATAAGGAAATCATAAACCCCCACCCTTTTTCTATAACTTCTGCCACACACAGTACAATTGAATTCATTTTGAGCGATGAAAAGCTCTCCGTGGCATTCTGGACACTGAAGAATACTGTTGAGATCCATACTTGTTACCTCCTGTGTGATTTATGAATTGCTTTCTTCTTTTCATCTCTATATTCATATTATAATAATCTCTTGAGAACCTTTAGAAAAAAGGTGTCTGTCCCTATTTTTTGAAGACGACTCAAAAGAATGGAGGCAACAGCTGCCTTTGCAAGCGGTTCTTCCACAGCAGCGAACGCATTCAGCAACAATACTTTTAGTATGTTTCAAAATCCCAAATTATTGCTTAATATGATAAACGAAAACCAGGGACTATGTCCCTGGTTTTTTATGACGAGCAACTATATTTGCTATAATGCCTTATGAAAAACTGAACGGGTAAAAAGAAAGGTTCATTCTTGCTGCCCTCTGTGGTTAAGTCAAATTAAAAATCTACCGAGCATTTAAATGCAATTATCTGCCCTGCATATAAAGAGCTGAATAAAGTCCTGCTGTAAGCTGTATCTGGACAAGTTTTCTTATTGGTATAACATTGAAGTTCATTTGTTGCTCAAGTTTTTCTATCCTTTCATCTATTAGTGTCTTAACTTTTTCTGCAGTTTTTGCAAGTATTGGATCTTTGTTCACTTCATAATTGACCATTATCATTCGGTAAAGCATTCCCCATTTGAACAAACCATAAGACTTGTTAACAAGTTCATTGTCAAATTTCTCTGATATAGTTGCATTCCTGTTTAGCTCTTCTGCCGTTTTTGCCCATTTCACTGCTGCATCGAATGATTTTTCGGAGACTTCTATAAAGTACTCTAATGCATCCTGGAATTTTGTATGAACAGAAATTTTTGGTTTCACTTGTTCTAATATTCCCTTCAAAGTTTGCATATCCTCATGATTTGAATTCAAGGATGCCAAAACAAGTTCTCGCCTGGAACGATCTGTTTCTTTTGTGTCCTGTACTCTCTCGTCATAGTAGTAAGGCACTTCACATACAAGTTCAAATAGTTTAGGGTTAAACTTTCTCGCATAACCAAAACTGCATTCCCCACTCATAATTATATTGGCAGGATCTACATTAGAGTATTTTTCGTAATAATCATATGAATCTTCTGTTGTAGGCATTATGAAAACTGCTTCATCAAGTTTTTTAGCATATGCAATCTCAGGTTCTCCAAGTGACAAAGGCACGTTTCTATCTTTAGCAGCTTTCTCATAGATTGGGTATAAGATATGAGCTTCCTCAGTGATGTAGTAGTAAACCCCTCCAAAACCTGCATTATGGAGACTATATATAAAATCAGGTTTGGCTTCTTCTATAATTTTCATCAGAGCCCTAGTTTCTGGGATTGGCTTATCAAACTTGAGTGACTTGTACTCTATTGGAAATGCCCATTCTACTTGTTCATTTCCTGCGGGACGATAATAATTGTAAACATATTCTCTAAATGAATAAGGGTTCTTGAACCATCCCTCATTAAGTTTGGCTCCCTCTACATCTGCCACCTTCACAATATACCAAGTAAAGTCAAAGATATTCCTGAATTCTTCATCCTCCGCTAATTTCCATGATAAATAATCAAGCATGACACTTCCTACCGGTTCATTTGGATGCGGGAATCCGTAAAGAAGTGCTTTTTTATTACCTGACCCTATCTTCAAAGCGTAGATAGGTTCACCATCTTTTGAAGTGCCAATCTCCAACAGCTCTACTAAACCTGGATACTTATCTCGCAGTTGTTTCGATGACTCGTTCAGTTCTGCAACACTCATAAACTGATTGTAATCTGGAACTCCCTCAATAATTTTCTTGATAATATTCATGCAAACGCCTCCCTTGCCAAATACGAAAAAGTTATACTTTTAGACATGCCACCTGACGATTACCTGTGTATTGTTTAAGTTCTGGTTGAGTAGTAAAACACTCACGAGTTGCAATTGGGCATCTTGCCGCAAAGTTACATCCTTCTGTTGGTTCCTGCGACGTATCAATCAATTCTTTTGGCCTGATTTTCTCCTTTTTCTCAAAAACCGAAGGTGAGTAACTTATTAGTATTTTGGTATATGGGTGTAACGGGTTCCTGTATATCTCTTCTGCATCACCAATTTCGACTATTTTGCCCAGATATATAATTGCAAGTTTGTCACTTACAAATTTACCGAGCGATATATCGTGGGTTATAAACATCATTGAAGTATTTTTCAAGTGAACTAAATCGAGAAGTAGATTAATAACACTTGCACGCACGGACAAGTCAAGCATAGAAACACACTCATCAGCTATTAGAAAGCTTGGGTCCAACATCATTGCACGTAATACCGAAATTCTCTGAAGTTGTCCACCTGAAAGCTCGTAAGGATACCGTTTCAGAAAAGCTGATGGTGGCTCAAATCCTGCTTTGGACAAGAAACTTTCTACAATCTCCCTCATTTCAGATGTGTTTTGACCAATTCCGTGGATTTTGAGAGGTCTTATCATTGAATCAAGAATGGTAAGTCTTGGGTCGAACGAGTCATAAGGATTTTGAAATATTATCTGTATATCTCTTCTAGTTTGCTTATCCAGTTTGGACTTACCACTAATCTTCTTACCTTTGAAGATAATCTCTCCCGCTGTTTCTTTCTCAATACGACTCAATACTAAGCCAAGCGTTGACTTTCCACATCCACTTTCTCCAAGAACTCCTAACACTTTTCCCTGCTCCGTGTGAAAAGAAACACCATCAACCGCTCTAACAAAACTCTTTCTTCCAAATTTTCTAATAGGGAAATATTTCTTTAACTTCTTCACCTCGATTATATTCACGCTATCACTTCCTTTGCCTTAAAACAAGCCACTTGCCTGCTATCAACGTCTATAAGCTGAGGGGTTTTCTCAAAACAGAGCTTTTCAGCGATAGGACACCTTGGTGCGAAAATACAACCTTTAGGTGGTTGCGACAAGTCTGGTAAGCTTCCCGGTATAACAGTAAGGTTTCCCCTTTTCTCAACAAATTCAGGCAATGAAGAAATCAAAGCCTTGGTGTACGGATGATATGGATTGTGTATGGTGTCATCTTTTGTTCCGTACTCAACAAGCTTTCCCGCGTACATTACTGCCACTTTGTCACAAAGTTCTGCTACTACTCCAATATCGTGAGTTATAACCATCCCCGTAAGTGACAGTTGCCTTACAAGTTGTTTGATTTCTTCTATTATCTGTCCCTGGGTTACAACGTCCAAAGCTGTTGTAGCTTCATCAAGAATAATGAATTTCGGAAAATTCACTAGAGACAGAGCTATCATTACTCTCTGCATCATACCTCCAGATAATTCATGTGGGTAAGATCTTAGCACCCTGTTCGGAAGATTCACCATCTTTAGAAGTTTTTCCAATCTGTCTTTTATGTCTTTCTTGGACATCTCCGGATTGTGAATTCTAACTGCCTCTTCTACCTGACCACCAACACGATGAACAGGGCTTAAAGCATTCATGGACTTCTGAAATACAATAGAAAACTCTTTCCACCTAATTTTCTTGATAGCCTCATCTGACATCGATATGAGATCGTAACCCAGCAGATTTATCTGTCCTGATTTTATATAAGCGTTTGCTGGCAAAAGCCTGACTATCGCATGAGCAAGCGTACTCTTGCCTGATCCTGATTCTCCAACCACTCCAACAAATTCACCCTTTTTGATATTAAGGCTCACATTATCAACTGCATGTATCTCTTTTCGAGCAACTCGATAACGAACCGTTAGATTTTCAATTCTGAGAACGGAACTCATTGTGATTCCACCTCGCTAAGTCTTGGATAAAGAGCATACTGTAATCCATCGCCAATAAAAGAGAACGCTACGACAGCTAAGACAGTGAAAACACCGGGAAAAATTATAGTCCACGAGGCAAATGACATGTAAGTTCTAGCTTCGTTTATCATTTTTCCCCAGCTTATAACATTGGGATCACCAAGTCCCAAAAAGCTCAGTGCCGCTTCTGTTAATATCGCTCCTCCCATTTGTAATGCACTATTGGCAACAACTGGATACATACCATTAGGAATTATGTGGGCAAATAAGATTCGAAGATTACTTTCTCCAATAGACTTGGAGATCTTAACAAAAGATCTCTCTTTAAGGCTAAGTGTTTGGGCTCTCATGATTTTCGCGTTAGATGGCCATGTTGTCAGTCCAATTACCAGTATGATGTAAAAAAGGTTACTACCAAATATTGCAACTATTATCAAAATCAAGAAGAATATAGGAAGCATCAGAAAGGAATCAATAATTTTACTAACTATCTCATCTGTAATTCCTCCATAGTAACCCGAAAAAGCTCCGACAAAAATACCCAAAACAGCAGAAATGCCAGCTGCCACAAATCCAACTGAAAGCGACACCCTGGTACCGTAGAGAATTCTACTAAATATGTCTCTTCCCAGATGATCCGTACCGAAAAGATGCTTTGCACTTGGAGATGCCAACACTTCACTTGACAAAGCATTGGGATTGTAAGGAGCTATTAGAGAAGCAAACAGTGCAAAGAAGGCAAGTATAAGAAATAAGATAAAGCCGGTTGTACCATATTTATTGGAAAAAAATCTCTTAGCAAACTCAGTAATTTTTTTCATCTCACCACTCCTTAGGTTAAGCTTATCCTAGGATCAACAATCGCTGTAACAATATCCGTCAAAATCATAGCTATGCTAATAAAGATTGCCATCAGAAAGTAGATCGCAAGAATTAATTGGTAATCTCGTCTAAAAATAGCATCCAGCATCAGCCTTCCCATTCCAGGCCATGCAAATACAATTTCTATTAAAGCCGAACCTGTAATTGCAAAGCCCAGTGTTATACCAAAGATTGTTAGGGGTGGGATAATTGCGTTTTTAACAATATATTTCCTGAAAAGCCTCTCTCTTGATATTCCAACTGCGGTTAGCGTAGTAACGTAATCTTCTTTGAAATTCTGTAGTATGCTAGCCCTAGTAACCCTGTAGAAAACAGGCATCTGTATAAGCATAAGCGTCAAAAGAGGCAATGTAAGATGATGGATAAAGTCTGCTATTTTGGCAAACCCTGTATATGTTTCCCTTAAGTTAAACATACCTGATGTAGGAAACCAGCTCAGCTTGGAAGAAAAAATTAGAATCATAATAAGCCCTAACCAGAAAGACGGTGTTGCGTAAAGTATGTAAGAAATCACTGAAACAACGGTATCGCCAAATTTGGCTTTTAAAAAGCTGACAAAAATGGCCAAATAGACCCCTATAATGAATGCAAGTACACTACCTGTTATCGTTAAAATTAATGTGGGGAAAATACGCTCCCTAATCAGAGACCAGCTGGATTGATCATATACGTAAGAATATCCTAGGTCTCCTCTAAAAAGGTTCGATATATATTTTATGTACTGAACAAAAATCGGTTGGTCAAGGCCATATTTCGCTTTAAGAGCTTGCACTACCTCTTGTGACGGTTGTTCTATTCCAGTCATTATGGTTGCCGGATCACCCGGTGCGAGGTGAATCACAAAAAAGTTTAAGGTCATTACCATAAATATGAGAATAACCGCTGCAACAATCCTTCTGGCCAGAAATCTTCCGAAGTGGTTCATCTTTATTATTCCCCCTTTAATTACTAAAAAAAGGGGCCACCACAGAGAAGATGAAATATGGTGGTCCCTTTTAATAAGCTATCTTAATTACTTATCAAGCCATACTTTCGCATAATTGTTATATCCAACAACTCCGGTTAATTCGTATGGTAATCCTTTTACGTAATCTTTATGAACATTTCTACTTGCCACTTCACCTATTACATACATAGGAAGGTCTTGTGAAAGAATTTCCTGAACTTTGAAGTAGTATTCCGCTCTTTCCTTTATATCCGACAGCTCCCCAGCCTTTTGGAGTAAAGTATCTACTTCCTCGTTAGAATATCCCATTACGTTTATATCCCCATCACTACCGACTCTGAGTTTCAAGTTGTCAGGATCCGGACCTTGAAAACCATCAAGCTCTGTTATATCGAAGTCTTTTGCTTTGAGAACTTTTTCAATATACGCTGCTATTTCATATTCTTCCAGTTTTACCTTTATACCCACTTTGTCGAGTTGTTCTTTAATAACTGTAGCCATATCTCTCCATTCCTGGCCTTGGAAATATACCAACACTGCCTCAAATCTGTATCCATCAGCCTGTCGTGGGTACCCAGCTTCATCTAATAGTTTCTCCGCCAGTTGTGGGTTATATTCAGGCATTTTTGCGTTAGGATTGTATGCCCAAGGAATAGCCGGAGTGTAAAAACCTTCTGCAACTTCTCCATACTTTATTGCTTTGTCGAATATTTCTTTTCTATTTAGGGCATATGCTACTGCAAATCTGACTTTCTTATCGTGGAAAGGAGATTCTCTTCCACCAATATTAAATGCTATGTAATACCTACTTGGTGCTGGTTTCATCTTTACTACGACCCCAGGTATTCTTTTGAGAATTGAAATCTGAGCATTACTCACATTTCCATCATAATCGACCTCTCCATTCAGGAAAGCTTGAAGTGCAGTATTTTCGTCTGGCAGTATTTTGAAAACGATTTTGTCGACATAAGGTTCTCCCAAAAAGTAATCCGGATTCTTTTCAACAGTTACATGATCGCCCTTCACCCATTCTACAAACTTGAATGGACCGGTACCAACAGGGTTCTGATTATGTGGGTTGCTAAGCCAATCAACCGGCGAACCGTTCTCAGTGATATCGTAGAGATGTTGAGGCATGATCCACGTTCCATACCACGCTAGGAATCCTAAGAAAGGTGCATATGGTCTGGACAGTTTGATAACCACGGTATATTCATCCGGTGTCTCAATATTCTCAACATCTACAAGGTTCTTCCAAGCTGGGGCTTCTTTATGCGTTCGTATCTGATTCAGCGTCCATGCAACGTCTGCAGAAGTAAAGGGATATCCATCATGCCATTTAACACCCTTCCTTAGATGGAAAGTGTAGGTCAAACCATCTTCTGACACTTCCCAACTCTCAGCCAGATCAGGTATAACATTATAGTCCGCATCAAGTGTTATTAGTTTGCTGAAGATACATCCGTAAATCCCGCTACCTGCATCGTCTACTTTTGCATCTGGGTTAAACGAAATAGGATCTCCCCAGTGCGCGATTATAAAAGTACCGCCTTTTTTCGGTGTTCCTCCTGCAAGTAACACAACTGACAGCACGACTACTAATAAAAAAGCAAAACACTTCTTCACAGCTCACACCCCCTACTTAGGAATAGGAATGTAATATTAATTGCTCAAAACTGCTTCACCATTAATTAGAACTTTTTCAATTTTCGTACCGAGTTTTAGTGGATGACCACTACAAATCACAATATCTGCATCTTTTCCAACTTCCAAACTACCTACTTTTTCGTCAATCCCAAGAATTCTTGCAGGATTTATTGTTATCGTTTTCAGCGCCTCATCGTAATCAAGTCCATTTCTAACAAGAACGGAAGCTGAAAACCGTAAATGCTTTTGAGGTACAACTGGATGATCTGTCATTAAAGCTACAAGTACTCCCTTTTTTGCAAGTTCCACAGGTATCTTGTCGTTAACATACCGATAATAGGAGAAAGTTCTTGAAATGAGCACGGGACCGTACACTACCGGAATTCCAGAATCAAAAATCTCGTCAGTGACAAGGTCACCACCAAAAACATGGTCAATGCTTGCATTTATTCCAAATTCTTTTATCAACCCAATTATTGACCTTATTTCGTCCGGATATAGAGAAAGATGAATTTTCGCGGGCATTTCTCCTTTTAAAACCTTTGCCACAACCTCGTATTCATACTTTTTATCATCATCAATTTTCAGTTGACCGTTCATCCATTCCCTGACACTTCTAAAAACACTTCTCATTAGTGCAATAGTACCCATTCTTGTCGTTGGGTAAGGTTGATTAGATTTTCGGTCTTGGTTTCTCTTTGGACCTGAAGCCATTTTCAGAGCTGCTTCGGATTTTACAATTTCTCCTGATGTTTTCATTATCAAACCCACACCACATATGACGTTCGCACTTCCCGGGCCTGTATAGACTGTCGTTACACCTCCACCTATGGCGTCTTTAAAAGCAGGATCATAGAAATTAAGTGCGTCGATAGCTCTCATTTGAGGAGTAACAGGTCCTGAAACATCATTAACATCTGAATATTCCCAGTCCAAACCTTCTGGTATTAAACCTATATGACTATGAGCATCTATAAAGCCGGGTGTAACGAACTTATCCTTAGCATCAATTATTTCAACATCAGGACTCAGTTCTTTCATCGGACCAACATAAGAAATCTTGCTATTCTCTATCAACACAAGGCCATCATCTATGTTTTTCCCTGTTCCTGTCCATATTTTTCCCCCTACAACTGCAATCATTAGTCAATTCCCCCTTTGTAACAGACTTCTCCATCTACGATGGTATATTCAACGTGTGTATCAGGACTAAAGGGTTCTCCAGACAGAATGACTATGTCAGCGTCTTTCCCGGGTTCTATAGAACCCACCCTATCATCAATGCCAAGTATTTTAGCCGCATTAACAGTTATCAATGAGAGCGCTTGGCTTATTGAATAACCTTCTGCAGTTGCTAGTCCTGCTAACATATCCAAATACTCAATTGGTATAGTTGGATGGTCCGTTGTAATAGAGAAGACCAGCTCCCTGATTTTTGAAAGATTGGATGAATCGAGGTTTTCCAGTTCCGTTCCGCGTTTAGAAAATACTATTGGGCCATAAACTATTGGTACATCGGTAAGTTCATCTTTAACCAAAAATGCCTCTGTTGCGTGATCGAGTATGACCTTAATGCTAAATTCTTGGGAAAATCTAAGAACTGAAACAATATCTCTTGCAGTGTGTATATGGACTCTTAAAGGGATTTTGCCTTCAATTACAGGGACAAGTGCTTCTAGTTTTGGATCATAATTCTTCTCCTCTTTCAAGGAATATTCTTTTGCTTTCAAAAACATTTTCCTTAGTTCCGACATTATGCCCATCCGTGTGGTTGGACTTAATTTCTGCTCAGCCAGGAATCTTTTTGGGTGTTCACCAACCGCCACTTTTACGAAAGCTGATTCTTCGATCATTCTCTTGTTTGTCTTAAATATAGCCCCCTGTCCTGGCATAATAGTTATTCTTTCCACGCTTGATCCAAATGACATGTAAGCCCCTGGCAAAATCCCAACTGTTGTAACCCCTGCACTCAACGCACCGTCAAATGCTGGATCAAAAACATCCATACCTTCTACAACATTTAATTGAGGGGTAATTGGGTCAACAAGATCAATACCATGGTCCCCAGGATCTCCCTCGAGTCTGTAAATACCAATATGTGTATGGGGGTCAATAAATCCAGGTACTATAAACTTATTTGTGGCGTCAATAACCTGATCAGTCGGAAGATTTTTGAGAGCAGAGCGTGTGGTAATTTCTGTTATCTTTCCGTTATCAATAAAAATTACAGCGTCTTCAATTTGCTCACTTGGAGTTAATACTGTCCCACCAATGATTATCAAAACCATTCCCCCTCCACAGATTAGTTGATAGTGTTACCTGCTTTAATAAAACATGCTAAAATTCCCATTGTTTCATAAAAAAGTAAGTACTCTCCTCAACGACGGATATTCACAAGACTCGTCATAACTTTGTCTGTTTCTGCTGAAAATTCTGTAAGGTCAATCTTATCTTGGTTGTCTCGGTTTTCATCTATTACTTTTGTACACAAACGCATGGATCTTTGTGCTCAATTTAGTTATGAAATACTACTTCACTTCAAAATTAGTTCGGTTACCTTACCATACTATTTTTAAATCGGATTATAACATCTACTAATAATCATCTCCAAATCCCTCAGGGAAGACTATGAATCCGCGGAAAAACAGCTTACAACGTTATTTGAGCAAACGACGGACATATCGTAACCAGAGTTCTAATATATCGTAACCGAAGTTCTAATATATCGTAACCGGAGTTCTAAATGATGACTGCTGTGTAGTTAAACTTTGTAAAGAGAACGCGGTGCGTTAGATGAATTTCCTTATGGTGGATCTAAAAATGACATGCTACAAAATAGTCCAAACAAGCGAGAATCTCAGCTTATGCACTTTGAATTAACAAAGAACTCGAAGGCAATTGTACGAACAAAATGTCCTACTTCAATCGTTTTCTTGGCAGCCCAAAGATAGTAGTTGAACCTGAATTCTTCCAAGAAATCCCTGAGCCCAATCTGGTCTTTGGCAGAACGATAGAACCTCTTGTGGAATAGAACTTTCCAAGATGCTCGGTTCTATTTCCACGCCATTTGATCACAATTTCATTCAATATGACGCATTTAGGAGAGATGGATTCAACTATCAAATAAGATAATGCTCCAGTGGAAATGGAATTTGAGTTCAGGAACCTTAAGTTTGAAGATCGAGAGCAATCACATAACTCAGTAAGTCTTTTGGTGTTTTATAGTTTGCTAATAACAGTGTAGAGGAATAACTAAGAACGAATCTTTCCTGCTCTTTTTGGTTGAAGCGAATAGTCTTAATGACATCCGGGAGAATCTGTGAACTTTTCGTGGGGGGCATGGAATTATCTTTTCGTATGGTTTGGTTAACACTGCATGTTTTGCCTTTTTGAAGATACGAGGGTTTTTTATTTTTACAGCATTCATTTTATATTGCTTAATTGAATGAGGTGCAGAAGATCAATTTCGACAGATATGCCGGTATAATGCAGATGAAAGAAACACAAAAACATATGATGTTTCCGTGTTTTTTCGTTTAGAATGGAAAGCATTATTACCAAAATTCAGAAATGCCTTAAACATTTGATTTTAGAGTATCAAGCCTTCATCTTCCAGTAGTCCTCGGGGTTTGAGGTTACCGCTATTCTTATAAGCGCATTTTCAAATTCTTCAGGAGTCCATTCGATGTCAGGATATTTTTCCCAGCAGTTGTCAAGGATTCTGTTCAACCCTGTTTCAAGGCCTTTTAGTTCGTTGCGGGTGAAGATATTGTGTTCAAAGGATAAGTTAGTAATATATACCCTGTTTATTCTTTTTACCTTTCCTATGCTTTGCACATTTATGAATACTCTTCTTATCGTACCGTAATACTTGATGAGCAAAAGAGGCATCCAGATGGTTTTTCCATCGGACCCGGTGGTTATAACTTCTCTGAGTTTCACAGCATAAATGCTTCTTTTCTCTCTTGCCGCGCTCTTCATCGCAGCCCAGTGTTTCATAGGGTTTATTTTGTTCACCCAGTAAAGATATAATGAATATTCTGACTCGTTCTCGGGCATCAGAACGTAGTTTAGTAGCTTAAATTCCTCTCTCAATCTGCTAATTATACCCACCCTGGACCTCCTTTCAACTTCGTTGTGGAATTGCTCTCTATTATTTATTATGGCATTCATTGTGCAGTGCCCTACTACTATTATAAAGGAGTTTATGGGAGTGGTAGCATGAAAAGCATAATGGTTCTTGTTTTTTAGTTGTTCTCAGTGCCTTTGGCGTAAGTTGCAGCGGATGCTGGCGGTCTTCACCAACACCGTACTTGCTTTTGCAGACGAAGTCGCAGCTCCAAACCGTTTTGTGGCTTGCATATCCACAAAGAGCCGTTTACCATTGTCCGTCTTCCGTTGACCGATAAGAACCTCTTCTTGGAAAGAGCGGGTTTAGAGTATGGGGTATAGAAAAAACCGAGAGCCGAAAGCCGGTGAGCACGCTGGCGCGTGAGTAAGTCCAGCTACACCAGGGATTAGCACTTCTTCGAAGTGGATATGCGTTCCTACGGAACGGCTATGCGCCTTCGGCGGAAAGAGCTTTGTCATAAACCGGCTCAAAGAGCCGCAGGTCCGCGACGTAGGAGCGCTTGTCCACACGAAGTGTGCATATCCTGACAGAGTCAGCATATCACGCGCCCTTTGCGTTCTCTCGGATCTCTGGTTTTTTCCATACCCCAGACCCTATACCCCAAACCCGCTCTTTTCTAATCTCTATTCTCTAGTCTCTAATCTCGAATCTCGGTTCTCGATTATCACCTACAACCAACAACCTACCACCCACAACCGTTTCTCACATCTGCTGCAAGCGTGTCTTCCTGACGGAGTCAGTCGTACCTATATCAAGAACTTTCCATCTTTGTAGATTAGTTCACCGTCGGCGTAGATCTCGCCGCCTTTTCTCATGTCGCAGAGCATGTCCCAGTGAATGTCTGATTCATTTTTGCCACCTGTTTCGGGGTAAGATCTTCCGAGGGCGAGATGAACAGTGCCACCGATCTTTTCGTCGAAGAGCATGTTCTTTGTGAACCTTGTGATATTGTAATTTGTGCCCATGGCGATCTCTCCCACATACCTCGCACCTCTTATCTCGAGGAGCTGTTCGAGAAGTTCCTGCCCCTTTGAGGCTTCGGCCTTCACCACTTTACCGTTTTCAAAAGTAAGCCTGATATCTTCAATCTCTCGTCCTTGGTAGATTCCTGGAAAGGAAAAGCGAATGTGTCCGTTCACCGTGTCTTCAACGGGGCCTGTGAAAACTTCGCCGGAGGGAAAATTTACATGTCCATCGCTGTTAATCCATTTTCGTCCTTCGATGCTCATTTCGATATCCGTGTCTTCTGAAACTATTCTGAGGTGCTTTTTCGTGTTCAGGAAATCCACGTATTTCTGTTGTTCATCGTGAATTCTTTTCCATTCAGCTACAGGGTCATCGCTGTCTAAATGACAGGCAGTGTATACGAAATCTTCGTAATCACTCAGCGACATGGAAGCTTCCTGCGCATCAGCTTCAGTGGGAAACTGGGTGCCACACCACCGCAGCTCGCCCTTTCCCATGCGATCAAAGAAGATTTCCATCAACTTACTCCTGCCTTCGGCATTCTTTTTCACATTTTCGGGAGGGACATTGCTCAGCATTCTAGTATTGGAAGTCCCCAAGATTGAAATTAAAGCATCCACCGATTTTGCCATTGTCATGACGCTTTCAGGCACATAAGTTAGTTGTTCGTCGTTCCCAAATTTCAACAATTTCTCCCTCAATGCCGTGTCATCTATCACCACCTGTATGAGCGCGCCGGCATTCAAAGCTTCCTGATATACCGCTCTGATGAGCGGTAGAGAAACTACTTCTCCATTTATCATGAGTTTTTCACCGGGCTTCAGAGTCAGACAGTACTCAACAAGTACTTTTGCGTGCTTAAGAATTCTTTCGTCCATAACACACCTCCTTGTGGAGATTTGTGGAGAATAACATAAAATTATATCATGCTGTTGAAAAGGGAAAGTTGCTCTAAATGCCACAGTGAAGAGCTTCTAATATTTTGTGCCGATTTGATATGATAATATATCATATATAATTAACTTCCAAGGGGTGAAAAGATGCACAGATAATTCCACCTTCCGCATAGCAACATAATTGGGAATGCGAGTGGCCACGGCCACAAAGTTTTCTTTTGGAGGTGGAATTATCATGCTTCATATAAAACAACTTCGTTTTTCTTTCGGCGCTAATGAAGTGCTTAAAGGTGTAGATCTCGATATTCTTCCGGGTGAAGTCGTTGCCCTGCTTGGAGCGAACGGTTCTGGTAAGACAACATTGCTCAACATCATCCGTGGTGTTTTGAAACCAGATTCTGGTGCAGTTATTTTGGAAAATACGGTGAGATTCGCCTTTCTTCCACAGGAAACTCCCCCTTTTGAGGGTACCGCTATGGAGTTTCTTCTGGAAAGTTTTCCGGAAATTGGGCGAATTTATCGAACTATGACTTCACTTCCCATTGATTCTCCGGATTATGCAGAAGCGATAAACGAGTTCCACAAACTCGGTGGCTTCGAACTTGAAGCGAAAATCAACGCCAGGCTTTACAAATACGGTTTTGTCGAAGAAGATTTGAAACGCCCCTATTCCAGTTTTTCCAAGGGACAGCAAAGGCTCTGGGCAATTTTTCGGGTCTTTTTGAGGGGAGCTAATCTTCTCCTACTCGATGAACCCACCAATCATCTCGACCTGCAAATGTGCCAGAAGCTTGAGAGAGTCATTCTCGAATACAAATCAAAAAAATGTAGTGTGCTTCTTGTGAGCCATGACAGGCTTCTGATAGACAGGGTGGCAGACAGGAGCTATTATTTGAAAACAGGAACCGCAGTATCGGTAAATGGCGGCTATTCCCTCATGTTATCCCATCTTAAAAGCGATTTTGAATCGAGATTGAGGGAAGCAAAGGAGATAGAGCGAAAAATAAAACAGCTGGAATTTGAAGTGTCCAGAAGAATTTCCTGGGCATCGAGTAAAGAGGCGAAAAAGAAATTCGCCGACAAGGTGATGAACAAGGGACATATAGGGCGCAAAGCTGCAAAACTCGCGAAGCGGGCGAAAGCAGTGCAGAAACGAACACAGGCGATGATTCGAGAGTTAAAAGAGAAAAAGCCTTTCGTTGAGAAACCTATTGAAATCGAGCTTCCACAGTATGAAGTTTCATCGAGGAAGGTGATTTCTGCCACCGGGTTGAGCTTTGCCTTTGGCACAAAAACACTGTTCAGAGACGTGAATCTTGAACTGTATACAAAAGACCGGGTAGGACTTATCGGACCGAATGGTTGCGGAAAAACGACGCTCATGCGCTGTCTCGTGGGAGAATTGAAACCTCAGGGCGAATTATACAGGAACGACAATGTCAGGTGGAAGTATATCCCCCAAGATGTGAGGGCGTTCTTCAGAACCGGATCATTGATAGATAACTTGCGTGTACCTGAGCTTGATGAACTCCAGCTCAGACAAGCTCTTGGGGCAGCGGGCTTTAGAAGAGACAAGGTATTCCAAGATGTAGGTTCGTTGAGCTATGGGGAGCTCATGAGAGCTGCGATTCTCAAAGCGATGCTGGAAAAGATTGAGTTCCTATTCCTGGACGAGCCAACAAACCATTTGGACATCGAATCCCTCGAAATTCTGGACCGGCTCTTCAATGCATTTCCAGGTGGTATGTTTTTCATAAGCCATGACAGGCATTTCATAGCCACCCACGGAGACAGCTTGTACACCTTTGAAGCTGGGAACATAAGGCTTTTGTTTGAAGAAACTCCCGTCGACCTTACGGAGTTTTCCCGGACCATTGAAATCATTTCTCAGACATCAGAAGATGTTAAGAACGAGAAAGAAAAATAAAAGGTACGCAGGAATTAAATTGGAAAAGTGAAAGAAATGTAACTAAATCGAACCGCAAATGGGGGAGAGAGCATGTTTACATAAGGCTTGCAGTCGTTGGCAGGAAGGTTTTTGGAATATATAAAACGATCACAAAAGAGCTGCACGGATGATGATAGACAGAATAAGAAATTTTCAAGGACGCTTTGAGCTCAACAAAAAGTTGTCGACTCTTGGAGTGGAAAGGGAACAATTAGCAAAATGGTAGAACTTCCTACAGTGCCATGTATAAAGTCATAGAAACAACGCCAGGTATATTGAATAAAGAAGATCTTCTCGAAATACTCAAAAAGGCTTTTTGAGATCGACTTCAGCCCTCTGTATAATTGAACACACCGACAAAAAGGAGGGAGAGCAATGCCTAAGGTAACGGAGAAGGGCCAGATTTTTGTGTGTGAAATTTGTGGAAACGTTGTAGAGGTTAAAGAAGTTGGTGGCGGTGAGTTAGTTTGCTGTGGCCAACCTATGACCTTAAAAGAGAATTAGTTGTTTCTTAAACTATCATAACTGTGGCATTAGCAATGTGATTTTTGTTGAAAAAGCCTTTTAAAAGAGGCTTTTTCAATATGAACAGTAGTGGTGAGCTCTTACCTGCCGGGTTTTGTGCTGGGTTACCGGATTCAAAATTCCTGGTTTCTGGTGTAAAGTGAAATGAAATGATATGTAAGAATCTTCAACCAGTGTGATAGCTATTAAGATTTTATCAAACGACTAAAAATAAATCAGTGGTAAAATGATTATTATCATTATGTTATTATGTGGACCAGCCGAATCCGGAGGCGAGCAAATGAGAAAGAAAACGCTGTGGTTGATATGGATTTTAGGTACCGTCTTATTGTGGGAACTTTCCAGAGTTAATTATTTGTTCTTTCACTCGATTATCGAGACCCTGGCTATTGTTGTTGGCTTTTCAATATTTGTCATCGCGGTATTTTCCTATCGATTTATAGACAACTTATTTATCAAAAAATTGGGAATTGTTTACTCAGCGGTTATTATTGTAGACTTTGTGCATATGCTCTCTTATAAGAATATGGGAGTTTTTTTGAATTTTGACGCCAATCAACCCACTCAGTTCTGGATACTTGGAAGGGTTTTGGAAACCTTCGGGCTGTTATATGCAGTTGCTTTAAGTGACAAGCATAATAAATTCTTCTGCTGCATTTTTTATCCCATCACTGCTGCTGGAATCTGGGCTGTATTTGCACGTGCTTTTCCGGACTGTTTCATTGAAGGACAGGGTCTTACTCAATTCAAGGTTTTTACAGAATATGTGCTTGTATCCGTGATAGTTGTTTTGCTATTCTACGCAAAGAAAATCAAAAAACCGGATATTGAGCCCTATAAATCAGCGCTATTTTTCTCCCTTGCTTTTACTGCTCTTGCTGAGCTCTCTTTTACCTTATATTCCGATGTCTTTGGCTTTTTCAACATGCTTGGGCATTTATTCAGACTGATGTCTTATGTATCGATACTCAATGGTATCGTAATACAGAGCATTAAAGTACCTTTGAGGACACTTTATAATCAAGTTCATTTAGAGAAAGAGAAATTCCGAAAGGAAGCTCACTTGGACTCACTTACAGGCGTAAATAACAGAAGATTCCTCGAGCTTTATACGAGCGCTGAATGCAAAATGTTCGAAGAGCAATTATTCAGCGTTGCCATGATAGATGTTGATAATTTCAAAGAGATAAACGACCGATATTCGCATATGATAGGAGATGAGGTTCTTAAAGTGATCGCAAAAGCGATCAAGAAAGTCGTTCGAAAGGGCGACATTGTCATTAGATATGGCGGGGATGAATTTTTGGTAATCTTTCCAGGAGCGAGCGCTAAAGATGTTGAAATGCCATTAAAACGTGTTCAAAAAATCCTTGAAGAAGAAGCAGAAAAGTTTAAGTTTTCGATTACTATCTCTTATGGAATTGCTGAAGGAACAAAAAAAGAGGATTTTTACAAAGCCTTGAAGATCGCTGATAAAAGGCTCTATGAAATGAAACAGCATATGAAAGAGCTTCATGAAAGGAACTCTTTGGACTGAAATTCATTTAAAATTCTACGAATGGGTTAACACTAACTTCAAACGATTTCCCGCATTTTCCAAAACCCTGAAATGAAGATTTGCGTTTCTCTCTGTGAATTCCGAAATCGTTGTGTAAGCCAGTATTGAAGGCAAATGGGACAATCATCCTTATATGCTGATGCTCACAAATCCGCCAGTGATTGCCTAAATAAGTGTTTGCAGAAATCTTGTTTAGTTTTTGGAAAGACTTTTCAATCCAGTTTAATAAACGAGTTGCCCGTTTTCCCTAACGTCTTCTGTAAGTACAAAAAGATTTATTTTAAGTCTTCGTGATCATATTCAATCTACTGATATTGTTTATTCTCTGCGAATCCTTTGACCAAATAACCTCGGTGATTCCAAGAGAATTGAAGAGGAATTCTTTAGCGGATTCAAGGGCACTTCTTCCCGTAATTTTTGAATGACTGCAGGCACCGGGTGGAAAGCTCCTGTGTTATAAATAAATTTTTCTCCCGGCGTATCCTCCATAGCAGATTGAGCATAAAAATGTTAGAAGTATTTTCTGGGCACGTGCCTTAGTACCCTTTTGAAGGTATAATACGCTGCATAAAGTTCTCACTCACCTTTTATAACCTTAAGATTCCACTTTAAAAAAGTCACAGTTACTTTGAATGCACCTTTCAGGATTTTCCCCGAGAAGAGGAAGATACCAATCCCGACAAGCATAGTACCGAATATGAAGAGCAATTCCTGGTTCAAATTTGAGAAAGGCAGCAAAACGTTTCCCGGATAATAGTAATAAAACACAGGCAAGGCGACAAAAGCCGCTGCGATTGTAAAGATGGCAAAAATCAAAGCGTAAAACACTGCAAGAAAGGGGAGGGTAACAATTAAATTGAAAAATCCCAGACCTATTATGCTCATTATAGCTGTGAAAATGCTTCTGCTTTCATGTTTTTCATCGAGTACCCTGACGTTATGTTCTGCGAGTATTAATCTTGCGATCTTATCCGGATTACCTAAATCGCGACATATTTGATCTTCTGTCTTCCCCTGCCTTATTCCTTCCTGAAAATGCTCTCTGTAATCTTGAAGATACTCTTCTCTTTCAAGTGGCTTGAGCCTTTTTAAGCCCTTTTCTAATCTTCTTATGTATTCAGTACTGTCCATCTTCATCCCCCCTACCGAGGAGTTTGTTCACTCCGTTGTAGAATTCAAACCATTTTTTCCTTAGCTTTTTGTATTTAGCTACACCTTCGGGAGTGAGTTTGTAATACTTTCTTGCAGGTCCTTCAGAAGATTCTCTTATATAAGAAGTTAGCAAACCCTCCCTTTGCAAACGTTTAAGGAGAGGGTAGATCGTTCCTTCAGAAATCTGAATAGCCGTTGAAATTTTTTCCACGAGCTGATATCCATAGCAATCTTCCTCTGAAAGGACGCTGAGGACACACAGGTCCAATACGCCCTTTTTCATCTGCTTGTCCATCACTATACCTCTTTTCAATAAGGGCAATTTGTCAGTGCCCGCTAATTCTTATGTTTGAATTACTGGTGCTTAGATCTATATACAAATTTCCGCCCCCATAGATGCTGCCACTGATACTGGTTTTACCTATTTCTTTCGCGAGAACAGGTACATTATCCAGAATGATCCTCCCGTTGGAAGTATCGGCATCAATAACCGCACCGGTGCCATAAGGGACAATAAGTTCAATCTCTCCATTGCTAGTACTAAGTTCCAGATGACCAGATTCTGGGAGTTCTGAATCCAGAACGATTCTCCCGTTTGAAGTTTTCAGAGTGTTGTTTGTTCCTGTAAGCAAGGAATCTCTTACATATATACTGCCGTTAGAGGTTCTTAGAAATACCTGCGCCTTTGAATTCTTCAATTCCATAGATGCATTTGAAGTTTTGACATAAAGATAGCCCGTGAACCCATTGGCATAGAACTCTCCATTTGAACTATCAAGTTTTGCGTTGCCAGAAACTTTAAACAGGGAAATAGAGCCATTTGATGTGTCTCCCGTGATTTGAGTGTTGAGGTTTGAAAAGTTCAAATCTCCATTGCTTGTCTTGACCTCAACTCTGTCTACAAGGCCATATGGCACTTTGATGACCATTGAAACACCATAGCTCTTTAAAAATGCGGTTTTCGTCAACCTAGGAGTTACAATTCTTAATGTGTTCCCAAGAAATGTGATTTCTGGCTTTGTTAACTCAAAAAGCTCTTCTAGCCTGCCTTCAGGGTAACCTGTGTACCTCTGTTTTACTTCGAGCTGAATATCACTGTTATCCCAGCCTTCTACTCGAACGTACCCATTGATGGTGTTTATGTAAATCTCATCGATTTGTGGGTTTGAAAAAACCTCTGTGTATTCATTCTGATAGTTCGTAGAATCTTCGAATTCAAATCCATGAAAATCTATAGGTCCTATTAAGAATGAAGCTCCAATCAAAATCAAACCAAGGGCTAGAATTATCCCGGCAATTATATTTCCTTTTTTTCTTTGCACGATGTTCCCTCCCTTTGAATCGAGTCTTTCGAATCTTTGCAAAAACAAAACAGCTTTTCTGTAAAAGGATAGTATCGCATAGTAGCTTGTAATACAAGGTAGCGTGAGTTACAATATACACAATTAAAAATTACAATTATATTGGTGCTCCTCTTTTTTAATGCATTCGATTTTTTTGTTTGCTGCTTCGGGTATCTCATACAGTCAAATCTTAAATGCCCTGATGTTAGAATGGTAGTGAACCTTTTTTATATGGAGTGAGCGCGAATGATTAAATTCAGTCCTAAATTGAAAGCAAAGCTCTGGGTGCCAATAGATAAAATTGAAAAGGAAGCTCTGGAACAAATCAGAAATCTTTCCACGATTCCGGATCTTTTCAAATGGATAGCGGTGATGCCAGATGTACACCCGGGTTATGGTATGCCCATAGGTGGCGTCGCGGCATTGAAGGGCTGTGTTATCCCCAACGCCGTGGGCATGGATATCGGTTGCGGCGTGGTCTGCATAAAAACCAATCTTACGACCGACGAAATTCACAGCTACCTGACCGAAATCCTAAGACAGATATTGCAAGAAATACCAGTAGGATTCAAATGGAGGAAGAAAGCTGTACAGACGGACTTCTGGGAAAAGTACGAAATAGAAGATCCCGTCATATCCAGTGAGAAGAACAACGCTAAAAAGCAGCTTGGCACTCTGGGTGGTGGGAACCATTTTATCGAGATACAAAAGGACGAAGAAGGGACGGTATATCTAACGCTTCATAGCGGTTCGCGCAATCTCGGCAAACAGGTAGCAACATATTACAATAAAAAAGCTCAAGAGTTCTGCAAAAAACAAGGAGTCCAGCCCCCGTCAGGACTGGCATGGCTTCCCCTTGATAGTAAAATCGGTAGGCAATATCTGAGAGCCATGAATTTCTGTCTTGATTTCGCCTCTGAAAACAGGCGAATTCTCACAGAATCTGCCCTAGGCGTGCTAAGACGCTTCTTTCCGAAGCTTGAGGTACTGGAACGCATTGAGACGGTGCACAATTATGCGAGCCTTGAAGAGCATTACGGAGAAACTGTGCTTGTCCATCGAAAGGGTGCGGTGCGGGCAGAAGGCAAGGTTGTTATTCCAGGTTCTATGGGCAGTCCCACCTATATTGCGGAAGGTTTGAGAAACCCCGAGAGTTTCATGTCGTGTTCTCATGGTGCTGGTCGAACACTCGGTAGACACGAAGCAAAAAGGAAGCTCAGTTACGCCGAAGTGAAGAAAGATCTTGATGAAAGAAATGTTATTCTTATGACACCAGATAAAAGCGCCATTATAGAAGAGGCAAGAGTGGCTTACAAAGATATCGACATGGTTATGGACTATCAGCAGGATCTTGTGAGACGCTCCATCAAGCTCTTACCTATGGGTGTTATCAAGGGTTAATCTGCAGGACAGTAAACACAAGAGTGGTTATCAACAGGAAAAATCTTTCTATGTTAATCCGAGAAATGTACGTTTCCACGGTGTGAAGCCCAATTCTTTATCTTTCTTATTTTGGATTCGATGACTTCTCTTTTTGATACAGGTGCACTGGCTTTGACTTTTTTGAATGTATCAACTGCTCTGCTGGCAACACTTGCTATGACTCTCTTCCCGTGCCATAGGTACAGTGTTATCCATCTTATGAAAAAAGAATACACCACAAAAGCAATTCCCAAAAGTACAAGATCTTCAAACATATCATCCCCTCCGTTTATATTCTATTCTCTTTGGTTAAAATGTACGAGGGATTCACACAGAATAAAGACCGCCCGAAGGCGGTCTGTCAAGCTGTTTTCCACACGGTACGATTGAGCCACGCAACAATGGTATCAATGGCTGCATCAAGGATTTCATCGAGCAAATCCTGATCTATATCCCATTCTTCTTCCGGAAGTATTTGAAGCACGAGTCCTTTCAGTTCTTCCTTTTTCCTGTCACCTTCTCCTGGTCTTTCAAGTAAACAGGCACCCAGGGAGAGTAACCCGGTCAAAGATTTCAGAAAAAACATCTTTCACCTCCTATAAAAAGGGCGGGGGGGGAACCCGCCCCGCTGTGGTTATATCAGGTTGAAGAGTTCGTTCGTAGCCTTGTCGATGACACTGGCGTAGTCAGTCACATAGTTGGAAGGAACCACTTTTAGAGATACAAGGGCATCCATGACGTTCTGGACCTCTGCCTGGGTCAGTCCATCCTTTGGTGAGCGGAGTATAAGGCCTTTGGACTTCCCCTGCGCCGCATCATACCACCTCATGTTAAGTGTCTTCATTCATTACACCTCCTCGTTAATCAATTGGTCCGAGACTGTCAGTACTGATGAGCCTGATCTCGCTGATGGTATAAGTAGTCAGTGAAGCGAGGTTATAAGCTGCATCGTAGGCCTCCTGCTCAGTAATCGAGCTGTCCACGGGTATGGACTGTCTGTAATAGATGGGTTCACCGTCCTGTACCAAACCCGTATCCCAGACGATTTGAAGCCTTTTGGCGTTGCTAAGATTTACCACTGTTGAACCAAGTCCCACGTTTTACACCTCCTGTATGTTTTCTGCGGCCGCGCGATACCATGTTAGCAAGAAATACATATGAATACCATTAGGTTGAAAAAAAAGAGAATCCACCAGGGGATTCTCACTTGAATAAGAGATTGATTGATGGATCTGAAGGTTGTGAATTTGTGAAAAAGTAATATACAAATGTATCCTTATATGAGTTTGTCCAACCTTTGAGCCTTTGAGAAGGCTCCTTTGACTTCTCTCACCATTGTCTGAGAAGTTTCAACCGCAGCTCGGGTGGAAAAAAGTATGTCGCCAGTCTTCAGGTAGAGTGTAGTGAAGACCACATCGAAAATGTCTCCGGCACCAACGGTGTAAGGGTATACATGTGTATCTGCCGGGATATGTTTTCCTCTTACCCATGCACCTTTTGCCCCGAGTTTTACCACGTCACAGCCTCCATCACACTCTCTCTCGGTACCGAGAAGGAGTAGTTCTGTTTGACAAACAGCTCTGAGTTGCTCAGAAGAAACAATCTTTCTCGGTCCCAAATCGACGATCACGAGTTTCGAGGGTATTCTCAATGCTTCGAAGATACTTTCTTCTGGTATTTCTGTATTGATAAAGACAACGTCCGCTTCGGGGTCTTCTTGTAGAATGATAGGCTCTCTGTTTGCGCCTCTATCAACGGCTATGGGTCTATCATTGAAGGCAATATGGTGCCCTGTCTTCATATTAGCAATAACCCGGATTCCCACTGTATTGAATCCTTCTTTTTTCAGTGCCTTTTTTATTTCCTCGCCTCGCCAGTCCTCACCGATGTTTGAATAGAACTGAACATCGAATCCCTGCCGGAACAGCCCAAAAGCAATGTTAAGTCCGGAACCTCCCGGCATCTCAAAGATTTCCGCCTTGTGAGGTTCTTCGCCGTATATGAAGACATCCCAGAACGTTCCACCAAAGACTTTTATTTTCATGCAGACCCTCCTCAGCACTTCTCTATGAGAATATTTTAACTCACCGTTGCTGAAGTGACTATATTTTCATGAGAAAACACGAAGAACTAGACTATGAAACGTTCCTGATGGAGAAAGGCACTGTCAAAGAAGCTTTCAAAGTTTATCTTGCAAACAAACAACAGATATGAGGGCTTTGTTATCCTTCGTTCCAAACAGCAACTTAACCTGAAAAGACAGTATGTCGTACGCCTGTTCAAACTGCTTTGAGAAGAAAAGTTCCACATATTTCTCTGAAAGCTCTATTGGCGAGGTGGCTGCAAAGATGCTGATTGACAGAAGGGCCAAAACCAGGACTGTGAATTTTTCATCATTATCGCTTTCAAAATGATTTTAGCTTATTCTCTGTGAAAATTACTTTGTGCTCAATAGAGGACGCGATAAACTAAACTGGGGAGGTGTCATTATGAAACGATTGATTATCATATTTTTACTGTTTATATCGTTGGTGGCTTTTGCAGGTGAAGAGGAACTGAAGGCAAGACTCGAAGAAAATCCGCTTGATTTTGAAGCTCTTCAGGAATTGCTGGAACTTTACGAGGAGAATCAGGACTACTGGGGATACATTTCTACAATAGTAGAGCTAACCGAGAAACTGGAAGAGACCTACAGTGAGATAATGCCTTATGTGCTCCAAGCCGCGCGATATGCTGTGGAGCAATATTACGATGCTGAAGCTGTGACACTCTACACCTATTTTCTGAATAGAATGCCCAGGGTAAGTGTATTGAAAGAGTTTATGAGAGAATTGGAATATTTGTATGACTACGAAGGTACACTCGAAGACGTGATTTTAAATGCGGTTTCCTCTTTTGATGATGAAAAGACAATACTTGAAGAGGTCCATGAATATGCAGATGAAGAATACTTGACATATGTCCAGAAAGGCATTGAAAGGATACTTTATAAAAAATACGGCGAAGTAGAATATATGATCCCGTATTTGGAATTGCTCCTCGATGATGGGAAATACGACGAGGTCAAGAAAGCACTGGAAGAGCATGAAGTCGTTCTGAAGGATAAACCCATGTTCTTTTACATGAAAGGCGTTCTTGAAGTTGTACGCAGGAACTATGATGGAGCCTATGAATTATTTAAAACCGCCCGCATCATGGAAGAGGGGTTAGAAGACCTTGAAAGAGCAATGGATCTGCTTGATAGACTTTACGTACCCGACTATCTGATCGAGTTTTATTACACACTCCTCATAGATCTCAACGAAGAGAACCAAATAGAAAATCTCAAGAATTTTGCCACAAAACGTGGTGAGATTAAGTGGATTGCAAGTTTCCTCGAAGGACTCCCTGAGCCAGTGAAGATATCAGAAGTTCTTCAGGCTACGGGTACGATCTACGCAGTTACAGAATATCATCTCGATTCCGATATGATTTATCTTGCATTATTGAATGAATCAGGTGAAAAACTCTTTCGCTCAGCGGACATCGATTTTGGTAAATTCTTCTCTTCAGGCATTTTGTATGTAGATTACTCTTACGATTACCTCAGGGTCGTATATGAAGGCGAAATAAAAAAAGCCTGGGAAGGTTATGACACCATCGATGTCTCGCCTGTTGGTGACAAGTTCGTGATTTCAAGCTATGATTACAATGACATGAAGTGTATAAGCTTGGATTTTGAGGAGCTATGGGAGCAGGAAATTCTTCCCTACAATGCTTATCCTGCTTCCTGGTCAATTGACGGGAATTTCTTATTGGTTGAAAATTATGACGACTATACTCGCGTACTGATTGACGCAGAAACGGGAGAAACCGTTAAAACATTCGAAAACGTCGACGACTACAAATACCTCTTTCTTGGCAAAGGCGAAGACATTTATGGTATAGATTATGATGGAAATATCCAGAAGCTGTTGCCGGTAAAACCTCTTCTTACAATGCGAAAGGCCGAATGGGCAGTCATGATAGACGAAGAGGATCTTCTTTATTACGAAATTATTTCAAGCTTCCTTGATAATCTGTACCTCGGCAATCTCCTAATATATAACACAATAAGCCATACGGAAAAGTTGATCGATTCTGATGTGCTGTTCGTTCCCTCTTTCATTCCATCCGTGAAGATAAAGAGGGGAAAATTACTTTATGTGGGATACAGAGACTCTGAAGGGTTCCTGGTGATGTATGACTTGAATACCGGTGAGAAAGATACGCTGTTCAGAAGCCCGAAGGTTGTACTGGCATTCCCGGATTTACTTTCCAGATAATTGACCAGCTAAAAGGGCGCCAGTTTTGGCGCCCTTTTTTTGATAACGCATTTGTCTCAAGAAAACTTAGATCTTGGAAGTGTATGTGTTTGACGAAAAGTGGCAGGTTCCGGGTTATCTACCAAGGTTTCTTATTAGTAATTTGATTGTGCGAAAGCTCAAGCCAAAATAGATTAGTCAGATTGGAAAGCGATGTAATGTCTGTAATTTTATTGTAGTCAAGATAAAGCATTTCTTGCCACTTGGTCCAAGACAGGATCGGGAAAGTTTATAATTTTATTTGCTGTTGGGATAATAGCCCCCTTACAAGCCAGATATTTTGCGCCAATTGAGTAAAATGTGTGCTTGACAGTATGTCACGCAAGTACAAAATAGATGATAATTCGCTTATGAAGAATTTTATAATTTTTCCTGGTGATCTTCTATACGTTTCTTTCCACTGAATACCGATAAAGCTTGCTTCAGCAGAAACTTAATGATAAGATTAATTCTCCAGGCTGGGAGGCTACCCCCACGCGCTGAGCATAGAGCCGTCGCTCAACGGTAATTACGAAATCCTTAGCGATGCGTTACTGAACTTCATTGAATCAATTCTTGACACTGATTATCATGTGGATCTGCTATGTTATAAGAATAATGCGAACGAGCATTGTAGAGATCACGCATCTGAACTACATAAGACGCGCATGTTAAAAGACTTAGCAAGAGAAAAAATGTGCGAGAAGAAATGCCCTAATCTATGTCCTATCTTTGATGCTTCTTTTGTTTGTATTGCTAATGCAAATACTGACAGGATAAGGACAACAACAATAGAAACTTTTTAGTCATAGTTATCCTCTTTGTATAAATCTCGAATCAAATAGATTTCTTAAAAATCAAGGATGTTGAGAGATTGATTTTAGGATTTTTTTAGAAATCAAATCATGCTAGAACGTATCAAAACTTTTCATGTATAAAACGAGTCGTATTATGGTTTGATTTCATTTTCTGATATTCATCCTGTACAATTAAATTAAACAAAAAGGAGCGGAAAGAAGATGTGGAAAAGTATTCTGTCGCAATTTTCGCGCAGGCCTGTTGCCGTTTTCTTACTTTTTTCCACGCTTATTTTCTTAGGCTTTTTTTCCTGGGAAAAACTCCCCCTTGACCTCTTACCAAATGTGGATATTCCTTACGCCATGGTGGTCACTCCTTACATTGGAGCGGGACCTGAAGAGGTCGAATTGAACGTCACCAATCCGGTGGAGAGTGCTGTCGGGTTGGTAAGTGGGATAAAGTCTTTCAGTTCCCGATCAGTTGACGGTTTTTCCATAGTTCAGATAGAGTTCGAAAACGGTACGGACATGAACGCGGCTGTTTCGAGAATAAAGCAAGCACTGGAATCTTTTGCCATAGGTCTTCCTGAAGGAGTCGATCCCATAGTTATCGAATTTAACCCGTCGATGATACCTATATATGTCCTTGGAATTTCCTCTTCAGACGGGGACATCGACGAAACCTCTCTGGAACTTCAAAAAAGGCTTTCAAGGGTTGTTGGAGTCGCTAATGTAGAAAGACTTGGTATACCTAAAAAAGAAGTCAGGATCACTCTTGATGAAGAAAAGCTGTCCACCTACGGTATACCATACGATATTCTCCAGACAGTGCTCTCCAAAGGCGTTAGATTCCCGATGGGCAATCTTGAAGATGGCGATGAAGTCTTTAACCTTTCAGTTTCCAGCCAATTCGAATCACTGGATGAATTAAAGAATACGATAATAGGCATTCGGGGTATGGACAAAATGCTTTCTTCTTCCATAACGGGACAAAGCCTGGAACTAAAAGGAATACCCATACCGGTGAGGTTGAAACAGGTGGCGGATGTAGAACTTGTTGATTCAGAAATCAGAGGCTTTGTTCAAGTCAACGATGAAAACGCAGCGGTACTTGTTGTTCAGAAGCAAGGTGGAACCAACACCGTAAAGGTAGCGAGGGGGATAAAAGAAGCTGTCGATGAATGGCAGAACTTGCATCCCAATACTCAGCTGGTGACCCTCAGTGATAGTGGTAAGTTCACAGAAAAGGCCATAAGCGGACTTTTTAGAAATCTCATTATTGGAGCGCTTGTAGCAACGATCGTTATCTTCATATTCTTAAGAAATTTCACCGCAACATTGGCAATCGCACTTTCCATGCCACTGTCGTTGTTGATAGCTGTTATATTGCTCTATTTCTCTGGACTTGGACTGGATCTTATGACTCTTGGTGGGTTAACCATGGCTGTGGGAATGATTGTCGACAACAGCATAGTCGTCCTTGAAGCGATTTATCGGCATCTTGAAGAAAAAAGATCGCCTGAAGAAGCCGCAGGAAAGGGTGGAAGTGAGGTTGTAGGAGCGATTTTCTCATCTACTCTCACGACCCTTGCGATGTTTGTCCCCCTGGCCTTCATTACTGGCTTTTTCTCACAGTTTTTGAAGTTCTTTGCGATAGCCCTTGCACTTTCACTTGCCGCTTCTCTGCTTGTCGCTATTGTTCTCGTCCCGGCATTTTCGGGGTTTATAAAAGTTAGACTAACTGTCAAATGTACCCTTGAAAATATGTACAAGAAACAGCTATCAAAAATATTGAAAAGAAAGGGCACAGCAATCATTGTGTTCGTGAGTATCTTCGTTGTTGGTACATTGTTAATGGCTACACGTGACTTTGAACTCATACCAGCCATGGACAGTGGCATCATAAATATTTCCGTGAAACTTCCAGAAAATACCAGCTACAAAGTAACAAAATCTGTCACTCAGGAGATAAATAAACACATTCTTGAAAACTCCAGTGAGTACCAGCTTGACAGTCTTTATGTCAATGGCGGGGTAACCGGAGGAGTCTATTCTGTTTTACTCGGTGGGAGTGAAAACACAGCATCCATCCAGCTAAATTTGCTTCCCAAAAGAGAAAGAAGTAAAACATCACAGGAAATAGCCGGAGAGATCAGAAAAGCCTTGATGCCGCTGGCAGTAAAGCATAATGCTGAGATCAGAGTGTCGGCAGGAGGGCTTGAGATAGAAAATCTCTTGGGAAGCGATATTAAAGTCACTTTTTACGGCGATGACTTCCAATCTCTTGAAAGAGTCACAACTGAATTCGCGGAGGAACTGAAAGGTGTCGAAGGCATAGTAAACGTCAGTACCAATTTTGAAGAAAAAGAGAGAACCCTTGAACTCAAGATAGACAGAGGAAAGGCTATCATGTCAGGAGTTATTCCTATGCAGATCATAGGGGCTATTCAGCCGTATACACTGGGGGTCGACCTCGGGGACATTTTCATAAACGGCAAAAGGGTACCTTTAAAGCTCGGTTATGAACCACTTGAGGGGGGTTACCAGTGGTTAAAGAAAATCCCGGTGAATTCTATGATCGGTGAGCCCAGCTACGTTGGTATAGTATCAAAACTGGATTTCAAGAAAACCCAAAAAAGTATTGACCATGATAACGGCCATAGAGTCGGATATGTAAGAGTTGACGTTTCTGGACGCGCCCTTAGCGATGTGGTGAAAGATGTAAGGACCCTACTCCAGAAAAAGAAAGATTTGACGCAGTTTATCCCTGAAATCGGGGGGCAGGCATCAAATCTTGCGGAAGCGTTGAAACAGTTTGGCTTTGCAATCGTTGTTGGGATTATTTTCATGTACCTCATAATAGGTGCACAGTTTGAGTCACTGGTATATCCCTTCGTGATATTTCTTACATTACCTATGGCGATCGTTGGTGTGGCTGTCGTGTCGATGATAAGTGGTAAGCCTATTAGTATAGGCAGCCTTATGGGTGTTCTCACGCTTATCGGTGTGACGGTAAATAATGGTATAGTTATGGTAACCTACATTAATCAGCTTAGAGAAAGAGGTATGAAGCTTGAAGAAGCCATAGTAGAAGGCGCGGGTAGACGACTGAGACCGATTCTCATGACCTCATTGACAACGGTGGTGGCACTCTTGCCAACTATTTTTTCAAGGGCTGAGGGCTCAGAACTCGAAAGCCCGCTTGCGTTGACAATAGCCGGGGGTCTTCTTTTTGGCGTTGTATTTACTCTTTTCCTCATCCCGATACTTTATAGTATTTTCGATAGACTTTCATTGAGATTCAAAAAATAAAAAGGACGGTTAGTGCCGTCCTTTTTCTTCTTCCATAAGTCTTCCGTAGAGCTTCATGGCTGTCATAGTTATCTCGCCAGGTGCAGTGAATTCCCTATCAGCTATCTTACGTACAGGCATCACCTTTGAAACGGTGCTCACTAGAAAGACTTCGTCCGCGTTCAGGAATTCCTCCAGATATACCCTTCTTTCGATCACTTCTATTCCGTGACTTTTCAGGATTTTGATGACCTTTGCTCTCGTTATGCCTGGCAATATATTGTCTATTTCAGGGGTTATGACTCGCCCGTTCTTTACTATGAAATAATTCGAGCTGCCTCCTTCGGTTACATACTTTCCCATATGGTCTTCTCTGTACATGAGGGCTTCATAACCACCATGTGCGTAAGCAAAGTTTTTCGCCAACACATTCGGGAGCAAGTTTATCGTCTTGTGTTCACAAAGTCTGTGCCTGAGATCCGGATATGGAAAAACTGTCGCTCCGTGTTTCCAGTTTTCAGGGTCGATCTGTCGTAATGGAAACGCCAACATGAAGAACGTTGGCTGCATGTCTTCAGATGGATATCTGTGCTCTCTGTTCAGGTCGGTACCGCGCGTCAATTCGATGTACAGCTCGCCGTCATTAACTTTGTTTAATGAAATGAGTTCAAGAGCCATTTCTTTTATGTAATCAAAGCTGTATGGGAAAGGGATACCGAGAAACTCAGCGCTGTATTTCATTCTCAACAGATGGTCTTCAAAGAAAAAGATGTGACTGTTTTTTGTTCTCAAAACTTCAAAAAGTCCGTCACCGAAGGTGAAGCCTCTGTCCTCGAGTGCAATAGCCTTTTCTTTCTTTTCTATGAATTTGCCGTTCAAGAATGCTTTCAATTTTTTCACCCTTTCCGTTCTTTGAACCAGCCTGCTCTTTCCATGGCCTTTCTGGCAATCATTGAGCTTTTGCCATCACCACGTGCTACGCTCACCGCAACATTGTCTCCAACGACTTCCACAATCTCCGCAACATGTCTGTGACCGAAACCAGGGCAAAGGATTATAGAATCGCCTCCGTTTTCAGCAAATTGCTTACATATCTCGAGAACCTGTTGAAACTCACTGTGTTTTATAAGCACTACATCGAGTTCATACATTTCTGTTTTGATTGAGGTGCGGTGTTTTTCTGGAACAGCATCCGGCGAGCCGGCGAGGAACAATACTTTGAAAGCCACGTTCTTCCCTCCTTCAGCCACATAAACAGTTTATAACATTTGGTAGTTTGAATTCAACTTCTCACTTCGCTCTCCCCCACAACATTCAGTTTTCCGGTAACAATGAATGGTATCGACACACAAACTGTCAGCAACAGTGCAACGAGGACAAGATAGTGAGCCGGCATACGGTCTACGAAGAATCCGTAAAGAGCGGTGCCCAGGGGCACGATGAGTTGTGAGAGGACTGAAAGCACCGAAAAAACGCGGGAACGCACTTCGGTGGGTATGGTTCGTTGGAAGAACACAGTTAGAGGTGTATTCACAAAGGCATTTAGCATACCTATAATTGTGAAAGAAGCTGCGAGTGCTCCCAGATAAGCCCAGCTGGCTCCGCCCAAATAAGTCATCAAAGCGGGGAACATGAGAATATTAAAAACGAACAGCACGACTATTTGACCATAAAGCCCTATATCAAAGAGTTTTCCGGGGTTGGTTTTTGAAAGGAATGAAGCGATAAACAAATTTCCAAGCAACACACCCATAACCCAGGTGGAGTTCAGAACGCCGTACTGTTGACTGTTGAATCCCACAATAGTTCGGGCAAAATAGGGCACAACTACCATGAAGACGGGCACCATAAGGAAATTCGTGATCATTGCAAAGGTCATTATCAGGAGAATGTCGGATCTATTTTTCAAGAAGGCCAACCCACCCTTTAAATCTTCAAAGAATTGTTTGACTGTCATTTTCTTCTTTTCGGTGGTTTGCTTGTACTCTATAAACATTTCGCTGATGCCTGATATGACGAAGGATGAGGCATTCAAGATGAAGACAATACCTATTCCCAGCGGATAAAGCACGCCACCCATAGCAGGTCCTACTATGTAGCTGAAGCTGTTCACAGCCCCGAGAATAGAATTAGCCCTTGTGAGCTTTTCTTTGGGAACTATATCCGGTAACATAGCACCCGTTGCGGGGTCGAAGAAGATATCCAGTGTTGAGATAATGAGCTGGGATACATATATAACTGTGAGTGAAAGTAGATTTTTATACACAATGAAAGCCAGGAGGAAAATCAAAGCCCCTCTTGCGAAATCCAGGTACACCATTATTCCTTTCCTGTTGAATCTGTCGCCTACGACGCCAGCAAGAGGTGCAAAGAGGACTCTCGGCAGCGTAGTTACAACCAGAAAAGTTCCCATCATCATGCCGGAGCCCGTGACATCGAGAATGTAAAGAGAAAGTGCCAAAGATTGTATGCCGCTCCCGATGAGTGATACAAGCCTTCCAAGGGTGTACAGCCAGAAGTTCTTCAGATAATTTTTCATCTCATCACCTCAAATATTTTAATGAAGTGCTCAAATAATATCATATATAATATAAAAATTTCAAGTATTGAGCAATAAATTTTTGATTTATTTTCTTTTGTGTTATACTCAGCTTATTAGAACGCAGGTTGGGAGGGAATGAAATGCTTGAGGGATCTCTTGTGAGATTGAGGGCTTACAGTCGTGAAGATATTGAACAAGCGTGGAAGTATTTCAATGATTTTGAAGTAAAAAAATATCTCAATCCCGGTATACCTTTTCCTATAAAACTTGAGGAAGAATACAGCTGGTATGAAAATTTGAGTTCTTCAAAAGATACATATTCCTTCGCTATCGAGCGCAAAGAGGATAAAAGGTACATCGGCGGGTGCGGAGTAAACAGTGTGGATTGGAAAAACAGTAACGCGAAAGTGGGGATATTTCTGGGAAGGCCGTACTGGTCTAAGGGGTATGGCACAGATGCCATGAAGGTCCTGCTTAGATTCATATTTACAGAGATGAACTTGCACAAGGTGCTCCTGAACGTTTATTCCTTTAATGAAAGGGCTATGAAGAGCTATAAGAAATGCGGTTTTGTCGAGGAAGGGAGACTCCGTGAACAGATCTTCAGGATGGGGAGGTATTATGATACCATTATTATGGGCTTGTTAAAGAAGGATTTTACTGAAAACATGATAAATAAGGAATTTGGTGCATAATGTGAAAAAAGCCGATGCAATTTTTTTGTTTCTTGTATTCATTACAATCTTATATGCGAACGAAGTTATTAGGGTGAGTATGTACTACAACCCTCCAAAGCTTAGTGATGAAAAAGGAGATCCCAAGGGCTTTTTTGTTGATCTGCTGAAGGACTGGTCGTTGGATTCCGGGTACGATATTGAATTCGTTAGCGGAAGCTTTTTAGAACATCTTGAGAATATAAAAGCTGGAAAAGAAGATCTCATTCCTTCCATAGCTAAAACTCCTGAGCGAGAGGCTTTCATGGATTTCACCGAGCAGTTTCTGATAAAAAGCAACGGCATTGTTATCATCCGTGATAATCTTGACACTATATTCGTGAAACAGCTGAACGGAATGAGCATAGGTATCGTAAAAGGAGACGTCTACGAAAGATTCCTCGATGAATATATCAAGTCTGAAGGTATAAGTATGAAGAAAGTCTATTACGACGATTACAAAGCCGTCGTCGATGCGGTTTCAAAGCGGGAAATCGATGCGGGATTATTGAACACCATATTGCATGCTTATTACCGGCAAAACGACCTTGGAAACTTCAAAGATACTATAGATACTATCGGAGACGTTGAATTGTTTATAGGAATAAGAAAGGGTTTGCCCGAGGTGAAAGCTTCGCTCGATGCTTTTCTGGACTCCCAGATCCAGGACAAAGACAGCACTTATTACAAACTCATAGACAGATGGTTTGGAGAATATCTGAATCCCTCCGATTTTCCAACAAAGAAATCGAAGACGGTTTTGCTGGCACTGTCACTTATGGCAATTATTTTAGGATTTGTGGCAATTACTACATATATGGTATATAGAATGACCCGTGGTAGGCTTTTCAGAAGTGAGTCGCATATTGAAGAGCTGAATGAGCTTCTTCTCAATGCGGTTGCTACTTTTGCAAGTATGGACCCCAATACCTCTAATAGAGTGTTCTTCGAAAAATTACTGGATGTCGCGCTGAAATTCATCCCAGAAGCCGAAAGCGGATGTATTTCGATCGCTTCAAATGAACTATGGACCTTTCAGGCCGTAAAAGGGTACAAAGAAAGCCTTTATGACCTGAAAATTCCCGTGAAATACATGATCAGGGCAGGAGAAAAAGCCATTGTCATTAAAGATATTTCAGATTACAACAGAAAAGAACTTCCCGAAGAGTATCTGAAAGCTTTTGCAGAAGCTGGTGTTGGTAATCTAAAGCGCTCTCTAATGGTTGGTTACTATATGGATGGTAAGTACTTAGGAAACATAAGTCTGGATACTACGAATGAGGTGGAGTTCTCAGATATCTCCAAAAGGAAGCTTGAATATCTCGGAAAGATAGCTTCTCAATTCTTTAAGGTAAAACAGAGCGCTGAACTTGAAGCAAGTGCCAGGGAAGAGGTTATACTCGCCCTTGTTAGAGCGCTTGAAGCGGGAGACCCTTATACTAGCGGTCACAGCGCACGTGTAGCTGAATCTGCAGTATCGCTCGGGAAAAAACTGAATCTAAACTATGATGATCTTAACTCCCTGAAATGGGCAGCTTTGTTACACGACATAGGAAAGATAGGAGTTCCAAGGGAAATACTGCTGAAAACCGGCAAGTTGAATGATTATGAGTTTGAAATAATCAGGAACCACGTCAGAATAGGGGTCGAGATGTTGAAGGGTTTTCGTACTCTGGAGAAAGTGATTCCGATAATTGTCGCCCATCACGAGCGCTGGGATGGAAAGGGGTATCCAGAGGGTCTCAAGGGTGAAGAAATACCGTTACTATCCCGGATATTGTCAATTGTCGATGCCTATGATGCCATGAGGAGTAACAGACCTTACAGACCTCCTTTGAGCTTTGAAGAAGCCCTTGAGGAGATCATAAAGAATGCAGGGACTCAGTTCGATCCACAAATAGCCAGATTGTTTGTAGAACATATTCATGAAATAGATATACAGATCTCTGTGAAGGAGATTTAGAAGAAAATCATGAGGAAGGCACTTGTTCTCAGTGGAGGTGGAGCGAGGGGTGCGGCGCACGTTGGCGCTATCAAAGCCCTTGAAGAGGCCGGTTACATTCCCGATCTTATTGTCGGTATAAGCATTGGTGCAGTTGTGGGAGCGGGTTATGCCTTGCTTGGAGATGCTGAAGTCTTATGGAAGTTCTCCCGCAGGATTTATGTTAGGGCCCTCAAATGGTTTCCTTTCGATTTTTCGGCATTGAACCACAGGTACAATCCCCTGATCGCAAGATTTGGTTGCTGGTATATGTCATCTAGAGTATCAGCCTTGCCTTCATGGATCTACTTCAGGATATTTAGGCAATATCTGAAGGACTTCAAATTCGAGGACACAAAAGTAGAATTTCATTGTCTCGCTTGCGACCTTTACACCGGGGAAAACGTGCTCATTTCTTCCGGTAAAATCTCCGATGCCGTTGAGGCTTCAATGTCCATCCCTGGCATTTTTCCGCCAATAGAATCTGGTGGAAGATTACTCGTTGATGGGGGGACATTGAACAACCTGCCTGTTGCTGTGGCTCGAGAACTCGGCGCTGAATACGTGGTGGCGATAGATCTCTCAGGCGAAAATAAGGCGGTGGAGATTCCCGGTACTTCGAACCAAATCCTCTCGCTCATTGACGAAATGATAACGGAAAAACTATCTGTGTTCTGGAAAGAAGGCATAAACTATTTGATAACCCCTCCTGTTTCGCACGTCAACACCTTTGAATTCAAGAAATCCATTGAGCTGATGGAAGCATCGTATGCTCATGTTAAAAAGCAGCTCCAAAGGAGAAAAATAGAGGTATGAAACTTCACGCTGGTGGATTCGGGCTTTCAGGTTTGATGGCTATTCCATATATACGCCAATATCTGAGTGAAGATGAATCTCCAAACATCGTCTCAAATGGTATTGCCGGTTTGTACGCTGTTTCATTCCTTGAATTTGGCAAAGCTCGAGCAAAGGAAGTAGTTTTAGACTTTTTAAAAGACTTTGAAGAGCCACTTAAAATCATGGAGAGATCCTATTCTGGATACGACAAAAAAATGTCAAAGAAACGGGAGATAGAATACTGTGTGAAATGGACAACAAGTGACCATGTGGCTGAATGGAAGGATTTTTATTGGTTCGGAAAGTTCTCAGATACTACCCATTCCGCAATTTACCTTGAACTCATCGACCTTTTGGAGAGGAAAGTTCTACTTTTCAACGGTCCTGCTAGAAAGATGGCACAGGCTGCGGTGGCTTTTCCGGGACTCTTTCAGCCTTTTGAGAGTAGGTATATCAACACAACATATTACACCCAGATCCCTGTTGTTTTCGCCGAAGATGGAGATACCGTGCTTTTAAATTTCAGGATACCGCGAGAAAAACCGTTGAGTGCCAATCAATTACTTACCCACATTCTCGAGCTTAAAGGGGTCACTCTCGCAAAGGAGATACTGCATAGAAAAAAAGTGAAGATCCTCCGGATGGAGGATCGGGTAACGTGGGAAACACTGGAAGATGAGGATTTTCTCGTTCGTATATTTGATTGTTAGTCATTGTTTTTCTCAGATTTTCTATACGGTAGCGGAATGTATTGAACAGAAGGTCTGCGCTGTTCAGTTTGTTTGTAAAGGTTCATGAGAGAATAAATTTCTTCGGGCATATTTGAATTCACTTTCAAGCCAAGTTCCTGGGCTTCTTCAATGGTGATGGGATAGTCATGAGTCCATGTACCCGTACACAGCTTATTGGCGAGCTCTTCAGCTTTTTCTTCGTCCATCTTTTCTACAAGCAGTTCTCTTACGAATTTTTTCATTTGTTCAATCGCTTTTTTTGATATATCAGCGAGTATCATTGTTTCATCATCGATACTGTTTTTATCTTTTCTTTCCAGCACGCTCAAGATTGATGCGGCTGGATATTGTCCTATCTGTGGATCCAGCGGTCCGAGCACCGCGTTTTCATCCATGACAATTTCATCAGCTGAAAGGGCTATGAGTGTACCGCCTGACATCGCATAATGCGGTACAAACACCGTAACCTTCCCTTTGTGGTTCTTCAAAGCTCTGGCGATTTGCTCTGCCGCTAAAACGAGACCCCCTGGCGTGTGGATGATAAAATCAATCGGCATATCATCCGGCGTCATTTTAATGGCTCTCAATACCTCTTCTGAGTCTTCGATGTCTATGAACCTGTTCATTTTTAAACCGAAAAAACTCATTGCTTCCTGCCTGTGAATAAGCGTTATCACTCTGCTTTTCCTTTTGTTTTCTAAGTCTCTGATCATCGCCATCCTCGTGCCCTTCAAATTGAAAGAGCGAAGGAAAGGTACAAACATGCTGAGAACAAACAGCATCCAGAATATCTGGAATATGAATGTGCCTATATCCATCAGCTCACCTCCGTTTCATATGTTTCATTATAATATAGTTTTTCAGGCGTTTCTGTTTTTCGACAACGAATAAACTGTCACGAACTCAGCAAAGAGAACAACGACAATCGCTGGCCCAGGAGGAATATTGAGATAGTAAGCAGATACCATTCCAGTTACTGAAGCAATTGAGCTGAGAAATATCGCGAAAAAGGCCACTCCTTTGAAACTCTTTAATAACAGCTTGGCCGTTGCGGCAGGGGTAACGAGAAATGCTGTGACCAGGATTATTCCGGCTATCTTTACCGATGCCACAATGCTCAAAGAGATACCAATAAGCATCGAATAGTGTATAAGTCCAGTGTTGACTCCAAAATGACGTGCCATCTTCTCGTCAAAGGCGTAATAAACTATTTCTCTGTGAAAGAGTAGAAAGAATATGGCTGCGAAGATTGTGAGGAGCATCAAAAGCTTTACATCTCCGTCTACGACGAGGAGTACATTTCCAAAGAGGTAGCTCATCACATCGGGAGTATAACCCTTGACAAATGATAGAAATATCACCCCAAGCGCCATAAATAATGGCAGCATGATGCCTATCATGCTGTTCTCAGAGACACGCTTTTTTCGACTGAAGTAACTTATTGTTATAGCGAAAACAACGGCTGAAATGGCAGCCACCAGTGTGCTGCTGATTCCGAGTAAAAAGCCCAGAGCGAGTCCGCCAAAAGAAGCGTGGGCGGCTCCATCGCCGATAAACTCAATTTTTCTCAGAACGACTACCGTTGAAAAGAGTGCCGTGAGAATACTCACCAGGATGCTTGCGATGAAAGCGTTTCTCAAAAAGTCAAAAACCAACATATCTTGAAAAAAGTTCATAACTCGTGCTCCTTATGCAGATGATCTTTACCTCTTATTAGCAGGTCAAAATCGGGTGAAAAGATAACCCTAAGATCTTCTGGCGAAACTTCCTGGGTACTCTTGTGGCAGTGAAGTGTCTTGTTAAGGCACATTATTCTATCACACGCGTCGAAGACTAATCCGATATCGTGGCTAACCATGAGCAATGTCAATTCTATTTCTTTTTTCAACTCGTTCAACAGCTTATAAAACGAGGTTTTCCCCATTTCATCGATACCTGCTTCGGGCTCATCAAGAATCAGGATTTCTGGATCGGTTGCGAGGGCTCTTGCGAGCATCACTCGCTGATATTCACCACCAGAAAGTACACCTATTCTCCTATCGCTTAGCTCAGCGACACCGACCATCTCCAACAAATTCCTTACCTTTTTCCAATCGGCTTTATTGAAAAACTTAAATGGACCTTTGTTTTTGTAAAGACCCATAGCAACAGTATCTCGTACAGTTATTGGGAAGTCCCTTTCAAAGTTGTTTTGCTGCGGAAGATAACCAATTTTTCCTTTTACTTCTACCTTTCCCTGAAAACCCTCGAGTTCGCCGATAATGGCACGGATCAGTGTGGATTTTCCAGCACCATTTGGTCCGATAAGACCGACGAACTCTCCACGGTTTATTTCAAAAGAAATATTTTTCAGTATCTGATTTCTTCCTATACTGTAATTGAGATTTTCAACTCTCAGTATCACATCACCGGGCATATATGGTCTCCTTTATATGTTCAATATTCCATAACAGCAGCTCCTCAAAGGAACTCCTACCAATACCGAGGGGGTCAAGTTCGCCACCTCTGATACCACTCTCCTTTATAATTATTTCGGTGGATCTGTTATTCTGCTGATATTCTCCGAAAGCCGCGATGAATTCGCCGTTTTTTGCGGCCTCAATTATGGTTTTTAGCTCGGAAATAGTCGGTTCATCGCCATGGCCTTCGAAAATGGGAACGGTTTCGATTCCGAAATCTCTGAAAAAGTAGTAGAAACTCGGATGGGACATCAACACTTTTGTACCCGAAAACTCTTTGAAGAAGTTCAAAAGATCTTCATGCATTTCCTGAAGAGATTGTATGAGCTTTTCAGCATTTGCACTGTACACAGCAGAATTTTGAGGAGCTTCAGCTGCTAAATCTCTGGTCAAACCGGGAATAATATATTCTGTCAGCAATGAAAGGCTCAGCCATATATGAGGGTTAACATGTTTATCTGCCTCATCTGCGGAAAGGAGCGCGTTATTGACATAAGAAGAAACGTAGACAACTTTTTTTCCGGATTTTTCAAGCCACTTTAGCTTTTCAGCCATGAAACTTTCCAGTTCAAAGCCATTTGCAATTATAATATCAGCCTCGGATAATTCTCTTATGTCCTCTATGTCAGGAGAATATAAGTGCGGGTTTTGGCCTGGTTCTATTATGAGCTTAACGTCATCGACTCCAGCGGTGATCTCCTTAATGAGGAGATAATATGGATTTATAGTGGTTACAATATTCAAAGCTAAAGCAAAAGAGGCGATAACTAAAAATCCTATTACGACCAACAGCCTTTTGAGTTTCATACGTCGCACCTCCAATCCACGACTTTTCACATTTTCTTTTTACAGTTCGAGCATATACCGATGAAATAAAATATGTGGTCAAGAATTTTGTAATCGTGCTTTTTTTCCAGCTTTTCCTGTATCTTATCAGCAAAACATACATCGAAAGCTTCGATGTTCCCGCACTCTTTGCAGTACAGATAATGCTTTGGGTGGTTGGTGGATCTGAAAAAATACCTCGTGTTTTTGTCAAAGGTAATGGACTTGATCATTCCATTTTCTTCGAGATAATAAAGTCCCCTGTATACACTCGAGAGATTGGGCTTTTGTTCAAGTTTCTGGTATATTTCTTCGGCACATAAAGGGGCTTTAGATTTTTCTATGATGTTCAAAATATCCTTTCTCAATTTTGTAAAGCCTCTCACTGTTATCACCTCGCGAATCATTTGCGCAAACCATTTGCATATTATTCTATAATAACTGTCAAACATTGTCAAGAAGATTATGATCATTCAGTTGGAATTCTGGCTTATCCACAGAATCTTCAAGAAATTAATGCATTGAGGAACTTTCCTGGTGATACAATTGCAGGGAACATGAAAGTGGGAGGTAGCATATGCCACATTCGTTTTTTGCAATTCTTTGTAGTAGTTTGAGGGCATTGATTTGAGGTTTAGCAAGGGCAGAGAGCTGAACAAACGCAAAGTTACCAATGCTACTTTTGAATATTCTTTTGAGTAGTTGGTGATGGTCGTGTACGACGTGATCGTTATAGGCGCGGGTCCAGCAGGGCTTTTCACAGCCATTAATACTGCTAATTGTGGAATGAAGGTGATAATTCTCGAAAAGAAAAAGAGTCCTGCAAAGAAACTGCTAATTTCGGGCTCTGGTCAGTGTAACCTGACTCACACGGGTTCGATAACTGATTTTCTCTCACACTATGGTGATAACGGAAGGTTCGTCAAGCCAGCGTTGTACGCATTCGATAATCGGAGGCTCATCAAATATTTCAAAGACCGAGGGCTTGATACCATCATAAAAGAAGAAGGAAAGGTGTTTCCCTCAACGATGAAGGCTGAAGATGTTTTGAATGTTCTGCTACTGGATGCAAAGAAAAAAAGTGTTACCCTGAAATGTGAAACCCCCGTTGTCGATGTTAAGCGTCTCGGGAATGGTTTCAACGTCATAACGAGAGAAAAACTCTATAATTCGAAAAGTCTCGTAATTGCAACGGGTGGAAAATCTTATCCCTGGACTGGTTCAGAAGGCGATGGTTACAGATTCGCTGCAAAGTTCGGGCATAATATCATAAAGCCAGAACCCGCATTGGTTCCTTTTTACATAAAAAACTTCCAGCTTCAGGAGCTTTCTGGGATTTCTTTTGAAGGAGCCAGAGTAGCTATCTGGCGTGATGGTAAAAAGATATCTGAGCGGAAAGAGCCATTACTTATAACCCACAGGGGGTTCTCCGGCCCTTCAATACTGCACCTCTCAAGAATAGCAGTAACAGGTGATGAGATATCCGTTAATTTTCTGGACATAACTCATGAAGAGTTCGAGCGCAATCTGATGGCACAGGGGAATATCCTTGTTAGAACGAGATTGAGAAAACTTGGATACCCTGTGCGCCTGTTGGATAAACTGATGCAGGACTGCGGTCTTTCGCTTAACCTGAAGATAAGCCAGCTGAATAAAATTGCCCGCAAAAAACTCGTGAGAATCTTCACAGATTATCGAACAGTAATTGAAAAAGGTGGTTTCAACATCGCCATGGTTACAAAGGGTGGCGTTGACCTCAAAGAGATTAATCCCAAAACAATGGAATCTAAAAAGGTAAAGGGATTATATTTTGTCGGAGAGGTCCTGAATATAGATGGCGATACGGGAGGGTACAACCTTCAGGCAGCCTTTTCTTCAGCTTACCTCGCAGCGAAATCGCTGTGTGGTTAATCTTTTCGCCTGGTAACAATCCTTCCCACCATCTTTGGTGTTATACCCGCCTTTGTCATGGCTTTCAGAAGTTTTTCTCTGTCCCACAATGTAACTTTATTCTTCTCTGCCAGTTCCCTAGCTTCACGGGTGAATGTGCGGTTTGTAACGACCATAGCTTTTCGACAGTTATATATCTTCCTTGAAGCGTAAACTTCCTGAACCGCAAAGTTACCAACTGAGCCGTTGTATCTTTTTGCCTGAACGGCTGTCCAGAATATCCACTTTTTTATGACAAGGTCAGCACCCTGATCCTTGCCGCGTCTGGTGAGCCGGGCTTTATAGCCAAGCCTTTTGAAGAGAAAGAGGAGAAATCTCTCAAAATCCTTCCCTGAAAGGTTGTCTACAAGCAACATACTCTTCAACGCCATTTTCGCCCTTCTTTTGCGAGTAAACACATAGACAAGCGCTATTAGGGCAACCACTATGGGAGGCACAGCGTAAATCAAGAGGTACCTGGATAAGGAAGCAAAATCGATATCTGTGAGCATATCACACCTCCATAGAGACGTTCAAAGAAATTTTATCACACTGTCTGGTGCATTAGAGAAATTAGACATCTGAATTAGCCGTTTTACTCGGTAAAAAGATGGGATTATATCAGCAATCTTTAAAAGATTTACGTATAGCGGCAATGCTACATGATATCGATAGAGTCGGTGTACCAGCAGTCATCCTCTGTTCCCATAAATCTCATAGACCGGCGCATTCTCAGAAAGAGGCACTTGAAGAGCTGAGGAGTAATGCTGGAATTCTGTATGATCCCGATGGTGTTTCGGTAATTGAAAGCTCTTTTAAAGAAATATCTTCTCTGATAAAAGCACAGACAGATAATAATTGATTAAACAAACTCTTATTTAAATTTTTAGGGTACAAAAGAAGCAACTTTCAAGTAGCCGGTCTTATCATCAATAGCTTCAACCATTTGACCTACCTTATAGATATCCGAATGTGTTGAGTAAAAATATTGATACGGCACATGCTGTTTGATTTTTCGCGATCAATTATTCTATAATTTTGGATACGGATACTCAGGTATCCAAAATTATTTAAGGGGGTAAGTGTATGGGCGTCTGGTTGGTGGTTCTGCTATTTTTGTCGGTATTGTTTATCATTATTTCCACAATCAGGTGGAAACTGCATCCATTTCTCGCGTTGCTCTTCGCAGCTTTTGGTTTTGGTATTTTCTCCGGAATGAAACTTCCAGACATCATGTCATCCATCACTGGCGGCTTCGGCGGTACCGTCGGATATATCGGTATCGTAATTGTTGCCGGGACAATTATAGGCACGTTCCTTGAAAAATCTGGCGGTGCCTTCACTATGGCTGAGAGTGTGTTGAAGGCGACAGGGAAAAAGAGAGTACCCCTCGCCATGTCAATTATCGGTTATATTGTTTCAATTCCAGTTTTCTGTGATTCAGGCTTTGTCATTCTAAGCCCCCTGAACAAAGCCCTTTCCAAGAGAGCAAAAATCACTCTAGCCACCAGCGCAATAGCCCTTAGCCTTGGTCTGTACGCAACACATACCATGGTTCCTCCCACACCCGGTCCCATCGCGGCGGCGGGAATATTGAACGCCGATCTCGGAGCTGTAATCTTGTGGGGGTTGCTCGTCTCCATCCCTGCCATGCTCGTAGGCTGGTTATTTGCTATAAAAGCTGGTTCTAAAATTCAGATAGATCCCGAGCCAGAATTTACCGAAGAGGCCATTCAGGAAAAGATGAAGGAAGCCCCTAAAGCCGCGAACGCATTTTTACCCCTTGTGCTTCCGATAATCCTTATCCTTCTGAAGTCTATCTCTGATTTCCCAACACATCCCTTTGGTGAAGGTGCTTTCAAGACATTCATAGGGTTCATAGGTCATCCAGTAACAGCGTTGATGATTGGTGTGCTTATTGCCTTCACGCTTCCTAAAAAGCTGGATAAAGAAATGCTTTCCACTACTGGATGGGTCGGTCAGGCTTTGATTAATGCCGCTCTTATCATCATGATTACGGCGGCCGGTGGAGCCTTTGGGAAAGTTCTTCAGAATTCTGGCATTGCGGGTGTTATCGGTGATACCCTTGCAAAGGCTAATCTTGGAATCTGGCTTCCTTTTATCATAGCAGCAGGTATAAAGAGTGCACAGGGGTCTTCCACGGTTGCCATCATCACCACAGCGTCTCTAATGGCTCCCCTGATGGAACCTCTGGGATTCACGGCTACTGCAGCTAAGGCTCTCGTAGTCGTCGCTATTGGTGCGGGTTCTATGGTCGTTTCCCACGCTAACGACAGTTACTTCTGGGTAGTGACTCAGTTCTCCAGAATGGACGTTAAAACAGGCTATAAACTTCAGACGCTTGGTACACTGATTGAAGGAATGTCCGCTGCAGTGGTAGTATGGATTATAAGTCTCTTTGCTTTGTAATGGAGGTGTAGTGAATGAATAGCATCAGGGAAGACGCCCTGTACATATCCAAAGAATCTATAAAGGCGGTGCTTCCGGAAAACGCAGTGATTTCTGCCCTTGAAGGCGTTGAATTTGAAGGAGACATTGTTCTTGTTGCCATCGGAAAAGCAGCTTGGAGAATGGCCGCTGCTGCGAAGGAAACACTGGGGGATAAAATCTCGAGAGGGGTAGTGATCACAAAATACCAACACAGTCTGGGAGAAATCGAGGGGCTCGAAGTGTATGAAGCTGGACACCCTGTTCCAGATGAGAATACCCTGAAGGCTACAGAGCGTGCCATCAAGCTCGTGAAAGACCTTACTGAAAAAGACACGGTACTATTTCTTGTTTCCGGTGGTGGTTCTGCTCTGTTCGAGAGCCTTCGAGAAGGTGTTACCCTCGACGACCTTATGGACATCACACAGCAGCTTCTGAAATCAGGGGCAAACATTGTGGAAATAAATATGGTGAGGAAGCATCTATCGAAAGTCAAAGGAGGCGGATTTGCAAGACTTGTTCAACCAGCGAGGGTGTTTTCTCTGGTGCTTTCAGATGTACTAGGAGACAGACTCGACAGTATCGCTTCTGGACCAGCGTATCCGGATAGTAGCACTTCCGAAGAAGCTCTGCAGGTAATAGAAAAATACGGGATACGGATAAGGGAAGAACTTCGGAATATACTCATGGTCGAAACACCAAAATCCCTGAACAATGTTGAGACGAAGATTATTGGAAGTGTGAGTAGAGTATGCGAGGTAGCCACCGAAAAGGCGAAAGAACTTGGTTACAACACGATGATCCTCACAACAACGCTAGATTGCGAAGCGCGGGAAGCTGGCGCTTTTCTGGCAGCAATAGCAAGACAGATATACGAATACAACACACCTCTAAAAAAGCCCTGTGCCATCATTCTTGGTGGTGAAACGGTTGTTCATGTCAAAGGCACAGGAAAGGGTGGAAGAAATCAAGAACTCGCACTTTCGGCAGCTGGGGGTATAAAGGGACTGAAGGATGTTGCTATTTTATCTATCGGCACTGACGGTACAGACGGTCCTACAGATGCAGCAGGCGGGATTGTAGATGGTACCACCGTAAAGCGCTTAAAAGAAAAGGGACTGGATATAGATGCTTTTCTGAACAATAATGATGCATACCATGCCCTTCAAGTTATTGGTGATCTTATAAAGACCGGTCCCACGGGAACGAATGTGAATGACTTGCTTCTTCTTCTCGTTAGATGAAAAGGGTGAAGGCGTTACTTTCACCCTTTTCATTTGATGTTTTAATCGAATAAAATACCTATGAAGAAAATCGATTATTAAGTGGTTCATCTCAAATGTGGGGTAAGGGGTGTTGACCTCGATAAAAATAGTTCTTTTGAACCAACGGGACGTTTGCTGGCTTGAGAATGTGATGTATTGAAAGGGGGAATTTAAAATGGCTGAAGGTAACAAAGAAGTGCGATTATCATTCTCAACATTGAAGGGTCTTTCTTATTGGGCAGGTTTTTTAGGTATGTGGCTCATCATCGCTGGAATTTTCGCATTTATTGGTGGCATTATCGCTTTAGGAGGTGGTATGGGAGGCATAGGCCCCTTTTTAAGCGGGCTGATAAGTGGTGGTCTGACGGTTTTCATGGGTTCAAAGCTTCGGCAGGCAAAAAAATCCATCGAAGAGTATATGTTCTCTGACAACTCTATAATGCTGGAAAATGGACTCGACAGTATGCGAGTCTTTTTCAAAGTGCAGGGCATACTTATAATAATTGCCCTTGTATTCGCTGTAGTAGCGATTATCGCAGCCCTCTCAGGGGTAATGATGGGTTTTGGTCATTACTATTGACATTCTTTATGCAAAGAATTTGCTTCGAGTATCGAGAGATGTATTTACAAATGACGGCTGGAGCACTCAGGAGATAGCTGCCCGCTGGCGGTTATGTTTTTTTCTCGCCGACGAGTTTCGCTGTTAATTTCCACGAATCCGTCTCTGGGCCAAAAGGTTCTGAGTTTCTATAATCATGCTTGTTTATATAGAGTTTAAGGGACTGGTGAAGTCTTAAGAACTTTTTGTTCTGTACTTCTCTAAACCATCTCTCGGTATCACCCTTTATTAAAGACAAAAGCTCGTCCGAGTGCTCTATACAGATAGTTTGTTTTGAATTTTCGTAAAGCAATCGCCAGCGGAGAGCATTAAAAAGGCTTGCCAGGGAGTTTAAGTACCTTCCGGCCGTTTCTTCCTCAAAACTGCACAGGTAACAACTTTTCTCATTTCTCTTCGTTTTTCTTTTCTTAATTCCAAGCGCCTTGACCTGTCTTGAGAGCATTTCTTCAAAGAGTAACGCAACAGAAAGACCTCCAATGCTCGAATCGGAGCGTGCGAGCTCTATAGTGATATTTCTGTGCTTTTCGCACATGCCGCCCTTAAGAAGCTTATCCCGGGCTTCAAAGTTGTGCATCAGGTTTGAGAGTGTGCTCTCTAGCCAGCTTCTTGTGGATTCAGTGATGGCGGTACATATAGGGCAGTCGGACCTCTCAGCGTTCAATAGATCAAAAATCGTGCTTTCAGCGACGTGTTTTGCCTTCATCTCCTCACCTCGAAAATAAACTGTCATAAAGACATTTTAACACTGTTGGGAACCATAGATGCTAATAGCAATGGTTTCTTGAACCCATTGATACAGGAAAAGTCAAATATATGGTGTTATAATTAAGTTTGGAGGTGATTTGATGCTTTTCTGGGACCCAACATTCATATTCCTGATTCCGGCAATTATTCTGGCTATATGGGCTCAATCCCTTGTGCAGCAGAGATTCTACAAATATTCGCGTATAAATTCCAGTTTCGGATTCACCGGCGCCGAACTGGCAAGAAGGTTGCTCGATAATGCTGGACTCTTCGATGTTAAAGTCGAGTCCATTCCAGGAAAGCTCACGGATCATTACGATCCGAGGACGAGAGTCGTCAGGCTTTCCGCTTCTACGTTCAACAGTCATTCAATCGCAGCTCTCGGCGTTGTCGCTCACGAGATTGGGCACGCAATTCAGCACAAGGAAGGCTACGTTCCACTAACGATTCGTAACGCCTTCGCTCCTGTAGCGAGTTTTGGTTCGGGTTTCAGCTGGATCATTTTTCTGATGGGCCTTCTGTTCTGGTCACCGGTGTTGATGAAATTCGGTATCATCCTGTTCTTGCTTGTTGTCCTTTTTACGCTCATAACGTTGCCGGTGGAATTCAATGCCAGCAGGAAAGCCAGTGTTTTGCTGAACAACATGGGAATGCCATCAAAAGAAATAGCCGCCGTCAATCAGGTTCTCAACGCCGCGGCGATGACCTATGTAGCTTCCGTGGCGATGGCTCTTTTGCAGTTGTTACGTATGCTCTTCATAGCTGGATTGTTCGGTGATCGCGACTGATGAAGAAGGGGACAAGAGAGATAGCGTTGGAGATACTTAGCTTCTTTGATAAAAATGGGTATATACCATCAAAAAAGGTGGAGATTGCACTCTCCACCCTTTCTTTTGAAGAGAGAAAATTTACTGTAAATCTATATATGGGAGCGTTAAGAAAACAGGTATTCATAGATCATATTCTCAAAAAGTACCTGAAGAGACCCGATAAACTCCCTGCGGCTGTAAGGAATGCGCTAAGACTTGGTGTTTTCCAGATATACTTCGTTGATTCAGTGCCGGAGTACGCGGCCATCAAAGAAACCGTAAGTCTTGTAGGTGTGAAGAGCTTTAAAAATCTTGTGAACGCAGTTTTGAGAAGGATCGCTAACGAACGTATCGAATTCGACTTCCTCCCCCTCTGGTTAAGGCATTCGCACCCGGAGTGGCTGGTGAGCTATTTCAAGGCTCTTCCGTATTTGGATGACCTCGAACCCCTTCTTGAATACAATCAAGCTCCTCCGTTAGAAACATATCTAATTGACGAAATGAAACGGGCAGAATTGGAAGAAAATAGTTACTTTTTCACCGATAGCGAGTTCTCCGATGTTGCTATACTTGTTGAGAGGGGAATCGGAAAACCGGAACTGCATCGAGTAGACGAAATGGAGTATATCTTGGAGAAAACGGGAGAGAAAGTGTTGAGGAAAAGTGGCAGTATGCTCTCCCTTTTGAACGAGAAGCCCTGGCTTTTCAGAACGTTGAAGAGAGACGATTTCTCAAAAGCAACTGAGTCCCTCCTTTCAGAACTCGCAAACTGCGAGCACAAGGTGTTTTTCTTGCTACTCGATAGTTACAGCTTGGAAGAGACACGAGGACTTATGCATAGACTGATAAAAAGAGGATACAGTCCTGAGGGCTTTGATGTTACTTTTGGTGGTAGATTAAAAGGAAAGGAGCAGGATTACGGAGTTTATTATTTTCCCCCTGATGCTCCGAGACCATGCTTTGTTTCATACCTGAGGAGGCGATGAGAATTTCAGGTGGTGATAGTTTGAAAGAGTTGCTCTCGTTAAATTACGAAGAATTCAAAAATGAAATACTGGCACTTGGCCTTGTGAGGTTCAGAGCGGACCAGGTCTTTGATTGGGTCTACAGAAAAAAAGTATTTGATTTTGAGGCCATGACTAATCTTTCAAAGGCCAACAGGGCGTTATTAAAAGAACACTTTACTTTTCCTGTTTTCAGTATGAAGAACAGACAGATAGCCAGCGACGGGACGGAAAAATTTCTCTGGGAGCTATCCGACGGCGAATACATCGAGACGGTGGTTATCAGACATCCTGATCATATTACTTTCTGTATATCCAGTCAGGTAGGGTGTCAGCTCGGGTGTACATTCTGTGCCACCGGATTGAGCGGCTTCAAGAGAGATCTCAGGACTTCGGAAATTGTAGCGCAGGTCCTCTATATGGAACAGAAGATAGGAAAAGAAGTGAACAACATAGTCTTTATGGGCATGGGCGAGCCATTTTTGAACAACGAGGCCGTCTTTAAGAGTATTGAGATACTCCATGAAAAGAAAGGGAGAAACCTTGGCATCAGACACTTCACGATCTCCACCGCGGGAATTCCCGAAGGTATAAAAAAGCTGGCAAATTCCGGACTCGATGTAAAACTCTCCGTTTCCCTTCATGCAGCTGATGACGAGAAGCGAAGCGAGTTGATGCCAATCAACAGGAGATTTCCCCTCAAAGAGCTATTTAATATACTGGATTATTACCAGAAAGAAACGGGAAACCGGATAACTTTTGAATACATATTAATAGATGGAATCAATGATTCCCTTGAGGATGCGAGAAAGCTTGCTGTTTTGCTCAAAGGCATGAAGGCATTTGTGAATCTTATACCCGTCAACCCGGTAGTTCCTCGTTTTAATCGGCCATCAGTGGAGCGTTCAAAGGCTTTTGAGAAAACCCTAAGGGACATGGGGATAGAAGCGGCTGTCAGAGTCGAAAAGGGAACGGACATAGACGCGGCCTGTGGCCAGTTGAGAAGGCGTCATCTCAGGGGTGATTCATTTTGACCAACGAGCGTCTAAGAGGAACCGTCATTCGTTACGATAGCAGGACTCTCATCGTGACCGAGCTTCATACCCGAAAACACTATCTATGTGATATGCCCGGTCGTTTCAAGAAGCTGGGGATTCGACCGATCGTTGGTGATATCGTGGAGTTCATTTCCACAGGTGAAAGCAGCGGCATAGTGGAAAACATTCTAAAGCGCCGAAATGAGCTGAAGAGACCGAGAATAGCCAATGTAGATCAGATCGTTCTTGTCACCTGTCTTGAAGAACCCGCCGTGCCCTTTTATATCCTGGACAGATTCCTTGTTCTTGCGGAGTATAGCGGACTTCCAACAGTTATTGCTGTAAACAAAGTGGACCTTCTGAGATCTCGTGAATTTCTGCGAGAACTTTACCATACATATGGAGAGTATTACAATATTATCGAAGTCTCTGCCAAAACGGGGCATAACATCGATCTGTTACGGGAAGTGTTCAAGGGTAAGATTTCCACCATGGCTGGCATGTCTGGTGTGGGAAAAAGCAGTCTGCTCAATGCCCTGAATCCGGGGCTCAGGTTGAAGACTTCTGATATTTCCAGAAGACTGGACAGGGGAAAGCACACGACCTCGCGAGTCGAGCTCCTCGAATTTGATTTTGGCGGATACGTAGCCGATACACCGGGCTTTGCATCACTGGAGTTGCCGGAACTTATGCCGGAGGAATTGAAAGAATATTTCAGAGAATTGAAAGCGCATAGTGGCTACTGTGCCTTTTCTGACTGCGTTCATATAAATGAGCCGAACTGCTACATAAAAGAACTCGTTGAAACTGAGGATATTCCTTTAACGAGATATGAAAGCTACAAGAAGATGTACGAAGAACTGCTGGAACGGAGTAAGCAAAGAAAGGGGCGGAGATAGTGGTAAAAGTGTCACCTTCAATACTGGCTGCAGATTTTTTGAAACTCCAGCTCGAGCTCGAGAAGGTCAGAAATGCCGATTATTTACACATAGACGTTATGGATGGACACTTCGTGCCAAACATCACCTTTGGCATCCCATTAATGGAAGCGCTCAACAGAACTGATACTCCACCTCTCGACGTCCATCTCATGATCTCCGAACCTTCAAGGTATGTTGATAAATTCATTGACCTCGGCGCAAAGATTGTTGCCGTACATATCGAGGCTGAAAACCATCTCCATCGGCTATTGGAGAATATCAAATCACGGGGTGTGGAAGCCTTTGTGGCTATCAACCCTCATACACCCGTAAATTCGCTTGAGAACATTTTGCCTTTTCTAGACGGTGTGCTTGTAATGACGGTGAACCCGGGCTTTACCGGTCAAAAGTTCATTCCACATATTGCTGAAAAAGTAAAGCAACTAGACATTATAAGGAAAGAAAGAGATCTGAAATTCCGCATAGCCGTTGATGGTGGGATAAATCTGAATAATGCTCCGATCGTAGTAGAATTTGGCGCGGATATACTAGTGATGGGTGCTGCCATTTTCAGAAGCGCTGCACCGGAAGAAGTAGTCACGAAAGTGAAGGAGTTGAAACGATGAACCTCAAAATTCACCTCGTCACTGGTAACAATCACAAAGTTGAAGAGATAAGATCACTTGCTGATAATGAACTTACCGTTGTTCCTATCAGCGATCTTGTTGGAGAAATCGAGGTAGATGAGAAGGGAGACACTTTCCTGCAGAATGCCCTGATAAAGGTCGAAACTTTCAGGCACCTCGGAATCCCTCTGGTAGCAGATGATTCCGGTCTTGAGATAGACGCGCTCAATGGGTTCCCTGGTGTGCAGTCTTCAAGATTCATGGAAGGGCGTCCTTATTCAGAGAAAATGGCTGAGATATTACAACGTTTGGACGGTGAAAAAAACAGGAAGGCACGTTTCAAATGTGCTGCTGTTTTTTACCATCCATCTGGTGTGGTGCTGGCGGTCGAAGGTACTGTGGAAGGAAGTATAGCGTACGAAATAAGGGGAGAACAGGGCTTTGGGTATGACCCCATATTCGTGCCTGATGGCTATGACAGAACCTTTGGCGAGCTGGGACAGGAGGTAAAGTCTATAATCAGTCACAGGGCACGAGCATTCAAGAAACTATTCTCACTGCTTCGCCTTTTCTTTTCGAATATAGATACAGAAAAGCACCACAAATCATCAGAATAATTGAGACAACCTGTGCGGTTCGAAATTGTCCCACAATAAGACTGTCCAACCTGAGAGCTTCTATGAAGTATCTGCCGGCTGAATACAGCACCATGTACAAGCCGGTTGTCTCACCGTAGTTTTTTCTGAATTTTCTTGTATAGTTGAAGACTATAAAGAAGACAAACAGGTCCCACAGGCTTTCATATAGGAAAGTCGGGTGGAAGTATTCGAACTCTCTAAAACCCGGCATTCGGTAAGCAAGGGGAACATACATTTTCCATGGAAGATCCGTAGGGGCACCGTATGCTTCGTGATTCATGAAATTACCCCAACGTCCTATTGCCTGGGCCAGTGGGAGAACGGAAGTGAATATATCAGAAGCCTGCAAGAATTTTATCCCCGCACTCTTTTTCAAACGAGTATAGAGAAATCCAGATAAGAGAGCACCAAAGATGGCTCCGTGTATAGCGAGTCCGCCGTTCCAGATTCTGAATATCTCCATAGGGTATTCTCTGTAGAGCTCGAACTCGAAAGCCACGTAATAAAGTCGTGCACCGATTATTCCAGCTATGATACCCCAGAAGATCATCTCAATGAGATGGTCTTCCTTGATACCTTCTTTTAGAGCCAGTTTTTTGCCAAGAAGATATGCGACAAATATGGCGGAAGCTATAAGAAATCCATACCATCTAATTTCAAAGGGTCCCAGTTTTAGCAATATAGGATTGACTACAATTCTTCCCGAGAATGAGAGTACCACGAACCAGCCCAGCAGAATAATTCCAGTGAATGCCAGTGCAAAAAAAAGCAGCGACTTTTTCATTATATATCCCCCCAATTGTCCATATTATACAAAAAACATGCTGGCACAAGCCAGCATGTTTTCATAACCGAATTTTATTCTTTTTCTTCGTTTTCTACTTTTGTATCTTCAGAAGTTTCTTCCTTTTTCTCTTCTTCGGTTTCAATTTCCTTAATGGTTGCAACTTCGATGACCAAATCGAGTACTTTGTTCTTTTTTAGATTCGAGACGATATCTTCGCGAAGGTCCTCTCTGGATTTGACGATCTCCACAGCTCTTTCAACGGAGATACCCCAGTAAGGCGCGAGTTCTTCGGCATTTTTCAAAATCTCTTCTTCAGTAACTTCGATTTCATTAGTCCTGGCTATTTCCTCGATGAAACGCTCTCTTTTGAGTTCATTGAGAATGCTTTCTCTGATCTGATTTCTCAAGTTCTCTTCGCTTCCGGCCTGCTTCAGGTATGTTTGGTAAGTCTTTTCTTTGATAAGGTTTTCTATGGATTTAACAACGAAATAGTCTATCGTTTTGTCGGAGATTTTAACGTCGACAAAATCAGCGATCTTATCGAAAGCCTGTTGCCTTAAGAAGTCTCTCTTCCAGTTGTCGAAGGCTTCCATTCCTTCTTTTTCGATCTTCTTCTTCAACTCTTCGAGTGTTTCCACTTCACTGGTAACAGATTTGGCGAACTCATCATCGAGTTCCATAAGAATGCGTTTGTAAACTTCTTTAATACCAACGGTATAGTTGTAAACGTTGTCGGAGTTCTCAAATGTTCTTTCGAACTCCACAATGTCACCTTTTTTCTTCCCTATGATATTGGTGACAATGGGCCTGTCGTCGCCCTCGACTATGTGTATCTCCTGCGTCTTTTTGTCGGCAATTACTTTTCCATCTTTGACGATGGTGTATTCGATTTCTACAACGTCACCTATCTCTGCGGGACCTTCTTTAGGCTCAATGATAGCATTCTCATTTCTGAGCTCTTCCAGTTTGTTATCAACGTAATTGACGAGTACCTCTTCTTTCTTTGGGATGGAGAACTCCACTCCTTTGTAATCTTTGACCTCGGCTTTGGGTTTTCTGTGCAATTCAACAACAAAGGTTATGCTTCCGTCGTCGTTTCTCTTTCTTTCGGCAATAATAGCGGGGATAAAGAGCTCTTCATCCTTGAGCTCTTCTTCAACTTTCTTCCCAAGTTCATCGAAGACGATTTCATCGAAGTTCTCGCCAAGATAGGACATTATTATCCCTTTTGGTGCTTTGCCCTTTCTAAAACCACGAATTGAGTAATTTGCGTTAACATGCCTTACTGCTTCATCCTCGGCTCTCCCCACTTCTTCAGGGGTAAATACGAATTCGAAAACTTCAACGTTGAGTTCCTGACTGATATTCTTCTTTTCCACTCTTGACCCTCCTATCACGTCTTACATAGATTGCGTGTTTCCGGTCGATTATAAGTCTTTAGTTCGTCACATCGGTTAAACAAAGGTTATAATTCCAGTATTTTATATTCATCGTTCAGTTCGTTCAATAATAAACATGTTTCCTTCCCCGTGAGGTAACCGCAGGCTTCTCCAGGATTCACGATGAAGGGCTTGCCCGGTCTTATATCCATGTTGTGGGTATGACCGTAGAAGATGTAATCTATATCTTTCAGGCTTTTGAGGGCGAAGGGCTCGTGCATCAATGCGATCCTTTTGCCTCTGTGTGTTATTTCGACAGGTCCAATAAAAAAGGATTCACCCAGGATACGCTTGAGCATTATTTTCTCTCCATCGTTGTTACCAGCTACTACGAAGATCTCACCGTCAAACTCCGTTAATAGCTTTGCTGTGAAAGGAGATATGATGTCGCCGCAGTGAAATATTGTATCGACGTAGTGTTCTTTTGCCAGCTTAATAGCCTTTTTCAAGCTTTCGATGTTGTCGTGAGTATCTGCTATCACCATCCACATTTCATTACCCTCCTGTTAGTTGTAAATTTATTTGTTATCGCATACAATTATACTGTCGATTGAGAAATAATCGTCAAAAAATTGATACTCTGGAGTTGAAAGAATTGGCAGAATATATTCTTCGTTTTGGAAGAGGAGGACTGCTCAGATTTCTTTCCAGACAGGAAACGAGCACAGCTATCGAAAGGATGTTGAGACGCGCGAAGATACCAATTGCCTATTCCCAGGGCTTTCACCCTCATCCGAAGCTCTCATACGCGCCGGCGGTACCTACGGGAGTCGCAAGTTCTGCGCTATACCTCAAAATAACTACCACGACAAAAGATGATGAAATATTTGACAAGCTTCTTGAACATTCGGTCTTTACGTTGCGAATTCTCGGAGTGTGGGAAGTACCTGAGGGCACAGATTTTCAGGAACTCGTTGAAAAATACAGTTACTGCCTGTATCTTCCAAAAGGAAGGTTTGATCCCAACAGATTTTCGCCGGAAATAATTGTGAAGAAAGTCGGTAAAAGAAACGTAAAGACCTTCAAAGCAGGCGAAGTGTACGAAGGATACGAATTTTCTGAACTGAACGACTACTTTATGGTAAAATATTTTCAGCCAATAACAAAGCTCGTTTCATACCAGGAGTTATTAAAAATTCTTTCAATAACCGATGGTGTATCAGAAGGATCGGTATATGTTTATGTTTTTGATGCGGTGCATAAAGGGAGATATTTAAGTGAAATTCTCAATGATATAGGAGGGAAAAAGAATGTCCGGTCATAATAAGTGGGCCAATATTAAACACAGAAAAGCGGCCCAGGATGCGAAGAAATCCAAAATCTTTACTAAGATCATCAGGGAACTCATGGTCGCTGCAAGGGAAGGCGGAACGGATCCCGTCACAAATACTGCCCTCAGAGCCGCTATGGATAAAGCTAAAGCAGCAAACATGCCCAAAGACACGATGGAAAAAGCCATCAAGAAAGGCGCCGGGGAACTCGAAGGACAGTCTTTCGTTGAGGCCATGTATGAAGGTTATGCCCCTGGTGGCGTTGCAATGCTGATCAGAGCCTTAACAGACAACAAGAACAGAACAGCTCAGGAAATCAGACACATTCTATCGAAGCACGGCGGTAACATGGCTGAAAGCGGAAGCGTCGCGTGGATGTTTGAAAGAAAGGGAGTCATCAGCATCCCCAAATCAGAAATATCCGATATGGACGAATTCCAGTTACTCGCTATTGACGCTGGTGCCGAGGACATCAAAGACGAGGGAGATCCTGTGGAAATAATTACAACACCTGAACAAGTTTCCGATGTCAAGAGTACCCTCGAAGAAAATGGTTTCACAGTTTCTTATGAATTGACTTACATCCCGAAAAATACAGTTTCTGTTTCCGGTACCGATGCGGAAAAGCTATTGAAGCTCCTCAATCTTCTTGAAGACAGCGATGACGTTCAGGAAGTATATGCCAACTTCGAGATGGATGATGCGGAAATGGAAGCGATTATGGAGAAGCTTGGATAAAGATGACCGCCCCGTAAGGGGCGGTTGTTGATTGATGCTTTCTATTCCCTTACCTGCCAGATGTTTGAAACAGGGGTGCCTTAACTCACATAAAAACTGGTTTGAGAAGGTTCGGTGATCTATTTGCTTGTTGCTATAGGTTTTGTTGTCGCTTTGATGTTTGACCAAATAACGAAAGCTGTTGTTGAAAACAACCTGAGATATCTGATGAGGGTGGACATCTTGGGCAAACTACTCGGTTTAAGGTATGTCCACAATAGAGGTGTATCCTTTGGTCTTTTGAGAAGTCTGGGCGTTACCAATATCTCCATCATCACAACGATAATAATACTTTCGTTGCTTCTGGTAGGTAATCATTTCAAAGATAAACTATCTTCTTGGGAGAAACTCTTCTTCGGTGTGATTCTCGGGGGGGCTATGGGCAATCTTGTCGACCGCTTGAGACTCGGTTATGTCGTTGATTTTATAGAGTTGTCATATTGGCCGATCTTTAACGTGGCTGATTCTTGTATTGTCGTGGGCACCGCTCTTTTGTTATTCTCATTTTATCGGAGGGAAAAGTTAAGTGCTGGAAGAGATAGTGGTAACGAATCGTGAAAACGGCTGGCGACTGGATAGGTTTGTAACGGAAATAGCGCCGCCATGGGTTTCTCGTTCGGCCATTCAAAGGCATATAAAAGAAGGTAAAGTTCTCGTTAATGGATCGATGAAGAAACCAGGTTATAAGGTGAAGTCGGGAGACCTCGTCAGCTTCGAGATGCCGAAAAAACCTGTTGACGTCGAAGCACAACCGGAAGATATCCCTCTGAACATCATATATGAAGACAGAGATATCATCGTGGTCAACAAACCAGCCGGTATGATAGTTCATCCGGTGCACAACAAAAAGAGTGGAACGCTGGTTAATGCGCTTTTGAATCATTGTGGGGATCTTCAGGGAATTGGTGGCGTGCTACGCCCGGGAATCGTCCATAGACTCGATAAAGAAACCAGTGGAATCATCGTTGTTGCTAAAAACGACCTTGCACACAATTCGCTATCGCTCCAATTCAAGGCACGAAGTACCGAGAAGATCTATGTAGCAATAGCAAGGGGGAAAACGCCGATTGAGGGGCAGGTGGTACTACCACTGGGGAGACACCCGGTGAACCGATTGAAGATGACAGTCGTTTTTGACGGCAAAGAGGCTACCACATTTTACAGGACACTAAGATATTATTCAGACATCGCTTCGTTTTTGTTGATCAGGCCTAAAACCGGGAGAACGCATCAGATCAGAGTACATATGAAGGAAATAGGTCATCCATTGATTGGAGACAAGCTTTATGGAAAAGCACATCAGGATGAAGTTTTGGGAGCATATCGTCATATGCTGCATGCGCTAAAGCTGAGCTTTAACCACCCACGTACCAATGAGCGAATGTCCTTTGTCGCCCGAATCCCGGAAGATATGGCCAGGGTCCTGAAGAACCTGAGTGAGTTCAGGGAAGATCAACCATGAGAGTGGCTTTTGTTGTTACTGCTTTTGATCTTTACGAGTCAATCGTGCTTCCAAACAAGCTGGCCGAATACCTGAAACGAGAAGGATACGATACCTGTGTGATTATAGATTCCCATCTAGGATCTGTGTATGAAGTTTACTCCGCACTGACTGATAGAGGTATCCGGGTTATTCCCGGTCTCCGGCGAGAAGACAGGTATTATCTCCCGCTGAACGAAAAGGGCTTCTTCCAACTTATCAAGTTTTCTAATGGTCTAAAGACCGATTTAAAGGACATCGAGATAATCGAAGGACCACCGAGGAATCAGGAGCTTTCTTCTCAAAGTCCTGTCTGGGAAGTACGATACTTCGAGAGTGATAACAGAGAATTTTTCGATATATACAGGAGTATCGGGAAAAAGCAAAAACTGCAAGGCGACTACCATTTGCTCAGCAGGAAGGAATATGATTCCTTGTTCAAGGAGAGTTTAAACGTTCCAGAGTTCGAATTTCCTCGTTTCAAACATAAGTTCCCCGTTTCACCTTCTCCGGAGGAATTCGAAAAAATTGCTTACGATGGTCTCCGAAAACTGGGATTTTCCGAAGAACAGTACAAAAACAGACTGGAGTATGAGCTCAATGTTGTAAAATCCAAGAAGCTTGAGAGTTATTTCGCCACTGTAGCTGAGGTAGTTAGAATGGCGGATGAGATCGGTTGCTGGGTTGGTCCTGGCAGGGGCTCCGCGGTTGGTTCATTGTTAGTACGAGTACTAGGTATTACAAGTGTGGATCCCATTGAAAAGGGTCTATATTTTGAGCGTTTCCTCAGCGCGGCAAGAGAAGATTTCCCGGATATAGACATTGATGTGGAAGACGAGATGAGGCAAGAATTGCTTAAGGCATTGAAAAAGAAATTTGGTAAAAGGCATGTCTCCCTCATACAGAGTTATGGTACGTTTTCTTTCAGATCAGCGGTTCGGGCTGTTGGAAAGTTTCTTGGATTGACTGAATCACAAATAAAAAGATTAATTAAGGCTTCATGGGAGGGACGTTCTCTGCCCTCTTCTCTCGCACGAGATGAAACTATCCGCCGTACATTCAAGCTCTCCAAACTTCTTATCGGTCTTCCTTACACAGAATCGATTCATGCCGCAGGAGTACTTCTTTCAGCTGAACCTCTAGATGAAATCATTCCTTTACGGGAAAGTGGGAACACTTACGTTTCGAGATGGACCATGGACACCCTCGAGTCTCTCGGCTTTCAAAAGCTTGACCTGTTGGGACTGAGAAACCTTTCTCTTTTGAAAAAGTTATACAGAGAAATCCCCTGGCTCAAAGAAACAAAGGACAGAAAGACCTATGAACTTGTGGGGCAGGGATATACCACCGGGTTATTTCAACTCGAAAGCACTGAAGCTACGAGGATTGTCAAAAGGGTGAAACCGCAAAATTTGAATGACATCGCAATTTCCCTAGCTTTGAATAGGCCTGGCCCTCTGGAATCGGGAATCACTGAGGAATACCTGAAAAGGCGCGTGATGCCCTCAAAAGAAGCCATTTCAAAAGCGCTTGCTGATACACTGGGAGTGCTTATTTTCCAGGAACAGGTAATCGCCGTTGCTGTGAAGGAACTGGGATTGACACCTGAAGAAGGTGAAGAACTCAGGAGAGCACTGTCGAAAAAGAAGCCAGAGGTTGCTGAAAAACTCATCGCAAAGGCTATGAAAAGAAATGAGGAATCTTCTGAAAACGTAAGAAAACTTGTAGATGTGTTGAGAAAATTTTCCGGCTATGGCTTCAACAAGTCCCACAGTGTCGCTTATTCGCAGATAACCTACTGGCTCGCTTATAAAAAGTGCCACCAACCGGACAGCTTTTTTAAGGTGTTATTCCCTATGCTACCTGTTGAAGATAGAGCTCGGCTCGTCGCAGAGATGAAGAGCTTTGGCTTCAGCTTCAAGATCGGCGAAGGTGATGACAGAAAAACCGTGTACCTTCACCCATCAGAATTGAGAAAATTTCGAGTTAAGTTGCCCATTGAACCTACTGCCGGTTCCTTTCATGAATTCGTGAGAAAGCGTCGGAAAGCCTTTATGGCGAAGGATCTCGAGTTTTTGATAAAAATAGGCTACTTTGATAAATATGGCGCGAGGGAATTATTGCTGAAAGAGATAAACAACGCCCTATCCGGTGTTGATCCGGAACTGAAGTCTGTGCTCAAAGTTTTCGGATACAAAGAGCAGCAGGTGAGCACGTTTGAGGAAGAATCACCACTGGGGAAGGCGGTATTTGAGTATGAAGCACTGGGTTTTAATCTGACGGAATTTGATATCAACAATTCCCCGGAAGACATTGCTGATTCTTCACTTACCGATCTGTATGCGACAAAAGGTACCGGACTAGCATCATATGAACTTGTGATTCTGAGGGAGAAGAGGTTCATCACGGACGGTAGGACGCTCATTCCTGTTTACCGCACGCTACCGGAGAAAGGTTTTATTCTCTTAACAGAAGGGAAAGTGAATGAAGAGAAAGCCTACGAAAAGGTAGAAGGCGTAGTAAGAATATACAATTATCCAGTTCCTCCCAAACATATCCATCCTGCCTCAAAATACAACATCCTTAAAATCAGAATAGGCAAGAATTCCCTTTTGATGAACGGAGCGAAGGTTGAAGGTTATGATCCAGATGAAATAGAGGTGATCAAGCGTTGAAGATACATCTCGTAAGACACGGTGTGTCTGAATGGAATCTTGTAGGAAGATGGCAGGGAAATGCTGATGTGCCCCTCAGTGAAATTGGTAGGTGCCAAGCCGAAGCAACCGCTGAGGAGCTCTTGAACATAGCTCCAAGTGTTTCTCTTTTGTTTTCGAGTGATCTCAAAAGGGCAAGGGAGACTGCCGAGCGAATAGGAAAGAGACTAGGCCTTTCGCCCATACTCAGGAAAGATCTAAGAGAATGCAATTTCAGTCTATGGGCCGGACTGACTTTCGAGGAAGTCTTAAAGAAGTACAAAGAGGAGTTCAGACTCTGGAGCTCAAATCCACGGGTGAGTATAGAAGGCTTAGAATCACTATTTGAATTGAAAGACAGAACTCTAAAAGCACTCGAAGAAATTCGGCAGATAGCGATAGATACTTCCGCAGCCGAGGTGATTGTCGTTGGTCACGGGCTCTGGATAAGAGTACTTCTTTGTGCTCTTCTTGAAATGCCTCTGGAGAACCACAAACGACTTGATGTGGCAAACGCTTCCATAACAACTATTGAAAGTCACGAACAACATGGATGGATACTCAGGACTCTTAACTATCACCAGCATCTTGCTATTGTAGAGGAGGGTATTTGCAATAAAAATTGATGTTTTTCTTTCACCATTGAATTCCCCTAAAACTTTGGAAGTGGCAGTTGGCATTGATGTATTGCGGGCAACAAGTACCATCGTGACCGCTCTTGCTAATGGTGCAACTGCTATTATTCCTGCTTCAAGTCTCGGCGAAGCGCGAAAAATCAAAAGAAAAAATCCTGCGGTGCTACTCGCAGGCGAAAGAGAGGGATTCAAACTTCCGGATTTTGACCTTGGAAACTCTCCCTTCGAGTTTTTTGATGTCAAAGGAAAAGAAATCGTCATCACAACATCTAACGGAACAAAGCTAATAAATTTCTTAAAAGACTCAAGGTATCTCTACATCGCTTCTTTTCTTAACATTAGTGCAGTTGCAATGGAAATACAGAAACTTGAACCCAGCGAACTAGGGATCGGTTGTGCCGGTTCAGGAGGAGAAGTGGGTCTTGAAGATGTACTCTGTGCTGGTGCATTAATAAAATTCCTTCTTTCTTCGAATCCGGATCTAGAGCTTACTGATTCGGCTCTGATCGCACTCGAACTTTTCAATAGATACGGTGGCGAGATCGAAAAAACCATGAGTACCATCGCCAGCCATGGAAGAAAATTGATCATGAAAGGATTTGAAAAAGACGTCCACTTTTGTGCTAAAATTGATTTGTTCTCAACTGTTCCGGTCTATAGAGAAGGGAAAATTGTGAGGAATGACTTATGAAAATGTTGTCATCCATATTCTTTTCAGCGGCAATAGTATTCTTTTTTGTCAGTCTTGTGTTTTTTGAGATTGGTACGAGAAAGGTTAGAAAATCGGACGATCCGAAGACTTATGATAAAAAGGGTGTATTGTTTCTTGTGATTTCTATTATTCTCGCTGGAGTTTCCCTAATCTTTGCGTTCATCTGAAGTTAAGGGGGAATTCGGATGGAAAATGTGGTTGCGCTCGAGCAGATAGTCAATAAACTGCCAGGAGTAAAGGGAGCAAAAATTCTCGCTAATGAAGGTGGGGAATTGAAAGAGATACACATTCTGGCGGACATCAAGAAACCCGCGAAACAGCTGGTTCGCGACATCGAAACCGCAATATACGCGGCTTCTGGAATCAAAATCGATCGGAAAATAGTCAGCGTGGCACAAATTTCGGATGACGAACAGGAAACAGCAGAAACAGGGACTTACGAAGAAAGTCTCGTTGATGCCTCGGCGAGGTTTAACCTGATTTCCGTGGAAACAAAATCTTCAAGCAAACGCCTTACTGTAAGTGTCAACATAGACGATGACGGAAAACAGCTATCGGGCAGTTCTGTGGTGGATATCAACGACGATGAGAAATACATGGCGGCGGTTGAAGCCACTGTTGCGGCTATAAGGGAATCGTTACCAAGCTTCAGGGTTGAGTTCATAGAAAGACTGAAGTACGGTCTGAATGACGTCATCCTTGTTGTTTGTTCTGCCATCATCTCCGGAGAGAGGCGGAAAGAGGCCGGTGCGAGGTTGTTCAAAAAAGACTCCTTCAATGACATCGTCTTGGTGATCCTCGAAACACTCAACAAAATGTAGTTCCTTCATCAAACAAATCTCTAACCACTCTCCATTCAGTGGGAGCTTTTTGGTATTGTTGGAATTTCTCGATAACAGGAAAGTACTTATTTATTTGAGTGAAAAATGTGATCAATCCAGCTCCCGGCATACAAGTTTCACGATTGGATCAGGGATAAAATAGCTTTTCATTGATTTGTGATAACTAATTCCTATGAAGCTCTGTTTTACAAGGGAATTGAGTATTTTGCTCAGAGTTGGATCCGAAATCCTACCATGATTTAGTTCGATGAACTCCTTTATTTTCGAATATCTATTTATTTCAAAAGATATCGCTTTGAGAACGTATCCGTAATTTGAAGACCTATCAACGAGTGCTTGAATTTCCTGCTTTACAAGGTTCATAGCCATTTCTGTTGCCTTCTCTAACGAATCATCTGGAGATATGCCAGTTCTTTCGCAGGAGATATAACCATACATGGAAAGATATCCTACAATACCATCGAGTCTATCAACAGCCTTTTCTAAAGTTGTGCCTGAAATTTCAATGCCAGCCTCTTTGAAACCTGCTGCCAGGAATTCAAGGGACTTATCCCTTGAAAATCTTTCAAGAGTGATTTCGTTCATAAACCTACCATACAAAGGCTCATTGGGGTCATCAACCCTGAGAAAATCATGGAGCAGCCCTACCTCTGATCCCGTGAGTATGAAAACAATATTTTCAAGGTTGTCGTAAACGTATGCAAGGAGATTCAGAAAATCCTTTCCTCCCCTACCATAGAACTTTAGATACTGAGCTTCATCAAAAGCTAAAACAAACTTTTTCTTTTTTAGGGAATTGTTGATTTTTTCCAATATGGAAGCCAAGTTTGAAATAGTACCCCTGTTATTAAATGATATCTGGACTCCGCTGACTGAAATGCTGGATAACATGTCAAGTAATCTGCTAAGTTTCCCCTTCTTAAGGGTCTGTTGAATATTTTCCAGTAGATTTCTATCAAAGGCTTGAATATCTATCAAACCATTTTTCATAAAGGCCCTACAATCTATGAATATATGATAATTATTCGATTCTTCCAGAAAAACTCTTAAAAGTGAAGTCTTTCCTATCCTTCTTAAACCATCCAGAATGACTATTCTCCCTTTATCAACCGCACTGAAAAGCATATCAAGTTCCTTTTCTCTGTTAAAAAGTTCCTCGCGCCTTCGTTTGGGACTTAGTGAAAATAGCATTTTGATCACCTCTTTCAAGAATCACTTAGCAGGTACTAAGTAACTTAATGGGTACTAAGTAACTTAACCCCTATTATCATAACATGTCACTGAAAATCTTAAGCAAACTCAATTGTAGGTTGTCGGTTGTGGGTTGTTTGTTAGAACCGAGAATCCGAGAAGGCGAGATCCGAGAAACCATGACCATAAAGAGCCGTTTATCGTTATCCGTCTTCCGTTGATCAATAAGGGCCTCAGCATTCGCAAACCTCTTGTTTTTTCTCGCTCTCTCGGGTCTCGAATCTCAGATCTCGATTTTCTCCATACCCTATACCCAAAACCCGTTCTTCATCTATGCTCCAATCTCCAACATTCAATCTCGCTCTTTCATCTCGGATTCTCAGACTCTCGGCTCTCGATTATCACAAACAACCAACAACCTACCACCGTTTTTCTTGGACTCTCGATTCTCGGATCTCGGTTCTCGTTATCACGTACAACCAACAACCTACCACCTACAACAGTTCTTCTCTGCATACAATCTCTGTAAGCGTCGTTTTATCAATTGTAAACTGCAAAAAGCTGGAGTATAATTACTTTGAATTTCCTGCTGGAAGGTGATTTGATGAAACTTTCACATTATGTGGAATCAGTGGCTCCGTCTGTGACGCTCCAGTTTAACCAGAGGGTTTTAGAGAAGCTTGAACGTGGTGAGGATGTTGTGAAACTGACTGCCGGTGAGCCTGACTTTCCCACACCCAAACCAATAGCAGAAGCTGCGATCGAGGCAATTAAAGCTGGCAAGACTAAATACACAGGTTCTGCCGGGATAAGGACACTGCGTGAGAGGATAGCCGAAAAGCTGAAAAAGGAAAACGAGCTGGACTATTCCCCTGATGAAATAGTGGTGACAAACGGTGGAAAACAGGCGCTTTACAACACTTTGAAAGCCCTCATTGAACCTGGTGATGAAGTTATTATCGTCTCTCCGTCGTGGGTCAGTTACGAAGCCCAGATAAAGCTGTGTGGAGGAATACCTGTATTTGTTCCTGCTTTTCCGGAAGATTCCTACATTCCAGAATTGTCAAGAATTGAAAAGGCTATCGGCAACCGCACAAAAGTGATGATAATAAATTCTCCCAACAACCCTACCGGCACGGTTTACAACAAAGGATTTTTGCGGAAGCTTTCCGAGCTCCTAAAAGCACGCGGCGTGATCGTTATTTCCGATGAAGTGTATGAAAAACTAGCTTTTGATGAAGAACACGTGAGCATCGCTTCTTTCCCGTGGATGAAAGAACACACGGTGGTTATTAACGCTTTCTCCAAAGCATATTCGATGACTGGATGGAGAGTCGGCTATCTCGCTGCGAACGCGGGTATAGCTAAAGCCGCGGCAAAAATACAGGGACATTCTACATCCAACGTGAACACGATAGCGCAATACGCAGCCCTCAAAGCGCTCGACGTTGACACGGGCTATATGGTAGAAGAGTTCAAGCGCAGAAGAGAATATGTTGGAAAAAGGTTGAAAGAAATGGGCCTGAAATTTCCGTACCCGAAAGGAGCCTTTTATTTCTTTGTTGATATCAGAGAATTCCTTGGAAAAAGATTCAGAAACTCTTTCGACTTCTGTGTTTCGCTGCTCGAAGACGCTGGTGTCGGAATGATACCGGGTAGCGCATTCAACGCGGAAGGTTTTGTCAGATTGTCTTATGCAAGTTCTATGGAGGAATTAAAAGAAGGTCTGGACAGATTTGAAGATTTCCTTGGAAGTGTAGTTTGATCGTCCACAGAATTTTAAAACGCGCCTGTATCCTTGGCGCGTTTTTTATTGTGTTCACAATTATTTAGATTGTGAATTCTGAAGGAGATGAATGATTTTCTGATGAGTCCACACTCGTTGATCAAACAGCGAAGTTCATCTACCTGTCCACTCAAGTCCCAAGCGGAAAGCATCGGAGAGATAACGTACACTTTCAAATTCCGATTCAGAAAGCTTCTCAAGCATTTTATTCATTGCTGAACGGAAGGCAAGTTGAGCGTTTCCCGTCTTTATTTCCATAAGGCATTCAACGACAGCCGCCGATAGATCAGCGGCTCTTACCAATCTGCCTTCCTTGCCCTCGAATGGATCCAGCATACGTGGTTTGAGCTCTTTAACGATTTCAGGTGGCATGTTCGATAACAGCTTTTTGCTGACCATCTTCTCTTCCACTCTGGAAACAACTTCTTCAAAACCTTTGACTTTTTGTTTTGTTGGGGTGATGATGTCACCGGTCAGACTTTCCGGTATATCGTGAAGCAGCGCCCTTTTAACAACCTCCAGCGTGTCGATAGTGTTCCCGGCTTCGTTCTCAAGAAGAGCAAGAAAGAAGGCTACAACAACAACGTAGAACGAATGACCGGCTACTGTTGTCTCGACGTTTCTCTTTAGACGGTTCCACCGAACTGCCCTTAAAAGAACCACAAGGGCTTCTCGGTAGTTCTTCATCCAGTCACTTTCTTTTAACACTCTGTACGGCCTGAGATCCCTAAAGACTGCAAGGCGCTTTTTAAGGCTGTCAAGGGCTTCTTCATAATACTCAGGGAAAAAACGCGAATGAATATTTGCCTCAAGGTTTGCAGATAGCAGGTCCCCAGCGCTTATTATTAAGCCTTCAAGGCTTTCATCCTTTGCTGCTTTCATTTCAGTCATGAAGTCTTCTCTATGTCTTTCAGGCAATAGGGAAGAGACCTCTGCAACAGTGGTATTGAAGACGGCTTCCCATTTTTCGGGGTCGAGTTCTTTGATTAGAACTTTCGTATCAACAGAGATGTCGGAGAGAATGCACTTAGGAAGTTCTTTAAGGACTATTCGTTTGAAGAGTTTTTCTTCATCGACTATTTCGCCGGATTGTTTGGCAATGAGAGACATCAATAGTGAAAACTGGGCAGAAATGAACGCATTTTCCGCTTCATTTGTTCTCAGCAGTGCAGGTCGATTATTCCAGCGAAACATGGTGAAAAGGTTGGTATATAGTTCGAGAAGCCTTATCAATCCCCGATACATCTCTTTACCCCCTGTTTCTCTGCTATACTTGAAGAGTACTGCTGGATTATTGTATCATATCTCACGAATCTATCAAAAAGAGGCGATGACTATGAGGGTTAGCAAGTGGATAAACAGGGCTTTTCCCGTGTTTTCATCCGAGCAGAGTGTTTCCGATGTAATGAAAGTTGCAGAAGAATACAACCTTTCTACAATTGTTGTCCATGATGATGCGAAAAAACTTCTCGGGGTAGTCAAGGGGAAGCAGCTTGTTGAATACGATTCTGAAGTGAAATTGGCAGATATTGTTGAAGAGCCGGAATACTTCAGCTACGACACAGATATCATAGAAGACGTCGTTTTGATGCTCATAGAGAGCCACGACCTCGTTATTCCCGTAGTCTCTGAGGATATGACCCTGAAAGGTGTCGTTACTATTTTCGACATACTCGAGGCCCTTATGGAATTCACCTCCATGGATCAAAAAGG